>PAWW01000042.1 GCA_002714255.1 Acidiferrobacteraceae bacterium
CAGTTGATTGAGCCGCCGCGGTTGGTGTCCAATTTGGCGATGTATATGATCGACGGTCAGGCCATGGCGCTGTCTTCTTTAAGGGGTAAGTGGACTTATGTGTATTTCAGTCGTGAAGTTTGTGATCAGACCTGCAACGCGGTGATCAAGTCCCTTGTCCGTATTCGGTTGAGTCGTGGTAAGCACAAAGACCGTATCCAGTGCCTCGTGGCGATTGTCTCGCCGAGCGCACCCCCATCGAGTAACGAGCGTGTTAGTCATTCCGCGGCGTTAACCGCGTACATCGATAATTCAGCCTTGGGGCGTTGGCGCGCGGCGTTTGGTGTAGAAGGGTCAGCACCGCCGGAGGCAGGCAGAATTTATCTGCTCGACCCGTTGGGGTACCTGATGATGAGTTATCCGCTGGCGATTGATCCCAATGACATTCGCAAGGATCTGGCGCACCTGATGCGCGTCTCTCGGATCGGTTAGGTCGAGGCCACTCCTCTATAATCCAGATCCTATGAAATCGCAGGCAACCACAAGCGACAAGCCGGCGGCCATCGCACGAGACGGCTGGCCTATTCGAAGTTATTACGACTTGACCAAGCCTCGAGTCGTTGGACTGATTGTGTTCACAGCGATCGTCGGCATGTTCCTGGCCACCAATGAGATGGTGCCGTTTGTCCGCTTGGTGTTGGCGGCAGCCGGTATTGGGCTCGGTGCAGCATCGGGCGCTGTATTGAACCACGTCCTGGATCGAAATGCCGATGCGGTGATGGCACGTACTCAGGCACGGCCTTTGCCAACGGGTGCAGTCGGTACGTTAGGGGCATTGATACTGGCGTTAACGCTGGCAATTCTATCGATGGTCCTGTTGGTTATGTGGGTCAATTTCTTGACAGCGGCACTTACGTTCGCCTCCATGATTGGTTATGGCGTGATCTACACTGTGTTTCTCAAGTACGCGACGCCACAGAACATCGTGATTGGCGGTGCAGCTGGTGCCACACCGCCGGTATTGGGTTGGGTTGCGGTGACCGGTTCGGTGTCTGCCGATGCATTGTTACTGTTTTTAATCATTTTCTGCTGGACTCCACCGCACTTCTGGGCGCTGGCGCTTTATCGACGCGAGGAATACGCGAGTGCCGGTATACCCATGCTGCCGGTAACTCACGGTATGCGTTACACAAGGCTGCAGATTCTGCTCTACACCGCACTGCTTTGCGCTGTCACGCTATTGCCATTTGGCACACAAATGTTTGGTATCGTCTATTTGGCTGGCAGTGTGATTCTGAATATCGGATTCATTTATTACGCTGTTCGTTTATACAAAAACTACAGTGATGCGTTGGCTCGCCAGACTTTCTCATATTCCATCCAGTACCTGGCCATGCTTTTTGGTCTGATGCTGATTGACCACCATGCCCCGTCACTTGTGGCCTTGATAACTCATTAATTACACGGGTTATTCTCTGGATCGGGGTATTTGAGATGACTCAGAGAGCGATGGATCGAGGGAGACACCGTGGAGTGATTCGAGAACGCTGGCAAGGTCGGTAAAATTTCGACCGACCTGTTGCCGATGAATTTTCTCGATGATATCGCGAATTAGGCGGGGTCCGCGGTAGATAAAGCCCGTATAGATTTGGATCAAGCTGGCGCCAGCTGCGAGTTTGCGCCAGGCATCGTCGCCACTGAAAATGCCCCCGGCAGCGATAATCGGTATTTCGCCTTGCAGGTGATGGTGGAGATTCACAACCAGTTCGGTTGAAGCATCAAAAAGAGGTTTGCCGCTAAGGCCGCCGGCCTCCTTGGCATGGAAATGTGATTGGATTGATTCGGGACGTGCGATTGTTGTGTTGGTTGCAATGACGGCATCCACTTTGTTTTGGAGGAGGCTGGTTGTGATGGCTGGCATGTCTGCTGAATCGAGATCGGGCGACAGTTTCACAGCAAGCGGCACGTAACGACCATGCAGGTCGCTGAGTCGGCTGCGTTCTAGGGTTAGGCGCCGTAATAGAGGGTCCAGTGAAAGCGGTTTCTCAAGCGATCTCAAGTTGGTCGTGTTGGGAGAGGAAATATTGATCGAGACATAGTCTGCGGCCCGGTACACCGCACGAAGCCCGGTAAGGTAATCGTCTGCTGCTTGCCTTATCGGTGTCACCGCGTTTTTGCCAAGGTTGATTCCAATACGGACTGTTTGCCGGTGACGCGCGAGATTAGATAGGAAAGCCCCAAGCCCTGCGCTGTTGAAGCCATTGCGGTTGATTAGGGCGCCGTGTTCGCTCAGTCGAAAAAGACGGGGATGGGGATTGCCCGCCTGCGGCAGTGGCGTGACAGTGCCGACCTCGATAAACCCAAAGCCCAGCGCTGCGAGCCCATCCACCGCACGGGCATCTTTGTCCAGTCCCGCCGCGAGACCGACGGGGTTAGGAAAGTCAATGCCCATTACCTTTATGGGGCACTGCATTAACGGGCCACGCCATGCGTCATGAGCGTATACATTAATTGGGTGGACGCGTCCCAGAGCGTTGAAGAAGCCCATCGTCAGACGATGAGCGTGTTCCTCATTCAGTGCGAACAGCAGACGACGCAGTAGCGGATAAAGATTTGGCATTCAGAACAATTCGTTAGTGCTCAGAAAACGCCAGCAGCCTCGCGGGAGTTGGCCGAGTTTGATGGCACCCACGCGGTTGCGGTGGAGTGTGCGAACGTCAAGACCGACTGCTTGACACATGCGTCTAATCTGTCTTTTCCTCCCTTCGATGAGTTCAAACAGCAGGCCGTCTTCGCCAGCCTGTTTAACTGTGGCCTGGCGAAGCGTTCGACCGTCTAGTTCAAGACCGAAGCGCAATTGTTCCAGACAGTTGGGGGTAATGTGACCGTGCACTTTAACTCGATATGACTTCTTGATTTTGCTGTTGGGCCCAATCAGTTGCCTGGCAACACGGCCGTCTTGAGTCAGGACGAGGAGTCCTGAGGAATCGATATCCAGTCGTCCGGCGACGTTGAGTGAACCGAGGCGAGGGAGTTGCCCGTCTTTCGGCCCATATAGGTTGGACCGTGTGATTAACGAAACCGCGTCAGGATAGCCACGTTCTGCCTGTCCAGACACATAGCCGGGTGGTTTATTCAATATGATTGTCATCAGGCGGTCACTTTTCTGGCGTGCCGCGGTTGATAGGGTGATTTCACTGTCGGGAGAGATGCGTGTTCCGAGTTGAGTGATCGCAACACCATCAACGAAAACCTGGCCCGTTTCGATCAATCGATCTGCTTCACGGCGGGAACACAATCCCATCTCTGACATCAGTTTGGACAATCGCACTTCGGACATCGCGAGGAAAGCCCCTTATTGGCCAGATAAATGCAGTCGCCTAAGAAATGCTCGAGTCGCGCTGGCCGCGTTGCCGGTATAGGTTGCGGGTGACAGATCCATCAAGCGTTTTTTTGCTTCCGGTGGCACATCTAGTTGTTCAATAAATGCTCGTAGGGAGTGCTTATTGATTCCATTATGACCACGGGTTAGCGCCTTTAGTTTCTCGTAAGGTTCGGGAATGCCGTGACGCCTCATGACAGTTTGAATTGCTTCAGCGAGAACTTCCCAGGCGCTGTCGAGGTCTTCAGCCAGTCGGGATCGATTGATCTCCAGTTTGCCGAGTCCTTTGTTCAGACTGTTCCATCCAAGCAATGAATAACCGAACGCGGTGCCAAGATTCCGTAGTAGCGTTGAATCAGTAAGGTCTCTTTGCCATCGGCTAATCGGTAATTTCCCGGCCAGATGTTCCAGCAGGGCATTGGCAATGCCAAGATTGCCCTCCGCATTTTCAAAATCAATCGGATTGATCTTGTGGGGCATAGTGCTCGATCCGACTTCACCGGCCACTGGGATTTGTTGAAAATAACCGATCGAGATATAGCCCCACATGTCACGGCTGAGGTCTATCAAAATGGTGTTCATGCGCGAGGCTGCATGACACAGCGCGGCCAGGCCGTCGTGGGGCTCAATTTGGGTGGTCATCGCAACGTGTTCGAGGCCCAGCATCTCGATAAATTGGCGCGACATAGAGGGCCAGTCGAGATCAGGATAGGCAGCCAGGTGCGCGTTGTAATTGCCGACGGCACCGTTGAACTTGCCGACCAGGGCAATGGTGCTGAAGTCGATGAGTGCTGCTTCAAATCGCGCGATCACGTTCGCCACTTCTTTGCCCACAGTAGTAGGGCTTGCTGCTTGGCCATGGGTGCGCGCCAGCATGGGAATATCTGCGGTGGCGGCGCTGAGATCGATCAATGTTCGACTGACCTTGGTCGCAGTCGGTATCAGAATGTCATTGCGGGCATTTTTCAGCATTAAGGCATAGGCAAGATTATTAATGTCTTCAGATGTGCACCCGAAGTGTATAAATTGACTGGTGTGATGAAGTTCCGAATGGCTCGCGAAGGTTTCTTTCAGGAAGTACTCAACCGCTTTGACATCGTGGTTGGTATCGTGTTCTATGGCCTTGATGCGTTGTGCATCAGCGAGCGCGAAATCGTTCACCAACCGATCCAGGAAATCATTGGCGTTACGGGACAGCGGGGATAGTTCACTAATACCGGGTTCGGCAGCAAGATAGGCAAGCCAGCGAGCTTCGATCATCACCCGGTAGCGGATCAGGCCAAATTCGCTGAAGTGGTTGCGAAGGACCCCCACCCGTGTGGCATAACGGCCGTCAAGAGGCGAGAGGGCGGTCAGCGGTGACAGTTCGAGATTGTTTTCTCGTGACATCTCAAGGGCCGACGTGCACTTAAACAAAGAGTTTACCATGTTGAGTTCGACCAGCAGTAGCAATATGCACAAGTGTTGGAATATCAAATCTCTTGGGTGTTGCCCAGGGTGCCTGTCGGCGCGCACATAAAAAAGGCGACACGCGTACTCGTGTCGTTGATCGGTTTGATGCGATGCTTAACTGGGGGAACAATGGCAACAGTCAGTCTGTTCTTTGAGCAATGGCCGGGCGACCCTGGCGGTGTGGAACAACCGTGCAGTGACTATTAATCCGCGATGTGCTTATTCCATGGGTCTGGATTGGTGGTTGCCCCGACAGGGCACTTTCGATGCGCTACTCAGCTTCAGTGCGGTTCGCTGGGCGCATTTTCTTGGGGTGCTGTCGACCCCAGAAGAACCCCCAGGCCACGACCATCGGGGTGGCTTTCAGCAGCAATCTTGAGCAGCATGGTGAGTGGTGCCGACAGAAACATCCCAACCGGTCCGAACAACCAGCCCCAGAAAACCAGGGATAGAAAAACGACCAGCGTAGACAGGTCCAGCCCCTGTCCGAGATAGCGGGGTTCTATGACGTTNCCGACTATNANGTTGATGGCAAGGTAACCAAAAGCGACCAANAGCGCTATATCTGGACCGGNATCGAGCAGTGTCAGCACNATCACCGGGATGGCGGCGATGAGGGAACCGACATAGGGAACNAAGTTCATGAAGAAGGCGATCCATCCCCACAGAAGTGCAAAATCAACACCGATCANTACCAGNTATAGCGCGACGCNAGCTCCGGTNATNAAGCTCATGACTGACTTAATCACNAGGTAGGTCTTGACCGTCTCCACAAAGCGGGCCAGGTGAACAAGAGACTGTTCAGGTCGTGGTAGAAGGTAGCGTATTTTTGCCGGAAACGCGGATGCTTCCATGAGTACGAACAACACGGCAAAAATAATTAGCAATCCGTTGGCGAGAATATTTCCGAAACCATTAACCAATCGACCGAACAGGGTGACGGCTAGAGCAGGATCAATCAATGCGGTGAAGTCCTGGTGGGATGGATTGAGTCCTTTGTTATCAAGCCAGACTTTAGCGACGCCAAGGTGTTCTGTGAGGCGGGCTTCATAGTGGGGCAGACTAGAGGCAATATTTTCAATCGATACGCTGAGCAACAGAGTCAGTGTCGTCAACACAAGGACAAGGCTAATGACAATAATGCTCAGCGCGGCCCATGTCGGTAGCCCTGTTCGCTGTAGATAGAATAACGGCGGTGACAGAATCAGTGCGATGAAGCCAGCCACAAGCAACGGAATGACGATGGGGCTGGCTGCTTTTAAGCCGGCGATGATCACCACCAGCGAAGCGAAACTTACGAGAACCCCAGTGGTGACAGGCCGCTTTTCAGAATCCATTTAGTCCAGTCTCTGCAACTGTTGTCGACACTGTTTTTCGATCTGGTTGAGTTCCCGCAGGGTCACCTCAATGTCGTCGTGTTGCTGCTGCAGAGCATGGCGACGTTGTTGGATGCGGTCGATAAAGTAAGTCAGTTGACCGGACTCGCCCGGTGTCGAGTCGTACATTTGGATAATGTCGCCGATTTCACTGAGAGAAAAACCCAGCCGCTTGCCGCGCAGAATGAGTTTCAGCCGGACCCGGTCTCCCGGTGAGTAGACCCGTTGTCTTCCAACTCGATCAGGACGCAACAACCCTTCGTCCTCATAAAAGCGAATGGTACGGGTGGTGACTTCAAATTCCCGTGACAACTCTGATATGGAGTAGGATTCTTGAGCGCCGGTATCAGCGCTTAGCTGGCCTTGCGCATTGATCATAACGGGATTGAGTATAGGGCTAATTGACGTTTACGTAAACGGAATCTAGACTGACTGACTCTTTCGTAACGCTGAATTTTTCAATGACTTTGCCTGCGTCCAACGTCACGCACCTGGTTGACGTCGATGTTGACCCGCGTTATCGAGTGCGATTTATCACGGCAGCGAGTCTTTTTGATGGTCATGACGCTTCCATCAACATCATTCGACGAATGTTACAGGCGGCCGGCGTTGAAGTGATTCACCTTGGCCATAATCGCTCGGTCAAAGAAATTGTCGATGCCGCAATTGAAGAGGACGTGCAGGGGATTGCGGTCAGTTCTTATCAAGGCGGCCACGTTGAATTCTTTCGCTATATGTTGGATATGCTTCGTGACAATGGGCGCGGTGAGATTCGTGTCTTCGGTGGTGGTGGTGGAGTGATTGTTCCTGAAGAGATTCGCGAGCTGGAGGCCTACGGCGTCACGCGTATCTATTCTCCTGAGCACGGACAACGAATGGGTCTCGAGGGCATCATCGAAGATATGGTCAAACGGGCTGACTTCTATCCCGGTGAGGGTTTGGTATCTGACCTTGAGTCGACCCGTCCTCTGAGTAGGTCAGATTTGGCTCGTGTGATTACGTTGCTCGAAAATGAGACAGCGCCACGCGCGTTGATGGCCTCTCTAAAGCAACGCGCCGCGAACTTGGGGCGCAAAGTTCCCGTGCTCGGAATCACCGGAACTGGGGGATCGGGCAAGTCTTCTCTGACAGACGAATTAATTTTGCGCTGGAGATTGGATCATGCAGATCAGCTGCGCGTTGCGGTACTCGCGATAGACCCTTCTCGGCGCCGATCGGGAGGCGCACTGCTCGGTGATCGAATTCGTATGAATGCGATCGATGGTGACTCCGTNTACCTGCGTTCGCTGGCCACTCGGTCAGCTGTAACTGANGTGCCCAAGAAACTGCCCGATATCATTACAGCGACTAAGGCGGCNGGTTTCGACCTCATCATCGTCGAGACCCCGGGTATTGGTCAGGGTGACGCCGGTATCGTGTCCCACGTGGATGTATCGCTCTACGTTATGACACCCGAATTTGGCTCAGCCAGTCAGCTTGAGAAGATCGACATGTTGGATTTTGCAGACTGCGTTGCGATCAATAAGTTTGATCGCAAAGGCGCTGACGATGCGTTGCGCGATGTGCGCAAACAATTTCAGAGAAACCGGACTGCCTTCGAAAAGGATCTGGCCACGTTGCCTGTATTTGGCACGATCGCATCACATTTCAACGACGACGGTGTCACCGCGNTATACCAAGAGTTGTCATTGCAATTATCAGTTTTTGGTTTGGCCGACACGGGCGGTGACCTGCAGCGTGTGGGCGTTCGGACATCGAGCACTCGGTCACAGATTGTTCCCGCGGATCGACAGCGGTATTTGTCGGAAATCAGCAAGACCGTTCGAGACTATCGCGCGCGCGCCCAAGCTCAGGCGCAGCTTGTGCGCGAGGCACAATATCTTCGAGAAAGTGCTGCATTGCTTGAAGTTGAGGGGTCAGCGACCGACGTTATCAGCGTTGTGCGCGCACTGGCAGAAGACAAACTCCAGCAATTGGATGCGACCTCGATTGCGTTGTTGGAAAACTTCAAGGAACTGCGTGAACAATATGGGCAGGACGAACTGGTTTATACGGTACGTAATAAAGAAATCCGGCAGCCGTTGGTGTACACCTCGCTGTCGGGGACTCGAATACCCCGAGTCAGTTTGCCACGCTACAGCGACAGCGGGGATCTCTTGTGCTGGTTGATGTTGGAAAACTTACCAGGCTATTTCCCTTACACGGCCGGTGTGTTCCCTATCAAGCGTCAAAGTGAAGATCCCACCCGCATGTTCGCCGGCGAAGGTGACGCATTTCGTACCAATCGTCGATTTCACGTGCTGTCTGAGTCGTCCTCGGCAAAGCGGCTTTCGACGGCATTCGACTCCGTCACGCTTTACGGTGCAGATCCAGGCTTGCGCCCCGACATCTATGGCAAGGTGGGAACCTCGGGAGTGTCGATCGCAACCTTTGATGACATGAAAGCCCTTTACGCCGGTTTTGATCTATGTGATCCAGGCACATCGGTGTCGATGACGATTAATGGTCCTGCGCCGACCGTATTGGCGTTTTTTCTGAATACGGCCATTGACCAACAGATGGATAGGTTTCGCGCTGACCATGACCGCGAACCGGATGCAGTGGAGGCGGAGAAGGTGCGTTGTTTTGCCCTGCAGAACGTACGCGGCACGGTGCAGGCCGATATTCTCAAGGAAGATCAGGGACAGAACACTTGTCTTTTTTCTACCGAGTTCAGTATTAAGATGATGGGTGATATTCAGCAGTACTTTATCGACCACAGTGTGAGGAATTTTTACTCGGTGTCGATATCTGGATATCACATTGCCGAAGCCGGGGCGAATCCGATTACACAGTTGGCACTGACTCTGTCAAATGGCTTCACCTATGTCGAGGCCTATCGTGCACGCGGTATGTCGGTTGACGATTTCGCGGCCAATCTGTCGTTTTTCTTTTCCAATGGCATGGATCCAGAGTACACGGTGATTGGGCGAGTGGCTCGCCGTATCTGGGCTGTTGCCATGCGCGAATGCTATGGGGCGAGTGAACGAAGTCAGAAATTGAAATATCACATTCAGACTTCCGGTCGTTCTCTGCATGCACAGGAGATTAGTTTCAATGATATCCGCACGACCTTACAGGCGTTGATCGCGGTTTATGACAACTGCAATAGTTTACACACCAATGCCAATGATGAAGCCATCACAACGCCTAGTGAAGGATCGGTTCGGCGAGCCTTGGCGATTCAGATGATCATTAATCGCGAATGGGGATTGGCCAAAAGCGAAAACCCGAACCAGGGTAGTTTCATCATCGAAGAGTTAACCGACTTGGTCGAGGAAGCGGTGTTGCTTGAGTTTGACCGAATCAGTGAGCGCGGAGGAGTCTTGGGCGCGATGGAAACGGGGTATCAGCGGGGTCGAATTCAGGATGAGTCGATGCGTTACGAACACATGAAACACGACGGGTCACAGCCGATCATTGGTGTGAACATGTTTGTTGCTGAGGGGGACGCAACGCCCGCTGCAGTCGAGTTGACCCGCGGTACGGAAGATGAGAAACAGGGCCAGATTTGTCGACTTGAGGCGTTTCATGCGCAGCATCAGGCTGTGACATCCGCTGTCCTCGGACAGGTGCAAAGCGCTGCGCTGAATAACGAGAATGTCTTTGNGCAACTGATGATCGCAGCCCGTTGTTGTTCGCTGGGNCAGATCACNGACGCNCTGTTCGAGGTNGGTGGNCGCTANCGACGAAATATGTGATTCCNNCGGGGATTTNCCCCGNTACGGGTAACCGGGTGGATCACCACCGCCNCGTCTCAGTAGGATGGCAATAATGTTGGATAGCAANATGATGCGCCGTAATGTNGGCATTCTGGCACTGTGTCAGGCGCTCATGATGTCAGCNATGACGTTNATTATGCCGACCTCNGTGCTNATTGGTGCAACGCTTGCCGATGAGCGTCACTGGGCAACGGTTCCGCTGGCGTTCATGTTTTTAGGCATGCTGATTGCCACATTTCCGGCATCTATGTTGATGCAACGCATTGGACGCAGAGCTGGGTTTCTGATCGGGCTTATGTTTGCCACTGTGGGTGCCGGGTTNGCGGCCTACGCTATTNTGAANCGCGAATTTGAATTATTTTGTTTTAGCTTNTGNTTAATAGGGACGTTCAATGGCTTTGGTCATTACTATCGCTTTGCGGCCGCTGATGTGGCCAGTGAGGGGTATCGAAGTCGNGCCATTGCATGGGTCATGGCCGGTGGCGTGGTGGCAGCGATAGTCGGGCCCAACCTGGCTAAATTCACTCGAGAAATAGTACCCACTGCACCTTTTGCTGCCAGTTATGCGAGTCTATTGTTCTTTTATTTGGTCTCGATGGTCTTATTGCGTTTTGCAAGCATCCCCCAGCCTACGCTTGAGGAACAGCGTGGTGTGCCGCGACCGTTAATGCGGATTGTGACTCAACCGAGCTTCTTCGTTGCGGTTTTTAGTGCAGTTGTCGCTTACGGGTCGATGAATTTTCTAATGACCGCAACCCCGTTGGCGATGGCGGATTGCGGCCTTAGTTTCGATGATACGGTGTTGGTCATTCAATGGCATGTGCTGGGAATGTTTGCGCCGGCGTTCGTGACCGGGCACTTGATCAAGCGCTTTGGCGTGACCATTATTATGGCGATCGGTGGATTGATCCTACTGGCCTGTGGCGTCATCAATCTGAGCGGAGTCACGTTGTCGCACTTCCTGACAGGTTTGTTCCTCTTGGGCGTTGGTTGGAACTTCTTATTTATCGGGGCGACAACATTGGTGACCGAGGCATATAGGCCGCCGGAAAAAGCCAAGACCCAGGGCTTTAACGATGTCTTGGTATTCGGAACGGTGACAATAACAGCGTTAAGTTCGGGGTACCTTCACGAGTATTACGGTTGGCAGTTGCTCAATATCGCGTTATTGCCGTTTGTTGTGCTGGCGATTATCGCCATCGTGTGGTTGCATCGTTCGCGCCTGTCGACACCAGCCGTGGCCATTTCATGAAGCGATGAGTCGGTGATAGCGCTTGAGTAACAGATCGACATCTTCTACTCGCGCTGGGTCGACGACAATACACTCCACCGGGCACACTTCTACGCATTGCGGTGTTTCAAAATGTCCAATGCATTCGGTACAGCAAGCAGGGTCGATTTCGTAAATTTCCTCGCCCTGGTAAATCGCTTGGTTGGGACATTCGGGTTCGCACACATCGCAATTGATGCACTCGTGTGTGATCAGTAGGGCCATCGATTGGTTCTTGCATCCGCTGGCGTTAGCCGATCTTTTTGAGCAGTGCTTGATTGACTACGGGATGCACGAACTGAGCGACATCGCCCCCGAGGGCTGCAATCTCGCGCACCAGTGTCGCCGAGAGAAAAGTATAATTTTCCGCGGGTGTTAGGAACACGGTTTCGATAGTGTTGTCCAAACGGCGGTTCATTGCGGCCAGTTGAAATTCATACTCGAAGTCAGATACCGCCCGAAGTCCCCGGACGACGATGCTGGCCTCGCGTTTTGCCATGAAGTTGATGAGAAGACTCGAAAAACCAGCGATTTCAAGATTTGGAATATGCCCGAGCGTTTGTTCGGCCAACTCAATTCTTTCCTCGAGACTGAATAAAGGCTGTTTGGCTGGACTGGCGGATATTGCCACGACAATTTGGTCGAAAAGGCTACTTGCCCGCTCTGCCAGGTCGAGGTGTCCGTTCGTGACCGGATCGAAAGTGCCGGGATAGATGGCTTTGGTCGGCATAAGTAAATGGGTCTGGGTGCAGGACAAGTGTCCGAGTAACCGGCATACTAGCAATCAGCCAATCGCCGCGCCACAACGTTAGCACGATAAAGGAGATTCGCATGGATCAGGTGGAATTTGTCCACATGGCAGATGGAACGCGTGAAGAATACGCTTTCCTCGATGCGATGGAGGCCGAATTTACCGCGGGTCTCGTTGATCGTTTAATAGCGCATCTTAANGCGCTCGATAGTTCCATTAGCGGATACAAGGTCAGTCGTCTCGGCCATTCACTTCAATCTGCAACACGAGCACATCGTGCTGGCGAGTCTGAAGAGATGGTGGTAGCGGCTCTACTGCACGACATTGGTGACATGCTGGCGCCGCATTCACATGGAGAAATGGCGGCCGCGGTGTTGCGTCCTTTTGTTTCTGAACGTATCCATTGGATTGTTAAGCACCATGGGTTGTTCCAGATGTATTACTACGCACACTTTTCAGGTGGTGATTCCAACGCGAGGGACCGTTATAAGGATCATCCGTGTTACGCCGATACCATTCGTTTTTGTGAGGATTATGACCAGAATTGTTTTGATCCCGATTANGATAATGAACCGCTGTCTTTCTTTGAGCCTTTGATGCGGCGGGTATTTGATGTTGACAATCGGCATGGTTTCGAAAGAGAGGCGCGCTACGGNGGTAACTGAGCGTTAAGTTGAGCGCGCAGCGAAACGGTCGTTANGCGGATGCTCATTCGCGATTGANTGTCTCTTTGATTTTCTGATACAGCTGGTAACGGACTTCNCCTTGTGCCTTTTGACGAAATATTTCCCATCCNCTCGGCAGCACCAGGGGTTCCATATGAGTGCCGGATTCGACATAGATCACGCCGTCGGGTGTGNTNGTTGTTTGACGATTAAGCAAGTTGAATGTTTGAGTGGCAAGCAGTGTGTTGTAGGGCGGGTCGATAAAGATAATGTCGAATTGATCAAAGGTTTGGCGCAGATAAGTAAGCGCATCACTACAGACGATATTAATCTGCGTTGTGCCGAGCAGTTCACAATTCTCTCTCAGGCGGCGGCAGACGGGANGTTGATGATCGACCATGGTGACCTGNGCTGCCCCACGGGAGAGTGCTTCGAACCCAAGTGCTCCGCTACCCGCAAACAGGTCCAGACAGCGGGCCCCCTTGATGAAAGGAATCAGCCAGTTGAAGACGGTTTCCCGAACTCCATCCGGCGTCGGACGGAGCGCTTCNCCGGGGTCGAATCGAATCAAGCGGTGGCGCCAATGGCCGGCAATAATGCGAACGGTATGTCGAGCCCTCAAGGAGTTGCCTTTTGCGAATTCAGTGGTGAGCTTGTTGGTGTCATGGGTCAGCCTCGGTCACAGTGAACCCGCTATTGTCTAACAATGCCAATCGAGTGAATGCCGCGCCACAGCAGGCTCGGGAATCGTTTGGTACGCGTTTTTTTAGACTATTTGGCGGATCTCGAGTGACTCTCGATGAGACAGCATATGAAGCACTTGAAGAGGCCTTGATTCTCGCAGATGTGGGCGTGACTGCAACCACTCGGGTGGTCGAACGATTACGCCAAAGGTCACGCAGCGAGCAGATCAGTGATCGTGCCACCCTGGTCGCGGCGTTACGTGAGGAGATCGTCACGCTTTTGACACCGGTTGCGCAACCACTGCCGGATCCATTACCAGGTTCAACCACGGTGATCTTGCTCGTGGGAGTGAACGGAGTCGGGAAAACAACCCTGGCTGCGAGGTTGGCCCGAGAATTTCAGCGCCGGAAGTTCACGGTTATGCTGGCTGCGTGCGATACATTTCGTGCCGCCGCGATCGAACAGTTGGGNGTCTGGAGTGATCGATTGGATATCCCGATGGTGGCGCAGACTCGCGGGGCTGATGCAGCAGCGGTGGCGCACGATGCCGTTTTATCGGCAAAAGCCAAGGGCATCAATGTGTTGTTGATTGATTCGGCAGGCCGTGCGCACGTCAATACGGATCTTATGCAGCAACTGCAGAAAATGGTCAGAGTCATGGCAAAGGTAGATGCAACGGCGCCGAACGAAACACTGCTGGTCTTAGATGCAGCCAATGGACAGAATGCAATCGCTCAATGTGAGGCGTTTACNGCGGAGATCGCAGTNACCGGTCTNTGCCTGACCAAGGTCGACGGNACGGCCCGGGCAGGCATTGTCATTTCNCTGGCGGAGCGTTTTGGATTACCCATATCTTACNTGGGAGTCGGAGAGGGGATCGATGATCTAGTNCGTTTTGATCCNNTNAANTTCGCCGTGCGGCTGGTGCCCGATGCACCGACTTAGTCGGCANTTTAGTCGCTTTATTGATTCTGAAGTGTTACTAGAAAAGGTATGTAAAGTATTGAAAAATAAAGAATAATAATAACCTCATAAACTTGTTAGCACTCATCTATTGAGAGTGCTAAAATAGGCGTACCGATCCCTCAGAGACTTCTTATGACGCCATCATATGCCATTTCCACCGAGTCGTTATCCGGCCAGGGTTTGGCGAATTATCTCAGTTCGATCAATGCAGTCCCATTACTGTCTGCCGCCGATGAGCGGGAGTTGGCGCGTCGCTACAGCGAGGAACAGGACTTGGATGCCGCTCGACAGTTGATCTATGCCCATTTGCGATATGTAGTCAGTGTGGCGCGTGGGTTCAGTGGCTATGGATTGCCTTTGGTCGATCTCATTCAGGAGGGCAGTGTGGGGCTGATGAAAGCTGTGAAACGATATGACTATCGGCGCGATGTCCGGTTGGTATCGTTTGCNGTGCACTGGATCAAGGCCGAAATCTATGATTACGTNGTTCGAAACTGGCGTATGGTCAAAGTAGCCACCACCAAGGCGCAGCGAAAACTTTTCTTTAACCTACGCAAGAACCGCAGTCGATTGGGTCCGATGCAGGCCTCGGAAATTGAGCAACTCGCTGAGAAACTTCAAGTCGATGAACACACGGTGCGTGAGATGGAAACGCGCTTGGGTGGAGCGGATGTCTCTTTTGATCCCATACTGGACCATGATGACGANAGTAGAAGTCTGTCGCCGGCAGAGGTCTTAGCGGCTGAGGGNGCCGATCCGGGCGAATTGGTTCTAAAAGCAGATGAGGCGCACTCGCGTCAGTTGCAGTTGCGCGAAGCGTTGAANTCACTGGATGATCGTAGTCGCAACATNATCCAGCGCCGTTGGTTGAATGATGAGTCCAAGAAACCGACCCTGCAAATGCTGGCCGATGAATATAACGTCTCGGCAGAGCGAATTCGGCAGATAGAGAATCGTGCCTTGACCCAGATGCGANCAGTCGTGGCGAACTAGCTTGTTGGCGGCCGGTCNCGATTGANTCTGGCGAGACAGTGAGCCGCTAACATTAGCCTGCTAGCAGCATGAACATCAGCGCTTTTTGTGCGTGAAGGCGGTTCTCGGCTTCGTCCCACACCACGCTTTGCGGCCCGTCAATCACTTTCGCATCCACCTCCTTNCCGCGATAAGCNGGCAGGCAGTGCATGAAAAGCGCGTCTTTACTCGCTTGGTGCATGAGTTCGGACGTCACGCGGTAATTGGAAAAAATGGACTCTCGGTCAGCACGCTCGGATTCCATACCAATACTGGTCCAGGTGTCAGTCACCACCAAATCNGCACCCAGGACGGCGTCTTCTGGTTGATCTGATAAGGTTGCATAGTCCTTTGACGCAGCGACAATGTCCGAATCAGGCTCGTAACCGATGGGAGTGGCAANGCGTAAATTGAAACCAAACTGGCGGGCTGCGTTGATCCACGATTGGCACACATTATTNCCGTCGCCAATCCATGCTACGGTCGCGTTGGCAATGGATCCCCGGTGCTCAACGAAAGTGAGGATGTCGGCAAGTAATTGACACGGATGTGAGGTGTCGGACATTGCATTGATGACGGGCACCTGGGAATGCTGGGCGACCTCGGTCAGGCGTTCGTGGGCCAGTGTNCTCATCACGANNAGATCCGCCATGGATGACAGGACGCGGGCNGTGTCTGCAAGTGATTCACCGCGGCTCATTTGGCTGTCGCCGGGCGAGAGGAAAAGCGCACTCCCACCGAGTTGGTTGGCACCAATTTCAAACGAAACTCGAGTGCGGGTAGACGCTTTTTCGAACACCATGGCCAAGGTCTTGCCTTTCATCACGCTCGACAGTTGGCCTTGTCGCAGCCCCGACTTGAGATCCATAGCCTTTTCAATCAGTTGCTGAAGATCTTCGCTCGGGAAGTCAAGAAGTGACAAAAAGTGTCTGCACGTCATGATGGCAGGTAGATCCTGTCTGTAATCGAAGCCGATTGGGTGAACTGGGCCATTCTGGATGGGGTCGCGGCGCCGATTCTATCCTGACTGTGTCATGGCCGCATCTGTCGAAGCCCTGAGGATGATATCTGATTGATATAATTCGTCTGACTTAACTCAGATCCAGGTTGGGATCAAGGCCCTCGTATGCAAACAGTCAAAAAGGTCGTGCTCGCCTATTCAGGTGGGTTAGATACCTCTGTCATATTGAAATGGTTGCAAGATCATTATCACTGTGAGGTGGTTACGTTCACCGCAGATATTGGGCAGGATGAACCCTTAGAGCCAGTCAAAGCCAAAGCCAAAGCGCTTGGAATAAACGAAATTTTTGTAGAGGACTTGAGAGAAGAATTTGCCCGCGACTTTATTTTTCCAATGTTTAGGGCCAATACGGTCTATGAGGGTGAGTATCTGCTAGGCACATCGATTTCACGGCCATTGATTGCCAAACATCTCGTTCGTATTGCGGGCCTTACCTCATCAGATGCGATTGCTCATGGCGCTACCGGAAAAGGTAACGACCAGGTCCGCATGGAACTTGGCGCCTACGCGCTCAATCCGAGTATTCGCATCATTGCACCGTGGAGAGAATGGGATCTGACATCGCGCGAGAAGTTGGTTGCTTACGCTAAGGCGCATGGGATTCCCGTCCAGA
Source organism: Acidiferrobacteraceae bacterium (assembly GCA_002714255.1). Lineage (GTDB taxonomy): Bacteria > Pseudomonadota > Gammaproteobacteria > Arenicellales > UBA868 > UBA11791. The sequence goes on from PAWW01000042.1 coordinate 16,932, forward strand.
CACAGGCCGATGGGAGTTCGGATTACTCGATGGATGCAAACCTGTTGCACATCTCCTACGAAGGCGGACAACTTGAGGATCCTTGGCACACACCGGATCCCAGCGTATGGGCATGGACTGTCGCACCTACCGATGCGCCCGACGAACCGCAAACCATTGACCTAGCGTTCTCGGCAGGGGATCCTGTGTCGATCAACGATGAGTTCTTGTCACCGGCTGCTTTGATGGTGCGACTCAACGAAATCGGCTGTCGTCATGGAGTGGGTCGTGCCGATTTAGTTGAAAACCGTTATATCGGCATGAAAAACCGGGGTTGTTATGAGACCCCTGGTGGCACGATATTGTTGAAGGCACATCGTGCGATGGAATCAATTACCTTGGATCGGGAAGTGGCGCATGTCAAAGATGATCTGATGCCCCGTTACGCGCGCTTGATTTACAACGGTTATTGGTGGAGCCCTGAAAGAGAAGCACTACAGACGTTGATCGATGCTTCGCAGGCGACTGTTAATGGCACCGTTCGTCTGTCAGTCTACAAAGGTGGTGTCATGGTGCTTGGACGACGCTCAGAGACACACTCATTGTTCGCTCCTGAGCTGTCTACGTTTGAAGAAGATCATGGTGCTTATCGTCAGGCCGATGCAGAGGGATTCATCAAGTTGAATGCGCTGCGTTTGCGGGTAGCGCAACGTCTGAGAAACGGCTGATTGGTTTGGTCGTGGTGCGCCGATGACTCGGCCAACGATAGCGGTGGTGATGCCTGCGTTTCGGGAAGGGCCCGGTCTTGTTAGTGCGGTGGTTGCCGTGTTGGCAAGGGACGATATTGATCAGTTAGTTGTGGTGGATGCCAGTGATGATCCCGGTTCAAACCTGGTGGTGCGTGGCTTGTTGGCATCGAGTCTTGATCGAGATTCCCGATTGCGCATTGTACGGACACAACGAGCTGAGAGAGCTTCGCAGATGAACCACGGCGCGGCACAAAGCCACACGGACTGGCTTGTATTCCTTCATGCAGACACTCGGTTGCCCATGGACGATCTGCGCTTGATTTTTCGATCGACCGGAAAGGACATCGCGTGGGTGCGGTTCGCCATTCGAATTGACGCTGCAGCACCGATCTTTCGAATCATCGAGACTATAGCCAACCATAGGTCTTGTTGGACTGCGATCGCGACTGGTGATCAGGCGATCAGCGTGCGTCGGTCAATCTTCCAAACCATTGGCGGTTACCGTCCTTTAGCCTTGATGGAGGACATCGATATCTCAAAGCGTCTTAAACGTATCGGTCGGCCGCTATGTGTGGAGAAAACGGTTCGCACCTCTGCACGGCGGTGGCAGGCGGGGGGGGTGGCGCAGACCGTCGTGCTGATGTGGGTATTGCGGTTTATGTTCTACATCGGTGTTCCTGCCAACCGTCTGGCGGGCTGGTACGTTAATCGGCGCTAAGCCATACTTGGGTCGATGCCGATTTTAATGCTGATGGCAAAGGCGCCGTGGTCCGGGATGGCAAAAACCCGTCTGGTCCCGCCGTATTCACGGCACCAGGCGGCCGAAGTCGCCGAAATTTTACTTCGACTGTCGGTTGATCTTTGTGCACAACATTGGGCCGGNGAGTTGGTGATTGCGGGCTGGCCGGACACCGATCACCGAATTTTCAGTGAGTTAGAAAANCAGTATCAAGTCACGTTGGTGGACCAAAGCAAGGGTGACCTGGGAGAGAAGATGCAGTGCCTTCTTGCCACGGCGTTTGAACGAAACACGGCGGCGGCGGTGATGGGTACTGACGTGCCGCATCTCCCAGGTTCAGCGCTCGTCGAGACTTACAACGCACTCAGTTGCGGCGGTAGTGTGGTTGGGCCAACTCGAGACGGTGGGTTTTGTCTGCTTGGCCTGAGTCATCCTGTGCCGGATTTGTTCACAGGGATTCATTGGGGAACCAGTGATGTTTATGCACAGATGTTACTNAATGCGAGGGCAAGCGGGTTAACTTTTGACTCTACATTGGTACCGGTAACCGATATCGATTGCGCAACTGATTTGCACAGGGTCGCCAGCGTATGGTCACCGCTCCGTCGTGCACTGACAGCGGCTGGTGTGGGNCTGGGTGCGGGGAGTGAGGTATCCCATCGATCATGACGACGCCTGTTCGATCAACGCTACCCGTTTTTCGCTGGGCATTCGTTGNACCGACCTATTGGCCGCGGTGGGTGCTGATCGGTGCTATTGGTCTTTGCTCCTTGTTGCCCCGAGTAGCAATGCTGGGCGTCGGCCGTCTACTTGGGCGGTTGTTTTTCCGGAGAAATAAGAAACGTCGTCATATTGCGAATGTCAATATTTCACTTTGTTTTCCTGACCTCAGCGAGCGTCAGCGTGCTGACATGGTACGTCGGCATTTTCTGGCCTACGGGCAGGGAATTGTCGACCTGGGCTTGGTGTGGTGGGCCACNGGGAAACGGTTGGATCGGTGGTGTTCGATCAGTGGAATCGAAAAATGTCAGGCTGTGTTCGAGTCCGGGGACAAGGTTTTGCTAGTGACGCCCCATACCGTGGGAATAGACCTGGGCGGGGTTATGCTTTCGCGTTACTGGCCTGGTGTGTCGATGATGAAGCGACCTAATGATCCGTTTCTCGCCTGGTGGTTATGGCGATGTCGTAGCCGTACTGGCGCCCATATTNTGATGCGCGATCAGGGCTTACGGTCGCTGATCAAGGCAATGCGGCAGGGCCGCTGTGCGTATCTGATGCCAGACGAGGATTTGGACAGCAAACACAGTGTGTTCGTCCCTTTTTTCTCGACCCAGGCGGCTACACTTCCAATCGTTGGTCGGTTAGCTGCAGTGACAGGCGCTAAGGTTCTGCCGGTTATTACGCGTTTGCTAGATTCAGGNCACTATCAGGTCTGTATTGNAGATCCTTTGACAGATTTTCCAACTCGCGANGACACGGTCGATGCGGAGCGCATTAATGGTGTNTTTGAAGCGAGTCTGCGGGNCGCACTGCATCAGTATTTGTGGACACTCAAATGGTTTAATACACAACCACNGGGTGCTTCGTCGCCGTATGACTGATCCAGTTGTGGTTAAGGAACGTGTTGCATCGATGGGATTTGTTATCGACACGGCATGAACATCCTGCTCATCAAACAGACCTCCCTCGGTGATGTGCTTCACGCGAGCGGTCATATTCGGCGAGTGAGGGAATACTATCCCGATGCCCACCTGACCTTACTGACATCGGTTGGTGCCGCCGATCTATTCCATTACAACCCCCACATCGATGAACTTATTTCCTTCGATCGGTATTGGATTAAGTATCAGTGGTTTCGTCACCCAATAGTNTGNTTGCGNCATGGTTTAGAGACCATGGCTAAAGTNAGGCAACGGAATTACGATTTGGCCATCGATTTGCAAGGTCGCTGGAAGACGGTGTTGTTTCTATGGGGAGCACGTGCAANGCGNCGNGTCGTGAAGGGGCGTTGGTGGTTTGCAACGCGTTTCCACCAGCCTGAACTCCATGCGCTTCGAGAGCTTGACGGTGTCTTNGAGGTGGCTGGTNTTCCCCGTGCCGANTCACAGATGGAAATACANTTNTCTGNGAAAGAAGTCGAATTTGTGAATGANCAGTTAGCCCGAGCCGGCATCACTAACAAACGGCTGGTGGTCTTGTCTCCTNTGAGTCGCTGGCCAACCAAAGACTGGGCCCTGCAACGTTATCGAGAACTGTGTGATGCGCTGCCCGCTGACTGCGCGGTGGTGGTGACGGGTACCGANGCGGAGCGGAGCGTGATTTCGACCCATCTAACGGGGCTGGCTACTCAACANGTAGTGAACCTGGCGGGCCAATTGTCGTTATTGCAGTTGGCCGAATTGATGGGGCGCGCGGCTGTGGTGATTTGCGGCGATAGTTTTCCAATGCATGTAGCGGTGGCTTGCAGNGTGCCAGTGGTCGCACTGTTTGCACCCACCGACGAACGACGGGTGGGCCCACTCAGCTCTGAATCGATCGTGATACGGCCTGAACAGGGGTGTGATCGATGTTACCGGCGTCGCCATTGTTCAAACCAATGCATGGCGCGTATCGATGTGAGCAAGGTTGCTGCCGTGGTGAAGCAGGTTCTGGGGGCCGCTTAACTTCGCCAGAACGCTGGCGTTAGTAGAACCAGCAGCGTGAACAGTTCAAGTCGACCCATCAACATCGCGCCGCTGAGAATCCACTTTCCCGCTGGATCGATTGCGGCATAGTTCTTGGCCACAGCGCCAAGTCCTGGACCTAGATTGTTTAGACAGGCTGTGACAGCTGAGAATGCGGTTAATGGATCAGCGCCAGTTGCGGTCATCGCCAGTGACAGTACTAGGTAACTAAAGATGTAGAGCGCAAAAAACCCCCAGATCGCATTGATGACATTGTCCGGTACGGGTTTGCCGCCNAGTTTGATGGGAAAAAAGGCACTGGGGTGAATCAATTGGTTAATCTCTCTTCGCCCCTGTTTGTAGAGCAAAATCATACGGATCACTTTGACACCTCCAGCGGTGGAACCCGCGCATCCGCCGATGCCGCTCATCATGATCAGCAATACAGGCAGTAAAGAAGGCCACCAATGAAATCCAGAGGTGGTGAANCCGGTGGTGGTTCCGATCGAAATCACCTGGAAGANCCCATGCCAGAGGGTGGTGGTGGCGTCACTAAAAGTATTCGTCGACCACAGTACGCCACAGGTGAGCACTGTGACTAAAAGAAGAAACCCAAGGAAAACGCGAACCTCAGTATCTTGCAGGTAAACAAGGAAGTTACGCTGTCTGAGGGCAAGGAAATGCAACGCAAAATTCATTCCGGCCGCGATCATGAACAGAGAAGCAATGGCAGAAATTAAGGGACTGTGGAAGAAGCCGATGCTGGCATCATGCGTTGAAAATCCGCCAATAGCGACGGTGGAGAAACTGTGACCGATAGCATCAAATACGGTCATACCAGCCAGCCAGTAACCTATTGCACAGGCAACCGTGAGTCCCAGGTAGATATACCAAAGGGCCTTAGCCGTTTCAGTAATGCGCGGTGTTAGTTTGGAATTCTTTATCGGGCCTGGTGTTTCAGCCCGATAAAGTTGCATGCCGCCAATGCCAAGCATGGGCATGACGGCGACCGCCAGNACGACGATGCCCATGCCTCCTAACCATTGGAGTTGCTGGCGATAGTAGCGAATCGAGATCGGAAGGTCATCGATACCTACAAGGACTGTGGCGCCCGTAGTGGTGAGTCCTGACATAGATTCGAAAAACGCATCGGTCAGGCCCATTGCCGGATTGTTGGACAGCAACAGTGGCAGTGCGCCGAAGCTTGCCAGCACCGTCCAGAACAGGACCACGATTAGAAAACCATCGCGCAGCCTGAGGTCGCGCCCCTGACGTCGCGTTGGCAGGTAACAAGCGAGCCCCGTAGCAAGGGTGACAAGATAGGCTACTAGGAATGCGGTGGTGGTGTTGTCTGAATAGATAAGTGACAACGCCAATGGTGGCAGAAGGCTGGTGCTGAAGAGCGCTAACAGAATCCCAAGAATATTTAGGATGACCTGGAAGCGCACGCAGACAAGATCCTTGGTATTAGATAAAGGTTGCAGCGACCTGAAACAAGCGTTCCACTTCGGGAATGCGTTGTTTGTCGATCACAAAAATAATGACATGATCTTCTGCTTCGATCACGGTACTTCCCTTAGCGATAATGACATCGTCTCCACGCACGAGGGCGCTCAGCGTGGTTCCCGGTGGCAACGAAATCTCGTCTATGCGGCGACCCACCACCTGGGATGTTGCCGGGTCACCATGGGCGANNGCCTCGATCGCTTCGGCNGCACCTCGTCGNAGGGAGTGGANNGCANCCATGTCGCCTCGTCGNATATGGGTAAGCAGCGCCCCAACGGTCGCCAGTTGCGGGGAGATCGCAACATCCAGGACGCTACTCTCAATCAAGTCAACGTAGGCGGATCGGCTCACTAGCGCAATAGCGTGTTTTGCACCCAGGCGTTTCGCCAGCATACCCGACAAAATATTGGCTTCATCTGCATTGGTTAATGCACAGAAGACTTCTGTCTGGTCAATGTTCTCCTGCCAGAGAAGTTCCCGGTCAGCGGCATCGCCGTGCAGCACGACAGTGTTTTCCAGAAGATTAGCGACCTCCCGAATTCGGTCGGGGTTGCGCTCGATGAGCTTGACTCGATAACCGTTGTCTTCCAGCGTGCGTGCGAGACGCAGTCCGATATTGCCAGCGCCGGCGAGAATTACCCGGCGGCCCGGGGTTTCGACACTGCGTAACTCGCTCATGACTTCGCGAATATGGGCTTTGGCTGCTATAAAGAAGACCTCGTCATCAGGTTCAATGATCGTCTCGCCCAGTGGAATGATGGGACGATCACGCCGGTACACGGCGGCGACTCGGGTATTAATCATCGGCAGGTGTTTACGCAGATCCCGCAGTTCGTGGCCAACCAGCGGGCCACCAAAGTAGGCACGGACTCCGACCAGTTGAATTCGTCCGCCGGCGAATTCAACCACTTGCAGTGCACCAGGGTTTTCGATCAAGGCCAGAATCTGCTGTGTAATGATCTGCTCAGGACTGATAATGAAATCAATCGGAATAGATTCGTTACAGAAGATCTCGGGATGTGTGAGATATTCAGTCGCACGAATGCGAGCAATTTTTTTGGGCGTTCTGTAGAGGGAGTGAGCAATCTGGCAGGCTGCCATATTGACCTCGTCCTGATCCGTGACGGCCAGGAGCAGGTCTGCATCTTCAATGCCCGCCTGCTCGAGGATGCCGGGATGAGGGCCGTTTCCGACGATCGTGCGGATATCGAGTTGGTCCTGCAGGCCCTCTAATTGATTTGCGTTGCGATCAATCAGCGTGACATCGTTGGCTTCGAGTGACAAGATTTCAGCCATCGATGTGCCAACGTGGCCAGCGCCGAGAATAACGATTTTCATACGATTATTGACCCGTGTCGTTCTGGATAAGCGGGTTCAGATATTTGCGGTGAGTGTGCGTGGGGCACGTGGATCGATACCGAGTCCCTTGAGTTTTCGATACAGGTGGGTTCGTTCCATCCCAGATCGACGGGCCAGTTCCGAAATACTGCCACCGGCGGCATCCAGATGGTGACGGAAATAGGCTTGTTCAAAAGCCTCTCGAGCTTCTCGTAGCGGTTGGTCAAGACCAACGTCCGGCCGGTGCGCTACCGTTCCCTTACCCGCATCTGTGTCGCCGAGGGAAAACCTGAGTTCGGCCAGTTCAATATCCCCTTCATTGGCGCTGATCAGCAGTCGTTGGACGATGTTTCGAAGTTCGCGGACATTGCCGGGCCAGTGCTGATTTCGAAGATGATTAAGTGCCGCTGTTGAAAATCGTCGAAAGGGTAGTTGCCATTGAGCGATAATGGAGTGAACGAAAAAGTCCACGAGATCAGGTACGTCTTCCAGGTGTTCCCGCAACGGGGCAACCGTTATCGGGACGGCGTTTAGGCGGTAATAAAGATCTTTTCGGAAAGTGCCGTTTCGGGCCTTGGCTTCAAGGTCGTGATGGGTCGTGGCTATGATGCGGAGATCCATCTCTACCCGGTCTTTTCCACCGAGTCGGAAAAAATGATTTTCCTCTAAAGCGCTGACTAGAGTGCCTTGAAGAGTCAGGTCAAGATCGCCGACTTCGTCTAGAACGAGGGTTCCCCCGTTTGCCTTTTCGAAATGTCCAGGNGTTAGTCCGTTGCCGGTTTCACGACCGAATAGTTCGGTGGCAATGTTCTCGAAAGGAATCGCTGCTAGGTTGGCCTCAACGTAGGGGCCGGAACTACGTGNGCTGTTTTGATGAATGGCTCGACTGGTCACGGCTTTTCCAGCGCCGGCTTCGCCGCTAACCACGATCCAACTCAGGGTTGGTGCCACGCGTTGGATATCGTCCCGCAGCGTACGGATCAGTGGACTGTGACCCACCAGCGTGCTGTTGAATCCGGATTGGTCTCGCAACAGGGAGTTTTCGGTCTTCAATTGACGNGTTTCTAGGGCTTTTTCTATCGTNACCAGCAACCGAGCGGTGGACAATGGTTTTTCCAGGAAATCTTCCGCCCCAGAGTGCAGGGCCTCGACTGCGGAATCGACCGTGCCGTGGCCGGACATCATGATGACCGGTGGTAAGACCCCATGGTCGGCCCAACGCTGGAGTAGTGTGATGCCATCGACGTCGGGCATCCAGATGTCAAGGAGTACCAGATCGGGTTGGCCTGTGTTGTATGCCGCCTCGGCCTGCACTGCATTACCCGCNACGGTGACCCGATAACCTTCGTCATCGAGAATATCAGCCACAACCTGGCGGATGTCGGGCTCATCGTCAACGACAAGTATGTGTTTTGCGTTCAAGTNATCTTCAATGGGATGAGGCGGTGTTTGTGATCCCCTCCAGAGGTCCGGTGGGTTTCGTATCTAAGCTTACCGGCAGTTGGATTATAACGAGAGCACCGCCGGCGGGATCATTTTCGGCCCGAATCGACCCTCCTTGTTCTTCTATAATGCGCCGTGCAATGGCGAGTCCAAGGCCTGCGCCTTTTGTTTTTGTCGTGACATAGGGGTCGAAAATGCTCCCCAGTAGTTCCTGTGGGAAACCAGGCCCGGTATCTCGCACTTCCAGAACCACAGAGCGGTCCTTGGATCCGGTCGCTTGGTGAGTACGCAACGTCAATCGACCACTGGGTATACCGGCCATTGCATCGGCCGCATTGATCACTAGGTTATTGAGGACTTGTCGTATGCCCGCCGGGTCGATACGAACCAAGGGCACGGTGTCGTCGAGATCCAACTCAAATGTGTTGATCTTTTTGTTCTGCCGATGCAATTCAATGATGTCCTGTAGTAATCGATTCAGCTCTGTGGTAACAGGTTTCAATTGCATAGGTTGAGCATAGTGTGAAAATGCGTCGACCAACGATTTCATCANGTCCACTTGGGCAACAATAGTGCGGGTGGCTCGGTCCAGCGTTGCCTGATCGTCACCAGCTAGGTGTTTTAGATATTTGGCCCGAATACGTTCGGCTGATAGTTGGATGGGTGTNAGTGGGTTCTTAATTTCATGGGCCAGTCGGCGGGCGACTTCGCCCCAGGCTGCGTCACGTTGTGCCCGAATCAGTGCGCTGACATCGTCAAANACGATGACATAACCCGACAGAGTNTCGGTGGTTTCGGGNAACCGAGTGCCTCGACAGATAAGNGTCTGGCGTCCATANGGNGAAGNNAGGACGATTTGATCCTGCCAGTCCTGGTCATTANNTTGGNTGTGGCGTGTAATTGCTGAGGACAGGGGNNTCANTTGACTGTGTGTGTCTCCTAGCGTGGTAATTGGACGTTGTTCGAAAGCGGTCAGATCAACGGCAAGAATCTTTTCGGCAATGGTGTTGTGAGTGCGCAGCGTACCGTCTTTGGCCAGCGACAGTACACCAGAGGAAAGGTGAGTGAGTACTGTCTCAAGATAAGTACGCTGGGCTTCTGTCTGCTGTTGGCTGTTAGCTGTNGCCTCTTGCGCAAGACGGATNTGGTTGGTCATCTGATTGAAGGAACTGACCAGTACGCCGAGTTCGTCGGCACTGTGCACGGGCAACTGTTTCAGGTAGTCGCCGCTCGCTACCGCACGGGTTCCTTCGGCCAGTTCGCGCAACGGTGCTACTAGTCTTCGAGTTGAATAAATAGCTAACCACAGTGCAATCAAAGTGGTCATTAAAGTGACCAGGGTTAATGTGATGACAAAATTCAGTTTTAACGGTTGACGCAGAAATTTGAGGCGGTTGTATTCGTCTGACGCGGATTGAACGCTCTCACCCAACCGCGAGTACCGCAGTGGAAGAGGATAGAGTCCTTGAAGCAGTCGCACTGGGTNCCCAATGCGGTCGCTGATGACGGGCACTGCAATGCGTAGTTGTAGTCCTCCGTCAAATAGTGGCTCGACCTGNGCATAAGTTTTACGCTGGCGAATACGTGCAAAGACTGTATCGTCAGGTGCGGAAGGGGTCAGCGAAATCGCATCACCACTACTTGAAGCAATCACTCGGCCGGACAGGCTGTGCAGGCTCATCTCGGAGAAATCGCCTTCCCCTCGCAGCTCCTCCAATAACTTGATTACGCCGAAGGGTGAAGTCGTTTGTGAAACTTGTGCCGCATCCCGGTGCAAGCGGATGACTACGTCAGTTTTTTTCGCTTCGAGTGACGTCTGGCCCAGCAACAGTGCATCGTCGAGTGCCTGTTCGATGCGCACATCGAACCAACTGTCCACACCACGACTGAGGAAATAAACGGAAAAATAGTAGACGATCGATAATGGGATGATGGCGAGAAGCGCAAAGATGACGACGAAACGGAGCGCCAATCTGGCGCCCAGTACCTGCGCCCTGAACTGGCGAATCAAGCGATAGACATTGATGGTTGTCAGGCTCGTCATGATGACGATGCCGATNACATTCAGCGCAACCAAGCCTCCGTAAAAGTCACCGAGAAGCCCCTTGTTCTCGACAGCCGGCGTGAGAAGCAGTGACGCCGCGAGGAAAATGATAGACAGCCCAATTGCTGGGGCTGGCCGGAGCGCGCGACGAAAGTTCATTATTGAACGGGCCATTCGCGCCATTGGCTTTGTTCATTCCATGGCGGCAACAATGCTGACATGAGCCGTAGCGGAGCTGGTAAGGATTCCGTGTCAATGCGCGCGCGTATCCGCACGACGAGATTCTTTTTTCTCCCCATCCCGGCAGGCAAGGCTTCGATTGCGCTAAATCGATCCAGTTGTCGGAGTGCTTCGCCCAGTGTCTGGAAAACCGCAGTAGATTTTTTTCTTTGGTCTATGACAGTAAATCGACGGGACAGTGGATGATAGCCAAGTTTCACAGGGTAGCGCCATTCCAGCAATGTTGTTGACCATGGCCAGAGTTTGTTTTGCACCAGCTCAAGGTCGATACAGATGGTGATGGGAATGCCATTAACAATCGCTGTGGCAGATCGCGGATCTAGTGATAAATCTAACTTGGCATGACTACTGAGATATTGATCCGTTATCTGTGCACCGCCGCCCACGATTTTGAAATCTGCAGTGGTTATGGTTGATGCGAGCAATACCGTGAGCGCGAATAAAAATAACGTGAGTACACGCGGTGATTTGCGACTTGTCAGAGCACGGGTTAGCAGACGATAGCGCTCCTGCCTTGCAGTATCGCAGTATTATAAACCTGTTGAGGTGATTGCGTGCTGTTGCTGATCGGGTCGTCGTTCAAGTCGAGCGAAATAGAAACCATCCCCCCCACCGTCACCGGGAAGCAGCTGCCAACCGTGCCGTGTCGAGCGTCCCCAGGCACTTTGTATCTTCTTGGTTTGTGCATCGACGTGATTTGTCAGAAAACTGTCGACGACTCGGTCATTTTCTTGTTCGAGTACTGAGCACGTGACGTAGAGCAATCGTCCGCCCGGTTTCAGAAGTGTCCACAGCGCCGACAGAAGTTTGATTTGTGTAGCCACACTCGCGGACAAATCCTCTGGTCTGCGGTGGAGGCGAATATCGGGGTGCCTACGGATAACGCCGGCGCCGCTGCAAGGCGCATCAACCAGGATGGCGTCGAACCGTTCTCCGTCCCACCAGGCATTGGGTTGTGACGCATCACCTGCGAGCAGTACTGCCTCAACGCCTAGGCGTCTGAAATTTTGCTCGATTAGGGGAATTCGTTCGGGCAGATCAATTGCCCATAAAGCGGCCATGTTGGGTTCTGATTCCAGCAGGTGGCACGCTTTACTCCCCGGCGCGGCACAGGCATCAAGAACGCGTTGCCCTGTCACGGGGCCAAGAAACCAAGGCACGAGTTGCGCTGCGGCGTCCTGGATTGATACAACCCCTTCAGAAAAGCCTGGAATCTGATGGACCGGGCGAGGTCGATGTAACGTGAGCGCTGACGAACTGAGTGGTGAGATGGAAACCGGAATGCCTTCTCGGCATAACTCGGTGATGTAGGCGCCCCTAGTAAGTTGTCGATGATTGACTCGCAGTGTTTGCGGCGGGCGTTGATTGCTTTCAGTCGCGATCTGTTGCCACTCGTCTGGCCAACTTTGGCGAAATTCGTTAAGTAGCCAGTGCGGCGTGGCGGCATATCCGTTTTGGTCGAGGCGTTTATGTCCTCCCTGGCGTAGGTGTTTTCGGAGTACCGCATTGACCAACGATCGATACGACGGTCGTTTCAGGTGAGTGCACGCATCGACACTACTTGAGGTAACGGCGAAATCTGGAGCAGAAAGAAACTCATACTGATAACACGCACACAACAGTAACGCTTCGAGTACGCGGTCATTCTTGTGTAGAGGTCGATATAAAAGTTGATTAATTAACGGTTGATAACGGAAGTACCAGCGCACCGTTCCCCAGACAAGTTCTCTGGTTTCGGCGTGTCGAGTGGATTCAAGCTTGGCAAGTGGCTCTTGGATTGCTTTTGCCAGTGACTGACCTTGTCGTGTGACACGGTCAATCGCACAAGCTGCTGTGGCACAGACTTCAGCGCTTGGCATAGAAGGCCTTGGCAGCAGAAAAGCGTTGTCCGGGCCGTACTGAAAACCCGTTTACAAACGATTTTGCCGACACAGGCTTACGCCCTGCGAGTTGGAGGGTAGACAGATTGATGGTTCCATCAATCGTCTGTACCTGTATTCCTTCCTGAGACAGTCCAATGATGGTCCCCGGGGCGGCACTAAGCGTGTTGGAACCCAGTGTTGCGCTATGAACGATAACGAGCTGGTCTAACAGAATGGATCGGGCGAGGGGTATTGGAAAATAGGCTCGAATTTGTCGTTCCAGTGTTACCGCTGGTTGGGTCCAGTCGAGCCATGATTCCTCCTTGGTGAGTTTGGCGGCGTAAGAGGCTTGTAACGGATTTTGCGGAATCGCCTGCCCGATATGAGCTTCAGGCGCTACCAGTAGTTGCGCCAGCGCGTCAGCACCAAGATCTGCCAGGCGTGTNCCCAGCGTTGCGGCTGAATCGATATCGGAGATAGGAGTTTCTATCTGTCGCAGTACATCACCGGTATCGAGGCCTTGATCCATACGCATCAGCGTGATGCCGCTGATGCGGTCTCCGGCCTCGATAGCTCGTTGTATGGGTGCGGCACCTCGCCAGCGCGGTAGCAGTGAGGCATGAATGTTGATGCATCCAAGTCGAGGCAGGTTAAGGATTTCAGCGGATAAGATCTGGCCGTAAGCCACGACTGCAAATAAGTCTGGTGCCAGTGACTTCAGAAAGTCCAGATCATCGTCCAGTCGTAGCGGTTGGCGAAGTGGTAAGCCGCTGGCCCTAGCGGCTAGTTTAACGGGGCTCTTCGAGATTCGTCGGCCACGGCCAGCTGGTCGATCGGGCTGAGTGTAGACTGCCACCAGCTCGACACTCGAACGCATAAGAGCTTGCAGCGCGGGCACCGCGAAAGAGGGTGTACCGGCAAATACGACGCGCAAGGCTAATCGCTCCGAAACGGTTCGTTGGATATGTGCAGGGCTATATTGTAGAGGCGCCCGCATGGCGCACGGTTTGTTCGTGTTGTTCCTTCAGCAAGTGTTTTCGAATGCGGTCGTGTTTCAGTCGCGAAAGGTANTCGACCATCACCTTGCCATTCAGATGGTCGATCTCGTGCTGGATACAGATTGCCAGAAGCCCGTCAGCCACTAGCGTGAAATCTTCACCGAGTCGATCTTTTGCACTAAGCGTAATACTTTCTAACCGCATCACTGGAGTACGGATGCCGGGCAGAGAAAGGCAACCTTCCTCTGTTTCAGTTTCTCCTTGGCCGGAGTCGATGATCGGGTTGATGAATACCCTGAGATCGTTTCGTTCTTCGGATGTATCGATCACGAGGATGCGTTGGTGAACGTTGACCTGGGTCGCGGCGAGGCCGATNCCTGGCGCGGCATACATGGTTTCTGCCATGTCATCGATGAGTTGCCGAATATCCTCGGTTACCTGTTTTACAGGCTTTGCCTGTTTCCGCAGGCGTNGGTCGGGATAGAGCAAGATGTCTAGCAGGGGCATAGGGAAATCGGCTTTGGTCTGCAGTTGCGTTCAATCTGTGACAAAGATCACTTGGAATCAATCCGCCTGCGCCCATACAATGGCGGCAAAGCTGGTCACTAGTGACCTTAGTTCCGATAACCCGTAGTGTAGCGGATCGCTTATGAAGATATCGACATTGAACGCAACGATCAGATCGAACCATTTTAGCGGCAACGTTCGATTCGGCCAACGTGTGTGGCGGGCAGTGGTTTCGGTCATCTCGGTGTTTGTGTTGTTCAGCACCGCTTGCGCAGAGAGCCGAATCTCCGTCGACCTGACTGAGGGATTCCCGCGGAGTTATACAGTGCGCGAGGGCGACACCTTGTGGGATATCGCGTCCCAGTTTTTGCGCCGACCATGGCAATGGGTTGAGGTGTGGCAGGAGGGTGATGCGCTTTATCCGGGAGATGTTCTGATTATCAGTGCAGGGAAAAACGGACCTCGGATTAAAGTGCTAAAGGTTGAAAAGCGTAGTCCCAGGGTGCGGGTGATAACGACTGCGCAGCCTGTGCCGACCATTGCGCCGGATACTGTTCGTCCTTTTCTAGAAGGGCCGATGATTATGGATGCAGCCGAGCTCGGTCAGGCCGGTCAGGTGGTGGCAGGTATTAGGGACGACGTCGTGCTCGGCAAGCACGATAGGTTTTTTGCCGCCGGACTACCGACTTCTGCAACCGGACTTTATCGAGTGTTTCGAATGGCCGAATCTGTCATTGACCCAGACACTGGCGAAACGCTAGGCAGTCAGACAATCGATTTGGGTACGGCCCGATTAGTGTCTGAGGGTTTGATGACAACATTGGAACTGGTTACATCGCATCGGGAAGTCTCTCGCGGTGACTTGCTGGTAGCCACCAATGCTGAGCAGAACAAGTTATCNCATTTCACTCTGCGTCGGCCAATACAGGATGTTACCGGNCGGATTGTGAGCTCGACTACGGGCCTCGGTGAATTCTCCAGACTTGATACAGTCATGCTGTCATTGGGTAAACGAGACAGGTTGCGCGAGGGAGATGTGCTAGAGATTTGGCGCCCAGGACAGTTGGTGACTGATCCGACGACGGGCAAGTTAGTGACCACGCCTGGCGAACCGATTGGTTATGTGATGGCATATCGAGTGTACGACAAGTTTAGCCATGGATTGATTTTGGAATGTCGCCAGCCGGCGCAGATATACGATTACGTTCGTCGCCCCGATGCCTGAGACGACGCTGCAACGGTTCGTTCATGGCGTTCGGTCCATGGGCCACCACGACTCGTTGTGGACAGTTGTTTTCGAAGCCCTTCGAGTCGGTCCTCACATCGCGCGTTAACGTTGCAATCAGTCGAACGCGACAATGTTTGGTTGAACGGGCGAGACCGTTCGATTGTTGGGCTTAACGAAGCGTCATACCCCTTTCTTCTCAGCCAGATTCCAGATCCCCCGCTACGGTTATATGTTGAAGGCCAAGTGAGCGACTGGCTGCGGCCAGCGGTCGCAGTTGTTGGCAGTCGTAACCCAACCGCTGCTGGAGAAGAGTTCGCATTCCACCTCGCTCATGGCCTTGCCGAACACGGTATCGTTGTTGTCAGCGGGCTGGCACTCGGGATCGACAGTGCCGCCCATAAAGGCGCTATGGCGGCGGGCGGCATGACCATCGCGGTGTGCGGGACGGGGTTGGACATCGTTTACCCCCGACAGAACCGCACTTTGGCTGATCAGATCAAGACAACTGGCGGCNTGGTGTCTGAATTTTGTATCGGCACGGGAGTTAGGGCACATCACTTCCCGAGACGTAACCGGCTTATCAGTGGGCTGACTTTGGGCACGGTGGTAGTCGAAGCAGGTCGTCGAAGCGGAAGTTTGATTACGGCGAGAAATGCTGCAGAGCAGGGTAGGGAGGTTTTTGCAGTGCCGGGCCCGGTTTTTTCTCCATTGTCGCGGGGACCCAATGCGCTGATTCGAGACGGTGCACGACTGGTAGAAAGCGTGTCTGATATCACTGAGGAACTCTCCCTGATTCTTCCCCGGGTGGTCGAAAGAAAAGCCATGACAACTGAGTTGAGTTTGCAACCTATGGAGTTACTGGCTGCCATTGGAGAGGTTCCGACCCCAGTAAATCAACTGATTGATCGTACTGGATTGACGGTTGCAGAGGTTTCATCCATGCTGATAACAATGGAACTAGAGGGTGTAGTCACTCGTGCAGGCGGCGGCTTTATCAGAAGGGTTGTTGCGTCACAGAGTCATGATGACGTGTGAAATGTAGTTTNATTAATGCTGTTGACCGGTTGAATTATGATGCTTGCCCGTCTTATCTAATGCAATGGCATGGGATCGATGCATGAAGGTGCAAATGGAAGTAATCGTTTTATTCACACGATGGGCCACCAACGATCCCGTTAGAACCTGGCCCGTTGGGAGTCGGATTGAGATTTATGGGTAAGTCATTAGTGATTGTCGAGTCGCCGGCCAAGGCGAAAACCATCAACAGATATCTCGGCCGAGACTTTATCGTCAAGTCAAGTGTNGGTCATGTGCGGGANTTACCGGTCAGTGGCTCAAGAAAAAAGGTTGATCCAAAAGAGAGGGCGAAACAGGCGGCTAAAACACGCAAAATGGCGCCAGATGTCAAAGCAAAATACAAGAAGGAAAAAGCCCATACCAATCTTGTTAAAAGTATGGGTGTAGATCCCGAAAATGACTGGTGCGCGAGTTACCAAATTTTGCCGGATAAAACCAAAGTGGTAGCAGAACTTCAAAAACTTGCGATGAACGCGGACGCGATCTATCTTGCTACAGACCTNGATCGTGAAGGGGAAGCGATCGCATGGCATCTCAAAGAAGTTATTGGTGGTGATGAAAGTCGTTATCACCGGGTTGTTTTTAACGAAATTACCAAGAAGGCGATTGAGCGGGCTTTTGAAGAGCCGAGTGCTTTGAATCAGCACAAGGTCGAAGCACAGCAGACACGTCGGTTTCTGGATCGTGTGGTGGGATTCATGCTTTCTCCTTTACTGTGGGCGAAAATCGCACGCGGCCTCTCGGCTGGCAGGGTGCAGTCGGTAGCTGTTCGTTTGTTGGTGGAGCGCGAACGCGAGGTGCGTGTCTTTGTTCCTGAAGAATATTGGGAAATTTTCGCGGATACCACAGTAGGCAAGGCGGAACTGCGCCTGCAAGTGACGAAGGATCACGGAAAAAACTTCCGACCCACCAGTAAGGAGCAGGCAGACGCTGCTCTGGCCCCGTTGCAGCAACACGCGTACGCGGTCACCGCGCGCGAAGACAAATCGACCAAGTCCAGGCCCAATGCCCCCCTAATTACTTCTACGTTACAGCAGGCGGCGAGCACGCGACTTGGGTTTTCTGTGAAAAAAACCATGACACTGGCCCAGCGCCTTTACGAAGCCGGGTTTATCACCTACATGCGCACAGATTCCACTAACTTGAGTATTGATGCGGTGGTGAATTGCCGTAGTTTGATTGACAAGGTTTATGGCAAGAAATACTTGCCGGCTCAGCCAATTGTCTACGCCAGTAAGGAAGGCGCTCAGGAGGCTCATGAGGCAATCCGCCCAACTGAGGCGTATCAGCGAGGCTCCACCATTTTGGTAGAGCGGGACCAACAGCGTCTTTACGATCTAATTCGAGACTATTTCCTGGCTTGCCAGATGACAGATGCACAGTATTTAAGTTCCACATTAACGGTGATGTGCGGTGAGTTTGAACTGAGGGCCAAGGGACGAATTCTTGTGTTTGATGGGTATACGCGTGCTTTGCCACCGGCAGGTAAGCAGGACAATGTGGAACTGCCTGACTTAGAAGTGGGGCAGCTACTGTCGTTGCAAAAACTTGTCCCTAATCAGCATTTCACTAAGCCACCAGCAAGATATACCGAAGCAAGCCTGGTAAAAGAGCTTGAGAAACGGGGTATCGGCAGACCTTCTACCTATGCATCGATTATCTCTACGATCCAGGACCGCGGTTATGCCACGATCAACAATCGACGGTTTTTCGCTGAGAAAATTGGTGAAATCGTGACGGACCGTCTGTATGAGAATTTTAGTCACCTAATGGACTACGGTTTCACGGCCGATATGGAAGAGACGTTGGATCAAATTGCCAGCGGCGGCAAGGATTGGAAGGTGGTTCTGAATGAATTTTATTCCGATTTTAGGCGAAAANTGGAGGCGGCAACTGGAGAGGGGGAAGGCAAAACTGCCGTAGGTGGAATGCGGACCAACTCGCCGACCNATACAGATATTGAGTGCCAGAATTGTGGGCGTTATATGCAAATTCGTAATGGGGCCACCGGGGTTTTTCTGGGTTGCTCAGGGTATGGGCTGACACCCAAAGAACGTTGCACGAAAACCTTAAACCTCGTGCCTGGCGAAGAGATAGAAGATTCTGCTCTGGATGANGAAGCGNAGGCTAGGNTGTTGGTTAGCAAACGCCGTTGTTCTGTTTGTCGTAGTGCGATGGAGAGTTATTTAATTGATGAAAAAAGAAAGATGCATATCTGTGGTGACAATCCAGACTGTTTCGGCTATGAAATCGAGTTGGGAAAATTCCGACTAAAAGGTTACGACGGACCGATCGTGGAATGTGACAAGTGCGGGTCAGACATGCAGTTAAAGAGCGGACGTTTCGGAAAGTATTTTGGTTGTACCAAAGACGAATGCAAGAATACGCGGAAATTGCTACGAAACGGCGAGGCAGCGCCCCCCAAGGCGGATCCTATCCCGATGCCCCATTTGCAATGTGAGAGGGTGGATGATTTTTATCTTTTACGCGATGGTGCGTCNGGNATCTTTCTGGCGGCNAGCCAGTTCCCNAAAAATCGGGAAACACGGGCGCCATTGGTCGAAGAAATTCTNAGTGTTAAGGATCAACTTGATCCCAAGTATCAATTCCTGGCTACGGCGCCCATTACGGATCCTGACGGAAACAAGGCACAGATCCGTTTTAGTCGAAAAACGAAAGAACAGTATGTGTTGACTGAGATTGAAAAGAAGGCCTCGGGCTGGAAAGCGTTTTATCGTGAAGGCCAATGGAAGGTGGAGGTCAAAGAAAAAAGCAGGAAAACATTGAAGAAGAAAACCAATATCTCGACGCGAAAGAAAAAAGTGATGGGTAAGAAGTCGGGCGAATCCAAAGCAGGCAGGCCAACTTAAACCTGTATCTGGGTGTTTATTGCACAGGAGTTCTCAGAAAAGTTTCTCCACGTTGCTTTCGGTATCATCGCGGAACTTTCGAGTGGTCGGTGTGCCGACAGACAACTGGGCCTGGGGTTCGCTGCCCATCACGAAGTATTCGTCTATACCATCGGGATCGGTTTGGTCGGTGACTTGGCCTGAGTGGCGGTTAATCCGTGCCACGACGATGTTTTCTGGAATGGTTGCCGGATGGATTGGTTTGTCCTTCAACGCGATCGTCATGTAGTCGATCCAGATTGGTAATGCCGCACGGCTTCCTGACTCACGTCGTCCAAGTTCTTTCGGTTGGTCGAAGCCAACCCAAACACTGGCTGTGATGTCATGATTAAATCCAGTAAACCAGGCATCGCGAAAGTTGTTGGTGGTGCCGGTCTTACCCGACAGATCCGTACGGCCTAACGACAGTGACTTACGACCCGTGCCGGTGGTCATGACTTCGTTCATTAGACTAGTCATCAAGTATGCATTCTCAGGTGAGATTGCGCGTCTCGCGTAGCGTCGGTCGCGAATTATCCCGGATCCGATTTGCACTGATGGCGACTGATTTGGCCGACAGGCAGGACAGAGTATGGTGTGATTTGCGTAACGCACTATCCGTCCATCACGGTTTTCAATGCGAGCAATAAAGTAGGGCTCTATTAAGTAGCCGCCGTTAGCGAAGACTGCATAGCCTCGTGCGATTTCCATCGGTGTGGTGCTCGCGGAGCCTAGTGCGAGCGACAATCCCGTTGACAGTCGATCCCGAGAGAACCCGAAACGTTCCAGATGATCTGTCACCAGGGGGATTCCAAGCGAACGTGTGATGCGTACAGACACCAGATTCAGTGACAGACTGAGCGCGCGTCGGAGTCGAGTAGGACCAAAGAATTTCTTGTTGTAATTCTCGGGTTTCCAGGTGTTTCCTAATGTGTCTTCAATAACGATTGGGGCAGCACTGACCATGGAGGCGGCTGAAAAGCCATTATCTAACGCGGCAGAATAAATGAATGGCTTTATGTTTGAACCAGGTTGTCGCAGAGCTTGCGTTACGTGATTCAGTTTATTCCGTGCGAAATCAAACCCTCCGACNAACGCAAGTACGGCACCATCGTGCGGGTTGAGGGAGACCAGTGCACCGTCGATTTCTGGTAGTTGCGCCAGCAGCAGGCCGTCTAAGCTATGGATAACATAGATCAGATCACCTGGGTTNACCACCGCATCAATTGATTTCTTTGTCCAGCGCCATGAACTTGGTCCAAGAACAACTTTCTTGGTATCGGCAAGCGCCAGGCTGACCGCATCGGGTGCTACATTTAGGACAACGGCCGGGATAAGAGGTGCCGGCGCGTTGGCATTGGCAAGTGCCCTAGCAACATACGATGAGTCGACTAAGCGGGCAGTATCCAGGGTGTTAGCGGGGCCGCGGTAACCGTGACGCCGGTCATACGCCAGAAGCCCGTGCCGAAGGGCCCGAGTGGCGGCGGCTTGGTGGGTGCTGTCAATGGACGTGTAGACGCGATAGCCCTCGGTATAGGCTGCCTGTCCAAATTCNGATACCAAGCTGGAGCGAACCATTTCAGCAATATGGTGAGCATCGACCTCTGTGACCCGAAGCGATTTGCTTGCATTCACGGGTTTCTTGATAGTGGACTGGTACGTTTCTCTGTCAATATGGCCGAGCGTGTACATTCGGTATAACACGTAGTTCCGGCGTTNCAGTGCACGCACAGGATTGGTCACGGGATTATTGCGTGAGGGGGCTTTTGGCAGACCTGCCAGTACAGCCAATTGACCGAGCGACAATTGTTCTAGGGGTTTGTCGTAATAGATTGCTGCCGCAGCGGCAAAACCGTAGGCGCGGTGGCCAAGAAAGATTTTGTTTATGTAGAGTTCGAGAATTTCTGCCTTGGATAATTTCTGTTCTAATTTGATTGCCAACAGAATNTCTTTGACNTTNCGAATATAGGTTTTCTCTCTTGAGAGAAANTAGTTCCGGGCAACCTGCATGGTGATGGTGCTTGCGCCTTGACTGATGTCTCCCGATCGGATGTTCGCAATCAGGGCTCGGGCAACGCCGGTCATGTCGATCCCGTAGTGATGNAAAAATCGGTCGTCCTCAGCAGCGGTAATGGCGTTGATCAAGGTTTTGGGAACGTGATCAATAGTCACTGGGATTCGTTTGTGATTGCCAAATTGCGCTATCAGACGACCATCGATGGTGTAGACCTCAAGCGGGACTTTCAAGCGGATATTGCGAATGCTCTCGATGGCTGGCAAATCAGACATCAGTGTCCCGACNAAAACCGTTCCCGAGATGCCACCTGCCAGGGTTAGGAGGCCTGTTGATATCAGGACTAGTCGAAAGAATTTTTTCAAGGGTGCTGGCAAGTGTCGAGCGGACCGCGCTGGCCGATAGGCCGGTCGGTGTATCGCCTGAATTGGTATTCTATCTGTCTAGCGGGGATGAATCTTGCCTATTTCCGAATTCTGATTAGCCGCGGTTTTGTGATTCGAGGCGGGGTTGGTGAAAATTGTCAGGTCGACAAAGTGTTACGCTGTCTCCAAGGTGTGGTTTGCCCGCAAGTTTCGGTATAGTTCGGGGAATATTCAAGGTAACTTAAACCAGTGGCACTGTTTTCTCGAAAAGGGCGCGGTCTATCGCGTTCAGAATTATCCGACAAGGGCGCTAACACAGCTGACTCTAATCAGCCGCGTTACAGTGCTGTTGGCGTTGATATCAGCACGTCTGCCGTTAAAGTGCTTGAAATGGACCGCGGCCGAGATGGCTATAAAGCGACCCATGTTGGCATCGAACCATTGCCTCGTGACGCGATCGTTGAACGTGCAATCAGTAACCTCGATGCGGTGGGCGAAGCAGTGGCGGCCGCCCTGAAGCGGTCAAGGAGCAAACGGAAAAACGCGATAGTTGCGGTGGCTTCGTCTCACGTTGTTACCCGAACAATCTATCTGCCCGCCGAGTTAAACGACAGCGAGCTTGAAGAGCAGGTTGGGATAGAGGCAGTTCACCATATTCCCTATTCACTGGACGAGGTGAATATGGATTATCTGGTAATGGGACCATCGGCTGCAGATCCAAATGAAAATGAAATTCTTTTGTCAGCCTGTCGGCGAGAAATTGTTGAAGATTATGCCGGCGTAGTGGCTAGCGCAGGGTTACAACCGGTTATCATTGATGTGGATTCGTTTGCAGTAGAGCGCGCTTATTCATTAGTGACACAGGCCTTTGGTGATTCAATCCAGAACAAAGTGATTGGGTTGTTGGATTATGGTGATACCACCACTCACCTGGACGTCTTCGTAGACGGGAAAATTGTGTATAGCCGTGACCACGCGTTTGGTGGACGCATACTGACGGAAAATATCAGAACGCGGTTTGCAAGCAGTCATGAAGAAGCGGAGGCCATGAAATTGGCTTTGGATCTGCCAGAAAACTATGTGGCTGATCTACTGGAGCCGTTCAAGGCATCGATGGCGCAAGAAGCCAACCGTGCGATTGAGTTCTTTTCTTCCTCTAGTCGCAGTAACGAAGGGGTCGACGCAATTTTCCTCACCGGTGGCTGCGCTGCAATCGATGGTGCCACAGATGTTATTCAGCAGGTGACCGGTTTTGACACGTTTGTTGCCAATCCATTTGCAGGCAGTGAGTCGCGCGGCAAGAGTCAAGTGCTGGGTCGTCAGACACCATTGTTATTTAAGGCTTGCGGACTGGCAATGCGGGGTGCAGGGTGAGAGGCCTCAATCTGCTGCCTTGGCGCGAGGAGCGCCGGCGTAAGCAGCAACAAGTGCGTTTATCGCTGGTTGGCTTTATTGCGGGGTGCGCAGTTTTCCTTGTCGCGATGGGCTGGTGGTGGATGGCTGGTCAGATTGAGCATCAACAAACGCGCAATGACTTCTTGGAGATAGAGATTGAGAACGCCAATCAAAAGATCGGCAAAATCAGGAGCATTAAGGAAAGCAAGAAAGAAGTGCTCGCGCGTATGGGCATTATCACGCAACTCAAGCATGAACGAGTCACTATAGTGAAAGCATTGGATGCATTAGCGCGCCGCCGGCCCGAGGGTATGTACTTTACCGAAATGAGAAAGAACGAGGGACTGATTGCTCTAAACGGAGTTGCGGAATCCAATAAGCGTGTGAGTGATCTGATGGATAACCTCAAGGGCTCCAGTAGTTTTGATGCAGCGGATATTAAGGCTGTCAAGTCAGGCAGTGGCGACGCATCATCACTGATGGATTTCGAATTGCTGGTGACTGAGACGGTAAACAATGCGGAGTCCGGATAGGTGATCACAGCATACGATCATTGCAGTGGGTCGAGTGTGTTGTCCCTAAGGCAATGGGTTGAGGCATGGTTGTAACAGCAGAGCACCGGCATTAGAACATAATGATTAGCCTTGACGAACTGCAGGAAATTGATATCCAGGATCCCATGGTATGGCCGCCGTGGTTTACCTGGTTGATGGGGGTTGTTGCTGCAGTCGCGCTCGTGGGAGCCGGATGGTATTTCGTGTTGCAGGATCAGCAGAACGTGCTGGTTGCTAAACAACGGGAAGAAACGACTCTAACGCAAACTTATAGATCTAAGGCGGCGATGGTCGCCTCATTGCCGGCTTATGAAAAGCAGATGGGGCAAGTTAAGAAAATGCTTGCTGAGATGGAGTACGCGCTTCCTGATAGCCAGGCGATGGCTTCTCTTCTGACGGAGATAACAAATGCAGTGCTTTCTCAAGGATTGACGATCACGCTGTTTCAACCACGCGATGAAGTGCCCTATGGGGTCTATGCCATGGTGCCTATCGATATTGAAGTGATGGGGGGATTTCATCAGGTAGCGGAATTTGTCAGTACGATTTCAGCCATGGATCGAATTGTGACCGTGCGTAATCTTTCGATGCGGCACACCGGGGACGATACAGCGGGTCAGTTAACTACGAGCGCCAGTTTGGTGACCTACCGATACGTTGGCGCTGAGGCTACCAAGCAGGACAAATCAGGCTGATGGCTGGTCAAATGCATTGGTCTGTGTTGNTTGCGCGTTGGTTCTTACTTGGGTGTGTGGGGTTCCTGNTGACCGCCTGTCAGGGGAGTGATTTAGGCCAGTTATTGGGCAGTGTCACTCAGGAAAGAACCCTGGCTGATCTTGAGGCATTGAAGAGGGAACAAGAAGTAGCGCCTGGAAGGAAGCCCGATCCTTTGCCTAAGATTCCTCACGTCGANCCGTTCCAGTACAGCGCGGGTTCGCTAAGTGACCCGTTTTCGCGTGATAATGTCGACCGCCCGTGGGAAACCAGAACCCAGGTAGTCTTGGCGGATGATAAAGAGGAAGACCTGGGGCCGGATCCACTCGCTCCGGATTTGACGAGGGAAAGGCAGCCGTTGGAAGAGTTCCCGCTGGATTCGATGACGTTTGTGGGGGTGTTGGTGGCGTTGGGCGAGACCAGAGGTATCCTATTGTCGCAGGGCACTGGGCTGACGCATGAAGTTAAGGTGGGGGACTATGTTGGACAAGATTATGGTCAGATCGGTGACATTGACCTGGATACGGGCATCATGGTGATTAACGAAGTAAAGCTTGGTGTAAGTGGGCGTTGGCAACAGAACGAAGAGACCTTATCTTTGCCAGGCGCTGCGGTTGATTGAGTGGCGGGCAAATAGACAGGTGATGACACGAGTGAAGAGTAAAAATCCGAATGAACTCGATTTTGTGAAAGCGACCCAAAGGTATTTCGCTTGTTGGTCTATAGCTGTCTTTTTCTCGTGTGGCGCTTTTGCGCAAGCGGCCAGTCCGATTCTTGATGCAATCCAATACGGCACGTTGGCCGACGGTCAGGTGTCGGTCGAATTGGCATTTTCAGGAAATCCNAGCGACCCGAAAGTNTTTCGCACGGTCAGNCCCCCTCGGTTTATCCTCGACTTCTTTGGCGTGAGACTAGGAAAGGTTGACAAGTCGATCCCGGTCAAGCGAGGTGTTCTTGACGATATCGTTACANTCGATAGTGAAGACCGAACCCGTGTGATATTCAATTTGCTTGGGGCGGCGACGGTTACTCAANCGTCATCCCCAGGAGTTGTGACCGTCAGTTTTGGCTCGCCGCAACCCGCGACCGCGGCGGCCACTGGTGTTAGTGCGTCGGTTGAATCCAAACTACAGAAAGAAACGTCGTCTAGTCAAACGGTTGGTGATGGCCGCGATGAAGTGGTGCATATTGACTTTCGGCGTGGGTCAGGTGGTAGCGGGCGAGTTATTGTGCAGCTTGGCGAGGGTGTGGCTGGCGTTGATGTTCGGGAGGAGAACAGTGAAATTGTTCTTGAGGTTAGCAGAGCATCACTTGCGCCGGGCCTTGAGAAACGGCTGGATGTAATCGATTTTGCAACACCAGTCCATTATGTCGATGCGTTCAATGTCGGATCAAAAGTTCGAATTGTGGTGAGTGCAGAGTTCGGATATCAGCAGTCGGCTTACCATGTAGGGGACACTTTCACTCTTGATGTGTCTATGCCTGTTGAAAGTGAGAGTGAGGATGGAGTCAATGAGTTTGGTTATTCGGGAGAACACGTCAGGCTGGATTTTCAAAGCATCCCGATCCGTCGTGCCTTGGATATTCTTCAGCGTCAGTCTGGCAAGAACTTCGTCATCAGTCCAGATGTTAGTGGTGATTTGACTATGCGCCTGATTGACGTGCCTTGGGATCAGGCGCTCGATATTATTCTGCAGACTAATGGGTTGGCCCAGCGTGTTCGTGGTGATGTGATCTGGATCGCTCCCAGCGGGGTAATTACCGAATTTGAGCAGAAAAAGTTAGAAGCGGCCCATGGCCAGCGACAACTGCAGGCGCTGGTTTCTGAATTGATCGAGATCAATTATGCTAAGGCGGAAGATATTGCTGATATTCTGAAGTCGGTCCGTGCGGTTGACACTGGTATTTCCAGCACCGGTAGCGGAAGTATCAACGTTTCTGAAGTGCCAACGGAGACCAACAGTCTCTTGTCCGAACGGGGCAGCGTTTCGGTAGATAAGCGAACCAATGCGCTCCTCGTCCAGGATACCGCGTCCAAGATTCGAGAGATTCGAAAGTTGATTTCCGCACTTGATAAACCAGTAAAGCAGGTTTTGATAGAGACGCGGATCGTTCAGGCAACAGANAGCTTCAGCCGTAATATTGGCNTCAAACTCGGTTTCAACACACTGAACACCNGCTACGNTCTGGGTACGGTANTGGGCTCTGGGTCGTTGACGGGCACAGAGGCTATTCGAACAGCCGGGATGAATGCGGCAACCAGGNNTCNTGCCGTCAACCTACCCGCGGGGTCTCCGGCAGATTCCNTCGNTNCTCCTGCTGCTTATGCCTTCACGCTTGCCAAGGCAGGGGCGGATTATGCGAATCTTATTGATCTCGAGATTTCGGCGCTGGAGGCAGAAAATAGAGGCAAGGTGATCGCAAACCCGAGGCTGCTCACCGCCGACAAGAAAGAGGCTAANATTGAGCAAGGTGAAGAGCGCGTGTTCANGACCTCGTCAGCCGGTTCAACGNNCNCANCGANCANGAAAGCGGTCCTCGGNTTAACGGTCACGCCCCAGATCACTCCGGACGATCGCGTGATACTAGATGTTTTTGTTAGCCAGGACAGTTGGGCAGCGGGAACGTCGCAGAATATGAATACCAATCAGATCACAACACAGGTGCTGCTCCATAATGGCGAGACGGTAATCATTGGGGGNATCTACAATCNCCAGCTAANTGAATCAGTGGAGAAAGTACCCNTTTTGGGCGATTTGCCGATTTTGGGCAGTTTGTTTAGGCAGAAGACGGTGAATGATAAGCGTACAGAACTGCTTGTTTTTCTGACCCCCCGTATTATCAAGCCTGTTAACTCATCAAACTAGCTCGTGGGTGTGCTGGATGGTGGCGGCTGGGCCAAGGGTCGTGTCTTAGGAAAAACCACGTAGTCAATCTTCCTGCGCTAACGTTATAACGATGAGCACAGAACAGAATGTTTACCTGATTGGACCGATGGGTGTCGGTAAGACGACCATCGGTAAGTCTCTTGCGCGCCAACTGCGCTTAGAGTTTTTTGATGCCGATCAGGAGATTGAAAAACACACTGGGGTTAGCATTGCCACCATTTTCGATATTGAGGGGGAAGAAGCGTTCCGCGTTCGAGAAAAAACGATGATCGAGAAGCTTACGACCCGCCGTGGGATTGTCTTGGCTACCGGTGGTGGCGTGATCCTAGATGAAGGCAATCGAAACAATCTGCGCAAAAGTGGCACGGTGGTTTACCTGCACGCCTCGGTTGATCTGCAATTTGAACGGACACGTAATGACAAGAATCGTCCGCTGCTTAATCTGGGAGACGATAGGCGTGCCATTCTTGAGTCCCTTATGGCGGAGCGTGATCCCTTCTATAGAGGGGAGGCTGATCATGTGATCGCTACCGACGGACAAAGCCCGCAGGCGGTCGCCCGGCATATAGCGCGGGAGCTCATGAAGTCATGGCCGTGATGACTGTTGAGTTAGGTGAACGAAGTTACCCCATCTACGTTGGTGCTGGTTTACTGCAGCAGTCGGAGTTGTTGCGACGCCATATTCGAGCGTCGGAGGTGATGTTGGTGACAAACGAGGTGGTTGCACCGCTTTATCTCGAACGCGTCGTGTCGGCGCTTCCAGAATATGACCTCAGCATTGCGACTCTTCCCGATGGAGAAAGACAAAAGAACTCAGAACAGTTGAATAAGTTGTATGACGAAATGTTGGAAAAGCCATGTAGCCGTCAGACAACAGTGATTGCACTCGGAGGCGGTGTGGTTGGAGATATCGCGGGGTTTGCAGCGGCTTCTTACCAGCGTGGAATCGATTTTATTCAAATACCCACCACCCTGTTGGCGCAGGTGGATTCAGCTGTCGGGGGGAAGACGGCGATCAATCACCCACGCGGTAAGAACATGATCGGTGCTTTTCATCAGCCTCGCTGTGTCATTACCGATACCGATACCCTGGCGACGCTGAATCCGCGTGAGTTGTCGGCTGGCTTTGCTGAAGTCGTTAAGTACGCCGTCATTGGCGACGGGGAATTTTTCTCGTGGCTTGAACAGCATGTTGATGACGTCGTGTCCGGGGTGCCGGACGCAATGGAAGAAGTAATCCTGGTCAGCTGTCGACACAAAGCGCGATTTGTTGCAGACGATGAACGCGAAACGCGTGAGCGGGTATTGCTCAATCTGGGTCATACCTTTGGTCATGCGATTGAGTCCATAGCGGGCTATGGACAATGGTTGCACGGGGAAGCGGTCGCTGTAGGAATGGTTATGGCCGCCGACATGTCAAGACAATTGGGTTGGATGAGTNGCGAGGCGGTCCATCGTATAGGTCAGCTGCTGACACGGGCCCATCTTCCGGTCTCTCTGGGTGGCGGGTTTTCTACTGATGCCTTCCTGCGCCAGATGATGATGGATAAAAAAGTGATGAATGGTCGAATTCAGTTGGTTTTGCCCGAGACCATCGGTCGTGCTCGGTTGGTCACAGATTATCCGGATCAAGTGTTGCGCGATGTGCTGGAATCGTATTGCAGTGGTTAGCGAGCGAATGACTTGTCTGAGCNAATTCCTGTCTTTTTACTGTAATAATTTCAATAACTTAGGCCATATTGATTAATATCCCGATAGTTCTGTATATACTCTTTCTCCAGACTCGCGTCTGAAACGGGTCAGCCTACCCGCGGTTCACTGCTGGACACCTCCGGTATTTTTTCCGACTCATTTAACGAGGCCCGTGTGGGGACTCTGTGGTTAGGTGACGCCGCGCCCGGTTCAGAACGCGTATCGAGCAATGATTGAGCCATTGATGAAAGAGCACCGATTATCAGATACCGACGGAGCCCAAGCGCTGCCACGGGGCCTCTATGATCCTCGGTTTGAGCACGACAGTTGCGGGGTCGGTTTCGTAGCCCACATTCAGGGTAAGCGCAGTCATCAGATTGTGGAAGATGCGAATACCGTCCTGATTAACATGGATCACCGTGGCGCTCGTGGTAGCGAGGAAAATACGGGCGATGGTGCCGGTATGTTGACTGCGCTACCCCAGGAGTTCCTTTGCCGGGTAGTGGAGAGAGAAATCGGCGAAAGGTTACCACTGCCCAGTGAATTTGGTGTTGGTATGGTGTTTATGCCAACCAAGGATGCTGAACGTGCCCACTGCCGACGAGTGGTTGAGCGCGTGGTCAAAGACCAGGGTCAGCGGTTGATCGGATGGCGTAGCGTGCCGACCGATGCGGACGGTGCTGACATTGGGCCTGCCGCACGTAGAGCAGAGCCGGTTGTGGAACAACTCTTNATAGCTGCCGCGCCAGGTCTTACAGGGAATGCATTTGAGCGCGAACTTTATCTGATTCGCAAACAGTGCACTCGCCGCGTGCGAGATGATACGTCACTTGAACAGGCGGCTTTTTTCTATATTTGTTCNTTGTCGACTCAAGTGATTATTTATAAAGGGATGTTACGACCAGCACAGTTGCTCTGTTATTTCCCGGATTTAGCAGACCCTACCTTTACCACGCATCTCGCGATGGTGCATTCGCGTTTTTCAACCAATACATTTCCCAGTTGGGATCGAGCCCAGCCGAATCGTTTCATGGCCCACAATGGTGAGATCAACACGTTGTTGGGAAATGTCAATTGGATGCGAGCCCGGGAAGGGGTCATGTCATCCCCGTTCTTCAAGGAACAACTGAGTCTGGTTTTTCCAGTAGTTGAGCCGCACGGCTCTGATTCTGGAAACTTTGACAATGTCTTGGAATTCTTGCTCATGACCGGACGTACGCTTCAGGAATCGATCATGATGTTGGTNCCCGAGGCNTGGCAGAAGCACNCTGAAATGGATNCGGCACGNCGCGCGTTTTATGAGTACTACTCGTGNCTGATGGAGCCGTGGGACGGGCCGGCCTCNATTGCTTTCACCGATGGGCGCTACATTGGGGCTGTATTGGACCGTAACGGACTCCGACCGAGTCGNTATTATCTGACGACCGACAACCGGGTCATTATGGCTAGTGAAGTGGGTGTGTTACCGGTCGCCCCTGAAATGGTGAAAGAAAAGGGACGTCTGCAGCCGGGTAGGATGTTTCTGATCGACTTTGAACAGGGAAGAATGATCCCTGACGAGGAACTGAAACAGCAGTTTTCAAGTCGGCATCCATACGCGAAATGGCTTGATCGTCACCGTATTGATCTGACCGAGCTGGTCCCAAAAGCGTCGGTGCCGCCGGATCATAAAGAGACGCTTTTGGCGCGCATGCGCACATTTGGATACACAGTTGAGACGTTACAGTTCATGTTGTTACCGCTGGTGCAGGAAAAGCGGGACCCAATCGGGTCAATGGGCAATGATTCGACATTGGCCTGTCTGAGTGACCAACCGCGGCTGATCTATGATTATTTTAAGCAGTTGTTCGCGCAGGTTACAAACCCGGCCATCGACTCGATCAGAGAAGATTTGATCATGTCACTTGAGTGTTATATCGGGCCGGAAAAAAACCTCCTGTGTCCCACAGAAGAGCACTGTCGCCGGCTCAAGGTTACCAACCCAATCTTATTGAATGAGGAATTAATCGCAATACGAGAAATGAAGCAGGCGGGCTGGCAGGCCACCACACTCGATATCACTTTCCAACAAGACGAAGGGGAGTCGGGTCTCGTCACTACTTTGCACCGCATTTGTCGCGAGGCAGAGGCAGCGGTTGATGCGGGCGCCGGTACTCTGCTGCTGTCAGACCGAAAGACCAGTTCGCAACGAGTTCCTGTCAGTGCTTTGATGGCTTGCGGTACGGTGCATCACCACCTGGTGCGGACAGCGAAACGGACGCGGGTCGCTATCATTATCGAGTCTGCTGAATGTCGTGATGTGCATCATCATTGTTTGCTGATCGGATTTGGTGCGGATGGAATTAATCCCTATCTCGTTTACGAAGTTCTTCGGCACGCTCTGCACGATGATCTGCTCGATGCAATGGAATTTGATCATCGTTCGGTAATAGACGCCTACCGGGCCAGTGTGGCGAAAGGCATCTTGAAGGTGATGGGGAAAATGGGAATCTCCACGCTGCAATCGTACAAAGGAGGGCAGATTTTTGAGGCGTTGGGGTTGCACGATGAGGTAATTGATCTTTGTTTTCATATGACTCCGAGTCGACTGCAGGGAGTAGGCTTTGAGGTGCTGGCGCAGGAGTTGTTGCGTCGGCACACACTCGGCTTCCCCAATGAAGAGGTTGGTAACGAGGGCGGACTGCATAATCCTGGCGAGTTTCATTGGCGCGCTGGTGGTGAACGTCACGGTTGGTCACCGCATGTAATCGCCGACCTACAGACAGCTGCCCGGACGAATAGCACGGAGACTTATCAGCAGTTTTCGGCGGCGGTGAATGAAGAGGCCAGGAAGCGGCATACCTTGCGAGGTTTGTTTGAGCTGCGTCCGGAGCGGAACGGCGGACCCATCGATATTGAAGAGGTAGAAAGCGCAAGTGCAATAGTCAGGCGCTTTTGTACCGGAGCGATGAGTTTTGGGTCGATTTCGAGTGAAGCGCACGAAACACTAGCCATCGCGATGAATCGAATGGGGGGGCGCAGTAACACTGGGGAAGGCGGTGAAGATTCCGAGCGCTTTATGCCATTGCCCAATGGTGATTCCAGGCGATCAGCTATCAAGCAGGTAGCATCGGGCCGGTTTGGCGTGACCGCCTGGTACCTGACCAATGCCAATGAACTTCAGATCAAGATCGCGCAGGGGGCAAAGCCCGGGGAGGGTGGGGAACTGCCAGGATCGAAGGTGGATGGCACGATTTCCCGTATCCGCTATTCAACACCCGGGGTCGGGTTGATCAGTCCGCCGCCACATCATGACATTTACTCAATCGAAGATCTCGCGCAACTGATTTACGATCTCAAGAATGCGAATCCGTCGGCGCGTGTTAGCGTTAAGTTGGTTGCGGAGGTTGGAGTTGGGACGATAGCAGCTGGTGTTGTCAAGGCGCACGCCGACCACATTTTGATTTCAGGTGATAGCGGCGGAACAGGTGCATCACCGCTCACTAGCATTAAGCATGCTGGTCTTCCCTGGGAGTTGGGAATTGCGGAGACTCACCAGACCTTGGTGATGAACGACCTACGCAGCCGGGTTGTGTTGCAGACCGACGGTGGCATGAAAACAGGTCGTGATGTGGTGGTTGGTGCGCTCCTAGGGGCAGAGGAGATTGGTTTTTCTACTGCACCGTTAATCGCCCTTGGTTGCATCATGATGAGAAAATGTCATCTCAATACCTGTCCTGTGGGGATTGCGACTCAGGATCCCGAGTTACGTGCGAAGTTTGCCGGCCAACCTGAAGACGTCGTTAATTATCTGTTTTTGGTTGCAGAGGATACGCGCAGTCTGATGGCAGAGTTGGGGTTTCGCACTTTTGATGAAATGGTGGGCCGAGCTGACGTGCTGGAATCCAGCACCGCGATAAAGCATTGGAAGGCAGATGGCATCGATCTGTCGCCATTATTGTTGCCGGCNGCTGAACTTAATGGGACGGCCATTCAGCAATGTCAGATTAAACAGGACCACGGGTTGCAGCACAGCCTGGATCAGGTCGTGTTGCTGGAACGTTGCCGTCCTGCGCTCGACCAGGGCGAGAAAGTGTGCCTTGATTTGTCGATAAAAAATACCAACCGAGCGGTGGGCACCATGTTGGGACACGAGATCATGAAGCGATGGGGTGAGGCAGGCTTGCCGGACAACACGATTCATCTGCGATTTCAGGGTTCTGCAGGGCAGAGTTTCTGTGCGTGGTTGCCCGCAGGTGTGACGGCAGTGCTTGAAGGTGATGCCAATGATTATGTAGGTAAGGGACTATCCGGCGGGCGCATTGTGACTTACCCTCCCAACAACAGCACTTTTTCGGCGCAGGACAATATTCTGGTCGGCAATGTGGTGTTGTACGGTGCAACGGGTGGCCAAGCCTTTTTTCGAGGACGTGCCGCCGAGCGTTTCTGTATTCGAAACAGCGGTGCATCGGCTGTGGTTGAAGGTGTGGGTGATCATGGCTGTGAATACATGACCGGCGGTCGAGTAGTTATTCTTGGTCCCACGGGTCGAAATTTTGCCGCAGGCATGTCCGGTGGAATCGCTTACGTGTGGGCGCCTGAACCGGATGTGTTCCGGTCTCGTTGCAATCTGGGGATGGTAGAGCTCGAACGCGTTCATGACGGTGAGGATATCGCTGAGTTGGCCACGTTGTTGTCGCTACATGCCCGCTATACGGATTCATCCGTTGCACTTAATCTGATCGAACAGGGAGAGGAAATCCTATGTAATGAGTTTGTCAAAGTGATGCCGGTCGACTACAAGAACGCACTGGCTAAGCAGGCCGCTGGATCTCGGCAGTAATCAGGACAATCAACTGAATGGGAGCGCTAACTGGATTCAAAGAAACCCCTCGGGTGGTTGTCCCTTACCGAGATGCAGGTATACGCGTTACGGACTACGATGAAATTCATACCGAGGGATTGGTGGATCAACTGCAGAATCAGGGCAGCCGGTGTATGGACTGTGGCGTCCCTTTCTGCCAATCGGAGACGGGCTGCCCGATCGACAATCTCATTCCGGAATGGAATGATTTGGTTTACCGGGGCCGCTGGCGCGATGCACTTGAGCGACTGCATCAAACCAACAATTTTCCCGAATTCACAGGACGAACTTGTCCGGCACCCTGCGAGGGGGCGTGTGTGCTCGCTATTATCGAGCCAGCGGTCACAATCAAGAACATAGAAAACGCAATTGTTGACCGGGGCTTCGCTGAAGGATGGATCAAGCCGGCGCCCCCGTTGGTTCGTAGTCGTTACAAGGTTGCCATTGTTGGATCTGGGCCAGCTGGCCTTGCGGCGGCGGCACAGCTCAATACCGTAGGACATCAGGTCACGGTTTATGAGCGCGCGGATCGCATTGGAGGATTGTTGATGTACGGCATCCCCAACATGAAACTTGAAAAGCAGGTGGTCGATCGTCGGGTTGCATTGTTGCGAGAAGAAGGAATTGTGTTTGAAACACGTACCCAAGTGGGCCCGCAAGAGCCATTTGCCGACGGACACATTGGACAAATCATGGAGGCGGATGGTGAGTTGCTCCGCTATCAGGATCCCGAGAAATTACTGGAATCTCACGACGCCTTGTTACTTGCGACTGGAGCGACGATGCCCCGCGATTTGTCGGTGCCGGGTAGAGGGTTGTCAGGTATTCATTTGGCAATGGATTTCCTGACTCGAAATACGAAAAGTCTTCTGGATTCGAACCTGCAAGACGGAAAATTTATCAGTGCAGCGAACAAGCATGTGGTGGTCATCGGAGGTGGCGATACCGGTGCGGACTGTATCGGTACTGCATTGCGCCACCGATGCAAGAGTCTAGTCAATTTTGAGTTGCTTAATTGCCCTCCCGAAAAACGAAGTCTCAGTAACCCGTGGCCGCAATGGCCATTGATTTTTCGCGTGGACTATTCTCATGCGGAGTTCGCGCATCGATTTGGCAAAGATCCAAGAGTTTATGCGTTACTGACAAAAAAACTCATAGGTGATGGCAATGGGTGCGTCAGTGGAATACAGACAATCGAACTTGACTGGTCGGTGCCAGGGCCAGATACACCTTTTAGCGAAATTCCAGGTACGGAAAAAGTGTGGCCATGTGACCTGGTTCTCTTATCAATGGGATTTGTTGGGCCTGAGAAGTCGGTTTCAAATCTGTTGCGTGTGGGGCACGATGAGCGGGGCAATTATGATGCACCGTATGGCCAATTTCTTACCGCCCGTCACGGTGTGTTTGCTGCCGGGGATTGTCGTCGGGGACAGTCTCTGGTGGTGTGGGCAATTAATGAAGGACGCAACGCGGCAAGCGCCGTTGATCGATATTTGAGCGGTGCTCAAGGTGATGTAGTGTGAAAGCAATCGTCGACAACCAACGACTCATCGTTGCCTTGGATCTGCCATCGACTGATGATGCGCGACGATTAGTGGCGCAACTCGATAATAGTGTCAACTTCTACAAAGTTGGCCTGGAACTTTTCATGGCCGGTGGATATTTCGAGTTTGTCGATGAACTCGCGGCGGCCGGCAAACAGGTCTTTGTCGATCTAAAGTTTTTCGATGTGCCAGCGACGGTGGGTCGTGCCGTGGAACGGCTCCAACATCGCAACATTAGCTTCGTTACGGTGCATGGCAATGACGGTATTATGCAGGCGGCGGCTGCTTCTAAGGGGGATCTTAAGATTCTCGCGGTAACGGTGTTAACTAGCCTTGATCGAGGGGATCTTGATGACCTTGGGTTTCAGTGTGATGTCGAGGAGTTAGTTCTGTCACGAGCGCGGCGCGCTATCCATTGTGGGTGTGATGGTGTGGTCGCATCTGGGCATGAAGCGGCCCGNCTGCGGGACNAATTGGGTGACCGGTTAATGATTGTTATTCCAGGTATTCGACCAGTCGAGAACACCGATGATCAAAAGAGAACGGTTACGGTCCAGGACGCCTTTTCTCACGGAGCGGATTACATCGTAGTGGGTCGACCGATTCGGGATGCTGATAATCCACGCAAAGTTGCCGAGACGATACAGCGGGAGATAGCCAGCGCGCTAATGTCGGCACGTCCATCGTGAAAGATCGACTACTGCGCGCGCTAAAGCGTCAACCCGTCGATCGTACGCCGGTGTGGGTAATGCGTCAGGCAGGGCGGTACTTGCCTGAATACCGCGCGGTGCGTAAGCAGGCGGGCAGTTTTCTCAACTTGTGTCAGAACCCAGAACTTGCTTGCGAGGTGACACTGCAGCCGTTACGTCGGTTCGGTCTTGATGGGGCTATTCTTTTTTCCGATATTTTGACTATCCCGGATGCTATGGGTTTGGGTCTAACTGTTAACGAGGGAGAAGGGCCACGCTTTGCCAGGCCGATTCGACGCGTTAGCCAGATCGATGTATTAACAGCACCCGATGCAGAAACTGACATTGGTTATGTATTGGAAGCGGTCCGTTTGATTCGACATCAGCTTGCTGGGACAGTTCCGCTGATTGGTTTCGCAGGGAGTCCGTGGACGCTGGCTACCTATATGATCGAAGGGGAAAGTAGCCGGGATTTCCGCCATAGCAAAGGGTTGCTTCACGCAGAGCCAGGCCGCATGCACCAGCTGCTTGAGGTTTTGACCGAAGCGGTGAGTGGCTACCTTCATGCACAGATA
The DNA here is from genome assembly GCA_002714255.1 of Acidiferrobacteraceae bacterium. GTDB lineage: Bacteria > Pseudomonadota > Gammaproteobacteria > Arenicellales > UBA868 > UBA11791. Next base: position 53,466 of record PAWW01000042.1, read on the forward strand.
GTGGCTGGTGTTCAGGCCGTGATGATTTTTGATACTTGGGGTGGAACACTGGCACACGCCGACTATCAAGAGTTTTCACTGGCCTATTTGAGTCGGATTGTTGCGGCACTGCAGACTGAGCTTGGAGCCGATGCTGTGCCGATTATTCTTTTCACCAAAGGTGGTGGCCAGTGGCTGTCTGAGATTGCTGATTCGGGCTGTGATGCCATCGGCATTGATTGGACGCAGTCATTGTTCAGGGCACGTCAACTGGTGTGCGATCGTGTTGCCTTGCAGGGCAATCTGGATCCGGCGGTTCTCCGAGCTCCGCCAGACACCATTCGAAGAGAAGTTAAGCGTGTGCTAGCCGATTATGGCCCTGGCCCGGGCCACATATTCAATCTAGGTCACGGTATCACTCCCGATATTGACCCAGATCATATGGCTGTGATGGTGGATGCAGTGCGGGAATTTGGTCAAAGCATAGTGTGATTGTCAGCCGTATGGGTCGGTGGTTTATTGCAATTGAGTAGGTTTCGATGATGTGGATACGCTCTTGGTGTACCCTAGCGTGGGTTGCGGCGTGGTGTGAAAAAGGATGAAACTGCAGGAAATCGCAAGGCGGGTCAACGGGTATTGCCGCGGTGAGGGAGGAGTTGAGATTACCGGGTTAGCGACCCTCGCTAATGCCGAACCTCATCAGCTTTCTTTTTTTGTTAATTCTCGGCTAAGAGATTGCCTTCAATCGACCCGCGCGGGNGGGGTGATACTACGGGAAGATGACGTACGCACGTACGNTGGGCCCGTAGTAATTTGCGAGAATCCTTACCTCGCGTATGCACAGGTGGCTGGTTTATTTGATNAGACACCGGTGCCCCAACCAGGGTGTCATTCGTCTGCGGTAATAGCGCCGAATGCAGTGGTTGATGCTACGGCACACGTCGGACCAAACGTAGTTGTTGAGGCGGGTGCATGCCTGGAAGCGGGCGTTACCGTTGGGCCAGGTTGTGTCATCGGGGAAAATGTCCTAATTGGTCAGTCGTCTCGCCTGTATGCCAACGTCACGATATATCACGGGGTCAAGATCGGTCGTCGTTGCGTCATCCAAGGGGGTGCGGTGTTGGGTGGCGACGGGTTTGGAAACGCCAAAGATAAAGGCCAGTGGATCCGTATCCCGCAGCTTGGAGCGTTGACTATTGGTGATGATGTGCAGATCGGTGCGAACACCGCGATCGATCGAGGCAGTATNGAGGANACGCGAGTGGGTAATGGCGTGGTGATCGACAATCTGGTGCAAATTGCTCACAACTGTCAGATTGGTGAGCACACCGCGATTGCTGGGTGTGTCGGAATTGCCGGCAGCGTGGTTATTGGTCGACGCTGCACTTTGGCAGGTGCGGCCCGCGTCGCTGATAATGTTTCGATTGCCGATGATGTCCACTTGACTGTGTCGACGATGGTCACGGCTTCTATTAATAGACCTGGATCCTATTCTTCTGGTATGCCACAAATGGCCAGTCGTGACTGGTGGCGTAACGTTGCGCGATTCCGTAGGCTAGATGACGTCGTCCGTCGCCTCCGACGATTGGAAAAATAAGCGGGTGGTCGACTGATGACGGGTTTACCGGCGTATGGTGTCCGTGCTCGCGATGCGGCGACGCTTATCATCGTACGGAGCTGCGGGCCCAAACGGGCCATCCTGTTCGGGCAGCGGTCTGCTGTAGCTCGTTTTATGCCGGGTCGTTATGTGTTTCCTGGTGGCGCTGTGGCACCGGGTGATGGGACTATGGCTATTGCAACTCCACTTGATCGTGCCTGTGTCCGGTCTATGGCGGTTGCCGGGTCTTCGTGTCGAGCTGCTCGATTAGCTCTGGCCGCGGTGCGAGAGACTTATGAAGAGACGGGACTGATGTTGGGGCTGCCCGGCCGGACCGCGGGTAGCCATTCTTCGTCCTGGCGCCGTTTCAGTGACGAAGGGTTACTTCCAAGTCTTAAGTCGCTCCGCTATGTGGGCCGAGCGATTACGCCAACCTTTTCAAAAATGCGTTACCACGCGCGTTTTTTCCTTACTTCGGCGGAAAATGTACGGGGGGAGATCGCCGGGGATGGAGAGCTTGATAACGTACGGTGGATCGACGAATGCGAAACCCAGGAATTGCAGATGGCTGACGTGACGCGCTTTATGCTCGATAGAGCTTTGGCGCTCACAGCCGGGGCAGTTCCCGAGATGCCCGCACCGGTCTTTTCCTGGCGTCGAAACAAGCGGTCTGTTGTCTGGCGTTGATGTTTAAGGATGGGTTAGTGTGAACTGTGAGTTCAGATCAGGTTGACTGTCACAGCTAACTTGTCCCAAATCATGTAGGTGAATCAGCGAAGCCAGTGTTGAGCGTCCGGCGGCACCCGTCAATCGTGTGTCAAGCCCCTGATACAGTGCGGCAACAAGTTCTGGCACTGTTTGTGGTGTTCTTGTTAACTGTTGGATGATTTGCTGTATGCGTTCTTGNCGGTGCCGAATCAAGGAATGCACGTAGGGTAGNGGCTCGCNTAATGGGGGGCCATGGGTTGGCCAATAGGTGGNTTCGGTTCGCCTTGTCAGTTTCTTGAGGCTTGTGATGTAGTCGGTCATGTTGCCGTCGGGCGGAATCACCACGGTGGTTGACCAGGCCATTATGTGATCGCCAGTAAAAAGTGCGGATGGGTTGTCCAGGGCAAAACACAGGTGATTGCTGGTGTGTCCTGGTGTGTGGACACACTCAACGCGCCAGCCCAGTCCGTTAATGACATCGCCATGTGCACAGCGGACATCGGGCACAAAATCCAGGTCAGCCCCTTCCTCAACCGATTCAGACTCTCCCTTGGTCATTTGGCCATGTGGGCCGAACCCGTAGGTTAGGGCACCAGTATGGGATTTCAGCTCCCGCGCCGCCGGTGAGTGGTCGAGATGACAGTGGGTAACCAGTATATGGGTGACAGTTTCTGCCGAAAGTCCTTCAATCAGGGCCTGAATATGGTCCGAATCCAGCGGGCCTGGATCGATTACTGCCACTTGTCCTTGACCAATGACGTATGTGCCGGTTCCGTGGAAGGTAAACACGCTTGGGTTTCGAGCCGTCAGCCGGCGAATGCCAGGGGCAACGTTTTCTAGTTTCCCATAGACAAACTCGTGTTCTTTGAGGTGGCAAATGATGGCCATCGGTAATTGTCCGCAGAATTTCAGTTGATAGATGCCCAACAGCCGGTGTCGTGGTCAAAAGCTTCAAGGGGTCGGAATCGCGACTTGTAAGACATTTTTTCGCAAGTTTTTATCCAATAACCGAGATAGAGCCACTCATACTCGATGCGTCTCGCCAGTTCGAGTTGTTGGAGAATGGCGTAAGTGCCCAGTGTGCGTCGTTTCTCGTCGGGATCAAAGAAGGTGTACACGGCCGACAAACCATTGGCGATGTGATCGGTAACGGAGACCACGAGCAGTCTGCGACCCACTCTAAATTCGGTAATGAATGTCTCGACATTAGATCGAGTTAGGAATTGGCGATACTTCTCCGGATCGGGGTCATCCATGCTGTCACCGCTGTGACGCATCGCTTGATATCGGCGATAGAGAGAGAAGTGTTCATCACAGTAATCAGCGGGTCGTAGTTTGAGGGTGATATCTTGATTGTATTTCAGCGTTCGTCGCTGTGATCGAGTATGGGTAAAGTGGTTGACATTGATCCGCACAGAGCGACATTCACAGCAACCGGTGCATTGTGGGCGATAATAAAGTGTACCGTTGCGGCGGAATCCCTGCGTAATCAACTGGTCATAAAGTGCCGGACTGACAGGGAAGCTTGGATCGACCAGTAGATTCGCCGCTGACCGATCGGCGAGATAAGGGCAGGTGTGAGATGCAGACATGTAAAGGTCAGGGCGGTTATTATTGTGAGCATTCATGCCAGATCACCAGCGTCTATAGCTAACTCCCAAGGAATCGACATCTGCTTGCTGTTGATGCCAAGTTGAAGTTCTTCAACGAATTCCATGCGGGGAATACTTTGTGCACCGAGAGAGAATAAATGGGTGGAGGGCAGTTGGCAGTCGATCAGTCGGAATTCGAGTTGCAACAGTTGAGAAACGAGGCCGGCCAACGCCNCTTTTGAGGCGTCGCGAGTGACTGAGAACATGCTTTCACCGAAAAATATGCCCCCGATAGCCACGCCATAGAGTCCACCCACTAGACGATTATGTTGCCAGGTTTCAACGGAGTGGGCATATCCCAATCGGTATAAGTTCAGATAGGCGCTACGCATATCTGTCGTGATCCAGGTGCTGGCCACAGTGCCGTCCCGTTTTGATTCGGCGCATTCTACAATCACGCGGTCAAACGCTGTGTCAGTCGTGATGTGAAAATGGCTATGGCGGAGAGTTTTTCGAAGACTGCGACTGATACGGAGTCGGCTGGGATAAAGCACTGTCCGGGGGTCGGGTGACCACCAGAGTATNGGTTGACCGGGGTTATACCAGGGAAAAATCCCCTTGCGATACGCAGCCAGCAACCGTTCACTCGACAAGTCGCCGCCAATCGCGAGGAGTCCGTCGACTGTCGCCTCCTCAAGGGGAGGAAATTGATATGGTTCTGTTCGCGTGGTCATCGTCCGTCAATTCTACCCCGTCGTTTTCATATTGTTCAGACTTTGCGGAACGGAGAATGGCGCTCCAGCATATTCATATACCGTTTGACGTGTTCTGCCTCCTCCTCCGTGTAGCGAGCGATTGCGTCGTAGAAATCGGGGTGACGGAGCCAATGTGCTGAGTGAATTGTCTGCGGCATTAGGCCCCGACTCAGTTTGTGTTCTCCTTGCGCGCCCGCTTCAAAGCGACCCAGACCGTGGGTCACGCAGTATTCGATGGGCTGGTAATAGCAGGTCTCGAAGTGAAGATCGATAATTGGCCGTACGGTTCCCCAGTAACGTCCGTAAAGCNCATCATTGCTGCATAGGAAAAATGCGGCGGCAATCGGTATTCCTCCTTGTTCAGCGAGTAGAAGTCGGACATTGCCCGGTAGTGTCTTGGCGAGCTGGAGGAAAAAATCAAGATTGAGGTATGTAATCGAACCATGGTCGTCAATGGTGCGGTGGTAACAGCGGTAAAAGTGTTGCCAATCAGTGGGAGTCGCTTCGTGCCCGGTCCGCCANCTGAAACGGATACCTGCATCACGAACTCGTCGGCGTTCACGCAGAATATTTTTTCTTTTTTTCGCGTTCAAGGCGCCGAGGAAATCCGAGAATGAACCATATCCTTCGTTGTCCCAATGGAATTGGTTGCTAACACGTGGTAACAGCCCAGCCTGTGTCAGTTGCGCGGTCTCATTTTCAGTGGTGAACAGCCAGTGAACGGAGGAGACCGCTTCTTCTTCGGCCAATAGACTGACAGCATCGGTCAATTGTTTTTGCAGCGCAGTCCGATCCTGATTCGGTTGAACCAAGAGTCGAGACCCGGTAATGGGCGTAAAGGGCACTGCGATCAGTAGTTTTGGATAGTAGGTCAATCCCGCCTGGTCGTAAGCGTTTGCCCATGCCCAGTCAAATATGAATTCACCCCAGGAATGGTATTTGAGATAGCAAGGGACGGCGGCGACGATGCCGTTTTGGTTATGCAAGGTCACATGTCGAGGTTTCCAGCCCGTTTCCTCACTGACACAACCACTTTTTTCCAGTGCGTTGAGGAATTCAAATGATAGCGTTGGGGAATTGGCGGGAACTAACCGATTCCATTCGTCGGGACCGATCTGGTCCAGCGACTGGGAAATTTTGATTGTTTCGCTTCGCACTTTATTATTTAGCCTCCGAAGCTAATATCGTTATAGGGCATGTCTAATGCAATCATTCCGAGTCGCGCTCGCGCAGATGAATTCTACCGTCGGCGACATCGATGGGAACCTCGCACAAATTGTTGACTTGTGCTGTCAGGCCCGGGATGTCCATCAAGCAAGAGTCGTGGTCTTCCCNGAGTTGGCCGTGACCGGCTATCCGCCGGAAGACCTACTTTTACGTCGCGATTTCATTGCTTCGGCAACGGCAGGATTATCGAGCCTTTGTGGGAAAATTAATGGGATTTGTGCCGTGATTGGGCATCCACACCAACAGGAGAATCGTCTTTACAACGCAGCCTCGGTCATCGACAGTGGTCAGGTGATAGGGGTTTACCACAAGCGACAGCTGCCNAATTACGGTGTTTTTGACGAGAAGCGCTATTTTGAACCGGGCNGTTCGCCTTGTGTTGTGGCNGTGGATGGCATTCCCGTNGGCATTACNGTGTGCGAGGATGTATGGCACGAGGGGGCGGTGGAAGACAGTGTGGCCGATGGTGCGCGGGTAATTCTTAACCTCAACGGTTCACCTTTCCACGTCAATAAATCCGGTCAGCGGGAGAATGAGGTGATTGCAGAGCGGGCTCGGCGAAATCGTGTACCGATTCTTTACGTGAACCTGGTCGGGGGTCAGGACGAATTGGTTTTTGATGGTGGGTCATTTGTCGTGCGCCACGATGGAACTGTGACGCATCGTGGACANGTGTTCGTCGAAGATTTGTTGATCTGTGACATGAATCGGGACACGTTNATTCCCGAGCCGGGGCGTTTATCGCCATTACCTGAATTCGATGAAAGCGTGTACCTGGCAATTACGACAGGTGTGCGTGATTATGTTCATAAGAATGGGTTTGCTGGGGTGGTGTTGGGTCTCTCGGGGGGGATTGACTCTGCCTTGACCTTGGCTATTGCAGTCGATGCGTTGGGTGCGCAGTGCGTCGAGGCGGTGTTAATGCCTTCGCGTTATACCGACACGATCAGCATTGAAGATGCGATTGAAGAAGCAGAGTGCTTGAGCGTTAGCTATCGCATTATCGATATTGAGCCTGTGTTTGAAGCCTTTCTTGCACAGCTGAAACCCGTTTTCCAAGGACTGAACCCGGATGTCACTGAGGAAAATCTGCAGTCTCGTATCAGGGGCACGCTACTGATGGCTATTTCAAACAAGTCCGGTCGCATGGTGTTAACCACTGGAAACAAAAGCGAGATGTCGGTGGGTTACGCGACGTTATATGGTGACATGGCTGGCGGTTTCGCTGCGATCAAGGATGTTCCAAAAACCATGGTCTACCGTCTAGCAGAGTATCGTAACGGTGTGTCGCCAGTGATACCGGCGCGCGTCATTTCCCGGCCGCCGACCGCTGAATTGGCCCCTGACCAGAAAGATATCGACAGTCTTCCACCGTATGAGATACTCGATCCGATCCTGCAGGCGTATGTTGAGGAGGACCAGGCCACCAGCGAGATTATCGATGCGGGCTATGATGCAATGACGGTCAAAAATACGGTGCGCCTCGTTACCCGTACTGAGTACAAACGCCGACAGGCGCCGCCGGGGGTGCGTATTACCCAGCGGGCTTTCGGTCGTGATCGTCGGTATCCAATCACGGCAAGGTATTTCTAAAGGCGGGCTGGTCTAACTTGATTTGAGGTAGTGACTGTCGGGGTAGTTTAATCGCAGTACGCGCAGAGTATCGAGGCGCAGTTGTTCCAATCCCATACGCTGGTAGGCTGTCACCATAACGCCAAGTGCGTGTTCGATCGCCTTTGTTTTCTGGTATTTTTCAATTACGTATTTCGCGCGGTTGATGCTGGCGATGTAGGCGCCGAGGGATAAGTAGTAACGCGCGATACCGATATCCTGCATGGCCAGGACGTCGAGAATCTGTGTCATTCGCACGCTTGCATCCTGGGCGTAACGGCTGCTTGGAAAGCGGGTGGTTAGTTCGCGTAATGCACCAAAAGATTCTCGGGCAAGCGTTGTATCTGTTGTGCTCGGATCGACACCGGATATCAAGGCCATCAAACCCGTTGGCGGATCGAACCCGGACACACCTTTCAGGTAATAAGCGTAATCAACTTGGGGATGCGCCGGGTGCATCTGCAGGAAGCGATCTGCTGCCGCCATGGCAAGGCCCCGTTCACCACTGCGATAATAAGCAAAAGTCGTTTCCAGTTGGGCTTGTTCGGCGTGTGAGCCGTAGGGGAATCGGCCTTCTAGTTGTTGGTAGTAGTCAATGGCTTGCTCGTAATTTTCGCTATTCAAGGCGTTTCTGGCTTTGTTTAGGAATTGATCTGCGGTCCAGTTATCCGGGTTGTTGGCTCGCTCAAATCGTGCACAGCCGGTTCCAACCGCGAACAAACTGGCAAGAACGAGAGTGGCGAAAAATTTGTACCAAAGCATCGTAGTGGCGGGCCGAACTTCGAACGGGTGTAAATTATACTGTGATGAAAGCGAATTAAGGGCCTGTTTCGAAAGTAGTGTCATGGCTGGATCAACAACCGATGTGCTGGAAATGATTATTCCTGAGAGTCAGGCGGGCATTCGCCTTGACAAGGTGCTGGCGAAACTCTTCCCCGCTTATTCACGCTCGCAGTTGCAGCAATGGTTGAAAGAGGGACGAATCCAGGTAGACGATCATCTACCGTTACTGCGCCAGGCGGCCCAGGGTGGGGAGATCGTTCGTGTACAGGTGCCGGTCAGTGACCCCAGTGAGTGGCAGGCACAGGATCTGCCGTTAAAGGTTGTCTACGAAGACGAGCACCTGATTGTTCTAGATAAACCGACAGGGCTTGTTGTCCATCCTGGCGCGGGGAATCCAGATGGAACACTGGCCAATGCGCTGCTTTATCGCTTCCCCGAAACAACAAATTTGCCTCGTGCTGGGGTTGTGCACCGACTGGATAAGGATACCAGTGGGTTGCTGGTGGTAGCGCGAACAGCCATAGCGCGCCAGCAGTTGATTCGTGATCTTGAGCGTCACCGTGTGGTCCGCATTTATGCGGCAATCGTCAATGGTCGAATTCTCGCTGGTGGTCGAATAACACAGCCCATCGGTCGGCATCCNCGAGACAGATTGCGCATGGCAGTCAACGAAAAGGGCAAGAAGGCGGTGACTGAGTTTCGCGTTGAAAAACGGTTCCGCGCGCATACGCAACTCCGAGTGGAACTGGAAACGGGTCGTACACACCAAATCCGAGTGCATTTCTCGCATCGCGGTAATCCNCTGTTGGGTGATCCGCGTTACGGTGGTCGCCTGCGGATACCGAAGGGCGCCTCGGAAGAATTGGCTNCCGAACTGCGAGGTTTTCGACGACAGGCATTGCACGCACAGGAACTTAGTTTCGCGCATCCCGACAGTGGCGATCGNATGNCTTTTTCCAGTCCGTTGCCCGATGACCTAGAGCGGTTAATTGTGATACTGACAACGGATCAGGCCTTGTCAACTTGAGAGCGCGGNCTATTCGAGTGTTGTCGGCAAATTGGCCAGCCCCATCGCAAGTCCGAGCGTTGACTACGTTGAAAACAGGGGGTGTCAGTAGTGGTGTGTTCTCTACGTTAAATCTGGCCGCGCATGTAGGCGACGAACGAGAAGCGGTTACAAACAATCGTGCGGAACTCAAGCGAGCGCTGTGTCTGCCGGCAGAACCGTCTTGGTTATCGCAGGTGCACGGCTGTGGCGTGGTTGACGTTTCCGCGGGTTCCGTTGGAACGGTGGCCGATGCGGCATACACCACGGCCCCCGGGTCCGTTGTCGCGGTGATGACGGCTGATTGTATTCCCTTGTTTCTAAGTGATACAGACGGCTCTTTCGTGGCTATTGTGCACGTTGGCTGGCGCGGTCTGTGTGCGGGTGTGATTGAGGCACTATTGGGAAAACTGGCTTTACCCCTTGGACGGATACTTGCCTGGACTGGTCCGGGGATCGGCAGTGATGTCTATCAGGTGCGTGCAGATGTCAGAGAGNCCTTGATCGATNCTTTTCCGNGCCATGAAAGTGCTTTGGCAGCCACGGNCAATCACTGGATCGCGGATTTACCCACAATGGTTGAACAGCGGTTGCGACATCAGGGGGTGATACACATATTTCATAGTGGCCAGTGCACCTATCGCCAGGCGGATGCGTACTTCTCGTATCGACGTGATGGCCAGTGCGGTCGTATGGCTTCGCTGGCATGGTTGGAATAAGTGGGATAAGTAGAACTGTCTCTTGAACGCCAATGGGTTGGCCCCATATTGACCTTAACGGTTAGTAATGGCGGATCGAGACTCGGCGTCGACCGGTGTCAGGTCCTGTGGAGACGACAATGCGAATGGACCAATTAACGACGAAATTTCAGCTAGCCCTGTCTGATGCGCAGTCCATTGCGCTTGATCGAGATCACCAATTCATTGAGCCTGCACATGTCTTGCTGGCGCTGCTCGATGGAGAAGGAGGTGCGTTTCCAAATCTTCTGGTGCGTGCGGAAGTGAATCTCCAAACTCTGCGCGTCGAACTCGATAGCGCACTTGATCGACTACCGGCTGTGACTGGTATCGGTGGTGATGTGCAGGTGTCTGCAACACTGGATCGAGTGTTGAAACAGTCATTAAAACTGGCAAAGAAACGTGATGACAAGTATGTTTCCAGCGAGTTGTTTTTGCTTGCGATGATGATCGAGGGAATCGAATCATCGGCATTGTTGACAAAGTCAGGTGCGACGCGGCGATCAGTGGAGGCGTCAATTGTAGCAATGTGTGGGACAGACTCGGTTGATGAGCCTAATGCCGAGGAAAACCGTCAGGCATTGGAGAAGTACACCATTGATTTAACTCAGTTGGCAGAGCAAGGGCACTTGGACCCTGTCATTGGTCGTGACGATGAGATTCGACGGACGATTCAAGTATTGCAACGGCGAACGAAGAATAATCCTGTCCTGATCGGAGAACCCGGCGTCGGGAAAACGGCCATTGTCGAGGGATTGGCACAGCGGATTGTGAACGGCGAAGTGCCCGAAGGGGTGCGGGGAAAGCAGGTATTGGCGCTTGATTTGAGTGCGTTGATCGCTGGAGCCAAGTACCGGGGTGAATTTGAGGAGCGTCTTAAAAGCATTCTCAAAGAGTTGTCAGCCCGCAGCGGGCAGGTGATCCTTTTCATTGATGAATTGCACACCATGGTTGGGGCTGGAAATTCGAAAGGTGCGATGGACGCTGGCAACATGCTAAAGCCGGCGCTGGCAAGGGGTGAGCTCCACTGCGTTGGGGCGACTACCCTGGATGAATACCGGACTTATGTCGAAAAAGATGCGGCACTGGAGCGTCGTTTTCAGAGGGTGTTAGTCGATGAGCCTGGTGTAGAGGACACGATTTCTATTCTTCGCGGCCTGAAACAGAAATATGAGGTGCACCATGGTGTGGATATTACTGATCCCGCTGTCGTTGCCGCGGCTACGTTGTCGAATCGGTACATCACAGATCGAAAGTCCCCGGACAAGGCAATTGACCTCATCGATGAAGCCGCCAGTCGTTTGCGAATGGAAATTGATTCACGGCCAGAATCCATGGATCGCCTCGATCGACGCTTGATTCAATTGAAGATTGAACGTGAGGCCCTGCGTAATGATTCTGATGCGGCATCGTGTCGACGGCTGCAGGCGTTAAAAGAGGATATTACCGGTCTTGAGCGCGAATACGCTGATCTCGAAGAGGTCTGGTGCGCCGAAAAGGCAGTGGTACAGGGATCCCAATATCTTAAGGAAGCATTGGAGCAGGCACACCATGAGGTAGAGATAGCAAGGCGTGCCAGCGACCTGACGCGTTTATCTGAACTACAGTACGGAAGCATCCCGGCCCTTGAACGACAGTTGCAGGATGCAAGCACATTGGCCAGTGAATCGCCTCGCCTGCTTCGCACCCGAGTGACCGAAGAGGAGATTGCGGACATCGTTTGCCGCTGGACAGGCATCCCGGTTGCAAGGATGCTGGAAGGTGAGCGGGACAAACTGCTTCGTATGGAGGAAGCGCTTCATCAACGGGTAATCGGGCAGGACGAAGCGGTTAGAGCCATTGCCAATGCCATTCGTCGTTCACGTGCGGGACTGGCAGACCCCAGGCGTCCTTATGGTTCTTTCTTGTTCTTGGGACCGACCGGTGTAGGAAAGACTCAGTTGTCGAAGGCACTTGCTGAATTTCTTTTCGATCGTGAAGAAGCATTAGTACGCATCGATATGTCGGAGTTTATGGAAAAACATGCTGTAGCAAGACTTATCGGGGCCCCGCCGGGTTATGTGGGATATGAAGACGGTGGTTATTTGACGGAAGCCGTCCGTCGTAAGCCCTATGCGGTTATCTTGATTGATGAGATTGAAAAGGCACACCCAGATGTTTTTAATATTTTGCTTCAGGTATTGGATGACGGTCGACTGACTGACAGTCAAGGGCGCACGGTCAGTTTCACTAACACGGTCGTCATCATGACGTCGAACCTTGGCTCTGAATGTTTACATGACCTGGTAGACCAGCGAAACGCTGCGCAACTAAGAAATAAAGTGCTTTTGGCAGTCCAGGAGCACTTTCGACCGGAATTTATCAATCGGATCGACGACATGATTGTTTTTGAGCCATTGCAGATGGACCAACTAAATGATGTGGCCCGCATCCAGGTTCTGGAACTTACCGAGCGATTGTTATCACAAGAGTTGGGCTTGTCTCTGACCGAGCAGGCACTGGATGTGTTGGTGCGCGAGGGGTTCGATCCCGTCTATGGCGCTCGACCAATGCGGCGTGTGATCCAGAAACGGCTCGAGAATCCACTGGCTGAGGCGCTACTGGCGGGGACTTTCCAGCCTGGTGACAACATTATGGTTGATGCTGGTAATGAAGGTTTAACCTTTGCCCCAAAAAAGGTGTCGCAAGCACAGGCGGCCTGACGGTAACAGTTGGATCGGTTTATCACCGAGACTAGAATGAGAGCCCCTTCTCATGTCTTGGACACGGTTCGAATGAAAGCGATGATCTTAGCAGCGGGCGAGGGCACTCGAGTCCGGCCACTGACGCAGCGTATGCCCAAACCCATGATCCCCGTGTTGGGGAAACCGGTGATGGAATACCTGGTTGAGCAGTTGGCAGACCACGGTTTCAATCAAATCATGGTGAATATCAGTCACCTGGCCGAAAGCATTGAGGGCTATTTTGGTGACGGGCGGCGTTGGGGTGTGGAGATAGGTTATTCATTCGAGGGCTATCTTGATGCGGGGTCGACGATTGCTCAACCGGTCGGTTCGGCGGGTGGCATTGCACGTATTCAGGACTTTGGGGCATTTTTCGATGATACATTTCTGGTCGTGTGCGGTGATGCATTGATTGATCTCGATCTGACCGCAGTGCTCCGGCGTCACTGGCAATCTGGCGCGGTTGCGAGCATGGTAGTTTGTGACGTGCCGCGCGAAAAAGTCCCCAGTTATGGTGTTGTTGTGTCTGACTCGGCTGGAACGATAACTTCATTCCAGGAAAAGCCGCCAATGGAGGAAGCGCGCTCAAGGCAAGTCAACACTGGTATTTACGTGTTTGAGCCGGAAGTGATTGACTTGATTCCGCGCGGTATCAACTACGATATTGGCAGTGAGCTATTCCCACTCATCCTCGAACGAGGGCTTTCATTCCATGCCATCGATATTCCCTTCAATTGGATTGATATCGGTCAGTTAAGCGATTACTGGGAGGCCAGTCAGCAGTTAATGCGAGGCAAGTTGCAGGGCGTATCAATGCCGGGTACTGAGGTATTGCCGCGAATCTGGACTGGACTGAATGTTGACGTTGACTGGGATCATGTTCGTATTGAGGGTCCAGTCTATATAGGCTCAGCGAGTCGTATTGAGGCGAACTGCGAGATTATTGGGCCCACATGGATTGGTCATGGTTGCCATCTGGAGGACGGTACTCGCATTTCCAGAAGTATCCTGTTTGATTACAGTCGTATTGGTACTGGTGGACGCGTGATGGATGCTTTGGTCTTCGGTCGCAACTGTGTCGACCGAGATGGGCGACCCCAGCAACATGAAGGCGAGCTTGATTGGGTAGGTGACGCACGCGAGTCATTTGAAAAGACAGGTCAGGTTGTAAAAAAACGGGACAATTAAGAAGCCAGTAACAAAGCAAGCAAACACGAAGAAGGTCTTGACGAAATCGATAACTGGTTTGAAGAGTCGGCTAAGGCCGAACGGCCTCACACCAATCGCTTTCAGAAGGCGTTGGACACTCTTGACGTGTGCTGANGTCTCGGAGTAAGCGCTTCGCTATCAGGGCCGGCATCGTCCGGCCCTGACACGATTGAACTGGGTCGGGATACGTTAATGGAAAGGTTGACCTTGGNCGAATTTAGCCTCCAAGCAGTGTAGCGCGGGTTAGCAGATCATTGACTCGGCGCACGTAGGCCGAGGGTTCTGGTAACGGCGCACCTTCGGCCAATGCGGCCTGGTCGAATAGCACGGCTGCCCAGTCCCCCAACTGAGCATGTTCCGGCGACAATTGCTTGATCAGGGGATGGTTGGGGTTAATTTCCATAATCGGTTTTCTCTCCGGTGCTGCCTGTCCCATGGACTGGAGAATGCGCTCGAGATTGGCCCCCATGTCGTTTTCATCAGCGACGAGACAGGCGGGGGAATCCGTCAGGCGACGACTCGCTCGAACGGCTTTAACTCGGTCCCCGAGGGACTCAGCCATTTTTTCCAGTAACCCGTCAAGCACGCTTGTGTCGAGCTCTTTGTCCTCGGACGAATCCGCTACATCTGCTTTTAACTCATCGAGATCAAGCTCACCGCGAGCAACGGACTTCAGTGGTTTATCCTCGTACTCACCGAGCCCGTTGACCATCCATTCGTCGACAGGATCGCTGAGCAGCAGGACTTCAACATTGTTTTTCTCAAAAATCTCAAGATGTGGGGAACTGCGGGCAGCGCCGGGTGAGTCAGCAGTAATGTAGTAGATCGCCTTTTGATTCAATGGCATCCGTTTGATGTAGTCAGCGAGGCTGACCGTTTGGTCTCCACCTTCTGATTTGGTGGTCGAGAAGCGCAGTAATTCAGCAAGTGACGACTTGTTTTCGTGGTCTTCGACCACACCCTCTTTAAGCACTTTGCCAAACTCTTTCCACAAATTAGCGTACTGGTCAGGTGCCTTATTTGCCGTGCGTTTAAGTTCAGCGAGAATTTTCTTCACCAAGGTATTTCGAATACGATCGATGTCACGGTTGTTTTGTAAGAATTCACGCGATACGTTGAGGGGTAGGTCGGCGGCATCCACCACACCACGGACGAAGCGTAGATAGGAAGGCATCAGGTGTTTGGTGTCATCCATGATAAAGATGCGTCGCACGTACAGACTCACGCCATGACGGCGTTCCCGATCCCACAGATCAAACGGTGCTTTTGACGGGACAAAAAGCAGCGAAACGTAATCGAGTTTTCCTTCCACCCGGTTATGGAGTGTAATCAGAGGCGATTCATTGTCGTATGTCAGATTGGAATAGAATCGTTGGTATTGTTCATCGGTAACCTCCTTTTTGGGTCGAGTCCACAATGGGGAGCCACTGTTGATGGCGGTCCACTCCGGTTCCGCAGCGTCATCTTCACTTCCGTCTTCACCCTTGGCTTTTTGCAGCATTTGTATGGGCAGAGAGATATGATCTGAATACGTTGAAATAATGTTTTGTAGACGAAAGGCATCCAAGTATTCCTTCTCCTCGGACTTGAGGTGAATCACAATTTCTGTGCCTCGTTCTGGCCGAGTTATGTTTTCAACCGAATACTCTCCCGTTCCCTCCGAGATCCAGCGAACACCGCTGGCAGGGTCACTCCCCGCCTGGCGGGTAATCAGCACTACTTTTTTAGCGACTAGAAAGACGGAGTAGAAGCCGACGCCAAATTGACCGATTAGTTGTGAGTCGTTCGATTCATCGCTACTCAAGGAATCCATAAATCGCCGCGTGCCGGATCGGGCAATGGTGCCGATATTTTCAATCACCTCGTCGTGACTCATGCCCAAGCCGTTATCGGACACGGTGACGGTCTTTTCCTTTTCATTGTAGCTGACACGGATACGCAACTCCTCTTCATCTTCCACCAGAGTGTCGTCGGTGAGCGTGGCGAATCGCAATCGGTCGAGTGCGTCGGACGAATTGGATATTAATTCGCGCAGAAAAATCTCTTTCTTGGTGTAAAGGGAATGAATTATAAGATGCAGCAGTTGCTGCACCTCAGTCTGAAATGAATGCGTTTCGGCGGAGTTTTGATTGGCCATTGAGTGTGGATCTCCTCTGAGCAATGCCGTTGCGTCGGAATTCGTTATAACACCCTATGATGGGGATAGATGCTGTGGAATCAAGAGCCCTGTACAGCGAGACGGATTAAGGCCTTGTTTCGTGTTTTGCACAAGGACAAAAAAGGTACAATTCACACCACGCACGGATCCAATTCAGGCAATTCGTGGCGGTTAACGGGGCATGGCGCAGTCTGGTAGCGCACCTGCTTTGGGAGCAGGGTGTCGGGGGTTCAAATCCCTCTGCCCCGACCAATTTGTCGGTACGGTAAGGCTTAGCCTATGTCCCGAACCTCTGGCGAACGACATGGATGAGACGCATGACCATTCGGTGGTAGCCGGTGTTTCAGGCCGAGGTACATGAAGATGAGGGGGACTCGGACGGGGTCGTTCGAGTCGGATTGGCGGTGTCGGTCAGTTAAAATGACCTAACGCCGACTTGGTGCGATGCCAAGCATCCGGGTTCCGAGTGGCACAGGCGCCCGTAGCTCAACCGGATAGAGCAACGGCCTTCTAAGCCGTAGGTTGCAGGTTCGAGTCCTGCCGGGCGCACCAGCAGATGTTGCTGGTGCTTGAATTTGGTTTCA
>PAWW01000043.1:0-5960 GCA_002714255.1 Acidiferrobacteraceae bacterium
TTGATCTTGAATGGTCGGGCCGGTAGTATTGCCGGCTCGACTGCGATTACATGCCAGTAGCTCAATTGGCAGAGCGGCGGTCTCCAAAACCGCAGGTTGGGGGTTCGATTCCCTCCTGGCCTGCCAGAATTGAAATGTGATGTAGGGAGAGTCAGTGGCGGATAAGTTAAAACTCGGATTGTCTGCGTTGATTGTGATCGCAGGAATTACGGGCTTTTACTGGTTAAACGACGCGTCAGTTCTTTTGCGCGCGGCAATTGTGGTGGTCGCTGTGGTGGGCGCTGGGGCTGTCGCGTTGGCGTCGGAGCCTGGGCAGCTTGCCTGGCAGTTTGCCGTGGGTGCTAGGGCTGAAGTGCGCAAAGTTGTGTGGCCGACACGCAAGGAGACGGTACAGGCAACACTGGTTGTGATTGTGATGGTAATTCTTGTCGGGCTTTACCTGTGGTTACTTGATGTTTTTTCTTTTTGGGCTATTTACGACCTCATACTAGGGGCTAGTCGATAAACCGCCGTGACTGATTTAAACGAAATGCGTTGGTATGTGGTTCAGGCTTTTTCCGGCTTTGAGAAGCAGGTCCAGCGATCACTCAAGGATCACATCTCGCGCAATAGCATGGAGGAAAGCTTTGGCGCAATTGAGGTGCCAACTGAGGTTGTGATTGAACTAAAAAATGGTCAGAAACGAACCAGCGAACGAAAGTTTTTCCCAGGTTATGTGCTGGTTCAGATGCAAATGAGCGATGATGCGTGGCATTTGGTTAATTCTATACCGCGTGTGACTGGGTTTGTCGGTGGCGGAGGATCACAACCCGTGCCGATCTCCGACGAGGAGGTGGGTTCGATACTGCAACAAGTTCAGGAAGGTGCTGAACACCCTCGCCCGAAGTATACCTATGCCCCCGGAGAGGTGGTCCGTGTCGTCGATGGACCGTTTCAGGACTTCAACGGTATGGTCGAAGACGTCAATTTCGACAAAGAAAGGCTGCGAGTGTCAGTCACTATTTTCGGTCGTTCGACTCCAGTCGAACTGGGTTTTAGTCAAGTGGAAAAAGGCTGATGGGCACTATGGAGAAGTACGACATGAGGATCCAACCAGCGTGTGCTTGGCAAATTAATATCAGTGGGTCTGTATGGGGGTCGAGTCGTGGCTAAAAAAATTGAAACTTACATCAAGTTGCAAGTGCCAGCAGGTGAAGCAAAGCCAAGTCCACCGGTCGGGCCGGCTCTCGGACAACACGGTGTCAACATCATGGAATTTTGTAAAACCTTCAACGCAGATACTCAGGAGATGGAAGCTGGGTTGCCGGTGCCAGTGATTATCACTGTTTACACAGATAAGAGTTTTTCTTATGTGCGCAAGACAACACCGGCTTCCGTGTTGTTGAAGAAGGCGGCCGCGGTAGCAAAGGGCAGTGCAGAGCCAAACCGGGACAAGGTCGGAAAGGTGAGTCGTAGTCAGTTGGAGGAGATCGCGAAGGCCAAGATGCCTGATCTTAGTGCCTATGACATGGATCAAGCTGTTCGGATTATTGCCGGCAGTGCGCGCAGTATGGGCATCGAAACAGAGGGGGTATGAAATGAGTAAGGATGGAAAAAGGTACCGCTCTGTGATTGAAGGGAAGGATCGTCAGGCGGTTTATGACGTCGATGAGGCGATTGGCCTTGTTCGAGGTAGTGCCTCCGCACGGTTTGACGAGACCGTCGATGTTGCGATTAATCTAGGAGTTGACGCAAAGAAAACCGATCAGAGTGTGCGCGGTTCAACGGTGTTACCCAGAGGGACGGGAAAGACCGTTCGTGTAGCCGTTTTTGCAGACGGTGGGGATGCAGATGTGGCACGTGAGGCAGGGGCCGACTTGGTAGGCTTGGATGACCTCGCTGAAAAGATCACGGGCGGTGAAATTAATTTCGACATTTGCATTGCCACACCGGCCACTATGCGCGTGGTTGGGAAGCTTGGACAGATACTGGGACCGCGCGGATTGATGCCCAATCCCAAAGTGGGTACCGTGACGCAGGATGTGGGCAAGGCTGTTAGCAACGCGAAAGCGGGGCAGGTGCAGTTCAGACTTGATAAAGGGGGCGTTATTCATTGTCCAATTGGTAAGGCATCTTTCGAGCCTGAAGCGTTGAAAGAGAATTTGTTAGCCCTGATGGGCGCTTTGCATAGGGCCAAACCATCTGCGGCTAAAGGTCAGTACGTCAGGCGCATCACGCTGTCGACGACTATGGGTCCGGGTGTCAAGGTAGACCGGGCTTCAGTGGCCAGTTAAGAAGGTGTCGAGATTTGAGGAGCTTGGATGGTGCGCTCACCAGAGCGGGTTGGCTGGTGGGTGTGGTGTCTGGTTCGTCGAAGACCGCGGGTGCACACAGCAACTGATGGTTGCCGTGTGCTTAATCCGGCTATAAGAAGGCCCGCGCAGGCGGTGGCCGTGGCCTCATTTGTAAAGGGGCTCAGGTCATCATCACATCAATCCGACGGAGTTAGTGCGAAATGGGATTAAACCGGGAGCAGAAGAAGACCGTCGTCAGTGAAGTGTCGCAGACTATGTCTGTGGCCCAGGCTGCCATTCTGGCTGAGTACCGAGGGCTTACCGTTGCCGAAGTGTCGGCATTCAGGACCTCGGCAAGGGAGAGCGGTGTCGCCGTGCGTGTGGTGAAGAACACGCTTGCTCGCCGTAGCGTGGCTGGGTCTCAATTTGAGTGTCTTACCGATCATTTTGTCGGTCCTCTGATCATGATGACATCGGAAGATCCGGTGGCATTGGCGAAGGTTGTCACTGAGTTTGGCAAGGATCATGAGGTGCTTAAAGTCAAGGTCGGCGCGATGGAGGGGGCATTAATTAATGACCAGACCATCAAGGCTCTGGCCCGATTGCCTGGTCGTGAAGAATTGCTGGCGATGTTGGTTGGAACCATGCGGGCACCCATCGATAAGTTTGTCCGTACGCTTAACGAAATACCCACCCAGTTTGTGCGCGCCCTGACTGCTGTCAGGGATAGCCGAGAGGCAGCATGAACGGTTACGAATTCCGTCTGGGGGCTTTTAAGTCCAGATACTGGAGAGATACAAATGTCACGTGAAGAGATTCTTAATGCAGTCGCTGAAATGTCAGTTCTGGAGTTATCTGAACTGATTAAAGAGATGGAAGAGAAGTTTGGTGTTTCGGCCGCTGCAGTCGCAGTTGCGGCTCCCGCGGGTGGGGGAGAGCCAGCCGAGAGTGCTGCCGAAGAGCAGACTGAGTTCGATGTAGTTCTGGCCAGCTTTGGTGAGAAGAAAGTGGGTGTCATTAAGGCGGTTCGAGCGATGTCTGGTCTTGGGTTAAAAGAAGCAAAAGATCTAGTTGAGTCGGCTCCTACACCCGTGCGCGAAGGGGTTAGCAAGGATGAGGCCGAAGAAGCAAAGAAAAAACTGGAAGAAGCGGGTGCCACAGTCGAGGTGAAGTAGATGTGGTGGTTGGCGCACCTGACTGGCGCGCCGAGATTCATGGAAGGCACAGCTGCACTAACGCGGGTGTGCTTCCTTGTTGCCCTGGGAAAGCTGCTTGATGCGACTCGGCATCATCGGCGAGTGCCAACAATGATCGAGGAACGTGAATGACTTATTCCTTTACTGAGAAGAAACGCATTAGAAAGACATTCAGTAAGCAGGCCGGTGGTGATCTTGTGCCTAACTTACTGGATATACAGCGTGAATCTTATCGCAAACTGTTGCAGAAGGACGTCGCTACCCAACAGCGTATCGATCAAGGGTTGCAGGCTGCTTTTAAATCGGTGTTTCCGATAGAAAGTTACAACGGATTAGCATCCCTTGATTTTGTGAGCTACCGGCTCGGTGAGCCGATTTATGACGAGCGCGAATGCAAGCGGCAGAGTCGAATTTACTCTGCACCCCTGCATGCTGTTTTGAGACTGATAGTGTTCGAGAAGGTGGCTGGCGGGGAAAAAGTAATCCACGATGTTAAGGAGCAAGACGTGTATATGGGTGAGGTGCCACTGATGACCAAGGATGGCACTTTTATTATCAATGGCACCCAACGAGTCATCGTCTCACAATTGCATCGGTCTCCAGGGGTGTTTTTTGATCATGATAAGGGAAAGACACACGCTTCGGGAAAGCTGCTGTTCTCCGCAAGAGTGATCCCCTATCGAGGTTCTTGGCTCGATTTTGAGTTCGACCAGAAGGATCTCATGTATGTGCGCATCGATCGACGGCGCAAGTTGCCGGCGACGGTCATTCTCCGCGCATTGAATTATTCAACGGAAGAGATTTTGGGGTTGTTTTTCGATACTGAAACAGTGCGACTGGTGGCTGAAGGGGTAGTGATTGATTTTGTGCCGGAGCGGCTTCGCGGCCAGGATTTTGAGTTCGACATCACGACGCCCTCTGGTGAGATGATCGTGGAAGCTGGCAGGCGGGTCACGGCACGTCATGTTCGAGCCCTGACCAGTTCGCGGGTCAAGCGGTTGCCGGTCTCGGATTCCTATCTTGCACGGAATCCTGGCATGGGCCCATCTAAGGTTCTTGCCAAAGCGGTAGTTGATACCAACACTGGAGAGTTGCTGGCAGATGCCAATGACCAATTGACAACCGAATTGTTAGCTAACTTTCGAGTTGCGGGCGTGGATGAGATCGAAATTATTTACGCCAATGATATCGATCATGGCCCATTTGTTTCGGATACCTTACGTGCTGATGGCACTCGCAGCGCACTCGAGGCGCAGATCGAAATCTATCGAATGATGCGACCTGGTGAGCCGCCAACTAAGGATTCTGCTGAGCAGTTGTTCAAGAATTTGTTTTTCAACACCGAACGTTACGACCTGTCCATGGTCGGGCGTATGAAACTTAATCGGCGTCTTGGGCGCCCCTCAGATGAAGGGCCTTCTCACCTCACGCAGGAAGACATCATCGATGTCTTGCGGGTGATCGTGAGCTTAAAGAACGGACGGGGTGAGACTGACGACATCGATAATCTTGGTAATAGACGGGTTCGCTCAGTCGGTGAACTAGTCGAAAACCAGTTCCGCGTCGGTCTAGTTCATGTTGAGCGGGCTGTGCGCGAGCGGTTGACTGTCGCAGAGTCGGAGAATCTGACCCCACAAGATTTGATCAATGCCAAGCCAGTCTCTGCAGTGATAAAAGAGTTTTTTGGTTCGAGTCAGTTGTCTCAGTTTATGGATCAGACGAACCCTCTGGCCGAGGTGACTCACAAACGACGGGTTTCTGCGTTGGGTCCCGGTGGTTTGACACGAGAGCGGGCTGGTTTCGAAGTTAGGGACGTACATCCCACACATTACGGTCGCGTGTGTCCGATAGAAACGCCGGAAGGTCCGAATATTGGGTTGATCAATTCGCTGGCAGTCTATGCAAGGACAAACGAATACGGCTTTTTGGAGACCCCCTACCGTAAAGTAGTGAACCGGCGCGTGATGGATGAGATTGAATATCTGTCAGCAATTGACGAATTCAAATATGTGATTGCTCAGGCTAACGCACCTCTCAGTGAGCGCGGTGTGTTGTCGGGTGCACTTGTTTCTTGTCGATATCAAAATGAATTCACTCTATCGACGCCGGACAAAATCGATTACATCGATATTGCCCCGTCGCAGATTGTTTCTGTTGCTGCAGCGTTGATTCCGTTTCTTGAGCATGATGACGCTAACCGCGCGCTCATGGGCTCGAATATGCAGCGGCAGGCGGTGCCAACGTTGCGTAGTGAAAAGCCATTGATCGGCACTGGTTTTGAAAGAAAAGTAGCCAGTGATTCCGGCGTTGTAGTGATCGCCAGTCGGGGTGGTAGGGTTAATTCAGTCGATGCTTCTCGCATTGTCGTCAAAGTGAATGACAAAGAGATGGGAACAGATGATGCTGGCGTCGATATCTATAGCTTGGTCAAATACACACGGTCTAACCAGAATACCACTATCAATCAGCGTCCCCTGGTCAAGGTNGGTGA
>PAWW01000043.1:5965-50632 GCA_002714255.1 Acidiferrobacteraceae bacterium
TNNNTGCNGGTGATGTNNTGGCNGACGGNCCNTCNACTGATNTNGGNGAGNTNGCNNTGGGTCNAAANNTGNTNNTNGCNTTTATGCCGTGGAATGGCTACAACTTTGAGGACTCGATTCTGATCTCCGAACGGNTGGTTCAGGACGATGTTTACACNTCGATACACATTGAAGAACTGCTGTGTGTGGCTCGCGATACGAAACTNGGGTCAGAAGATATTACGNGCGATATACCGAATGTGGGTGACTACGCTCTTGGAAAACTGGACGAAGCCGGCATCATTTATATCGGAGCTGAGGTCGAGCCTAACGATATTCTAGTCGGCAAGGTCACGCCAAAAGGCGAGACACAGTTAACNCCGGAAGAGAAGTTGCTGCGTGCCATATTCGGTGAGAAGGCGTCTGATGTGAAGGACACGTCTCTTAGAATGCCCTCTGGCATGTCAGGGACTGTTATCGATGTGCAGGTGTTTACCCGTGATGGTATTGAGAAAGATAAGCGGGCGTTGGATATCGANGATTACGAACTTAGGCAGATCAAGAAAGACCTGAATGATCAGTTCCGTATCGTTGAGGACGATGCTTACGACCGTATTGAGCAGTTACTGATTGGCAAGATCGCCGAAGGTGGTCCGGCAGGTCTTGAGTCAGATGCCAAACTCACTCGGACGTACCTGAAGGATTTGCCTCGCGAGAAGTGGTTCGAAATTCGAGTTCGTGATGAGGAGGTAAATCGCGGTCTTGAACGTATTCGTGACCGTCTGTCTCGTCAGGACAAACACTTCAAGGATCTCTACGACCAGAAGCGTGCGAAACTCGAGGCGGGTGATGAAATGCAGCCGGGTGTACTCAAGCAGGTAAAAGTGTTCGTCGCTGTCAAGCGGCGACTCCAGCCTGGTGACAAGGTTGCTGGACGTCATGGAAACAAGGGTGTGATTTCAAAGATCGTACCNGTCGAAGACATGCCGTATATGGATGATGGTACGACTATTGATATTGTGTTGAACCCGTTGGGTGTGCCATCGCGAATGAATGTAGGGCAAGTGCTGGAGGTGCATCTGGGTTGGGCATCACACGAATTGGGCAAGCAGATAGGCGCCTTACTCGATCAACAATCGCCGGTCAGTGATNTCAAAGCTCAACTGAGCAAGGTCTATAACGGTGATGGTCGACCTAATGGCATTGCATCTTTAACAAATGATGAAGTGATGGAATTGGCCACCAATCTCCGCGGNGGTGTACCCATGGCGACACCGGTGTTTGACGGTGCATCAGAAAGCGAGATCAAGAGCATGTTGAAGTTGGCCGGGCTTCCGGAAAGCGGCCAGGCCGTGCTCTATGACGGCAGAACCGGGGAGCAATTCGATCGGGCGGTGACTGTGGGGTATATGTATGTGCTCAAACTGAATCACTTGGTCGACGACAAGATGCATGCACGCTCGACCGGTCCATACAGTCTGATCACGCAGCAACCATTAGGCGGCAAAGCCCAGTTCGGAGGTCAGCGGTTCGGTGAAATGGAAGTCTGGGCATTGGAGGCTTACGGTGCGGCTTATACCCTGCAGGAAATGCTAACGGTTAAGTCCGACGATGTGTCGGGACGGACCAAGATGTATGACAACCTGGTCAAGGGGGATCACCGAATGGAAGCGGCCGTGCCGGAGTCGTTTAATGTGTTGGTAAAAGAAATCAGGGCGCTTGCCCTCAATATTGAAAAGAGGGAAGAACGTTAGTGCTGCAAATAACGCAGCACCGACCACCCAATAAAGCCCGGAATAAGTTTGAGGAATTCCAATGAAAGATCTCTTTAGTTTGATCAACAAGCCTGATACGAGTCATGACTTTGACAACATACGCATCGGTATTGCTTCGCCTGACAAGATTCGGTCATGGTCTTTCGGTGAGGTAAAGAAGCCCGAGACCATCAATTACCGGACGTTTANGCCAGAGCGNGATGGCCTGTTTTGNGCGAAGTTGTTTGGGCCCATGAGNGACTACGAGTGTTTGTGCGGTAAGTATAAGAGACTCAAACATCGCGGAGTCATCTGCGAGAAGTGCGGGGTGGAAGTCACTTTGTCGAAGGTGCGGCGCGAGCGCATGGGNCATATCGAACTGGCCAGTCCGTGCGCCCATATCTGGTTTCTGAAGTCGCTACCGTCTCGGTTGGGTGTATTGCTTGATAAAACCGTGCGGGAAATTGAACGAGTGTTGTATTTCGAAGCGTATATGGTCGTTAACAAATCTGACGATATGTGGTTATTGCCGACCATCAGGGAAGATCATGAGTGGAAGGCCAGCTTTGACACAACCGCGTTACTCAAGCGATTGATTAAGGCTGGTGTTAGTGCAAAGGATATTCAAAATCTCCTTGAATCACTGAAAAGCGAACAGTTCGGCGAAGACGANTGGTACGAGGGTGCANTGGCNCTTCTTAAAAAGACCGTTAACCTTTTAAAGAAGGAAGTGNCNGAACTTAAGTCCAAATCGAAAGGCGTTTCTGAAGAAAATNAGTTCGATGTCCGTGCAGCAGAGGATGAAATTATCACGCAATACCTGCAGGATAAAAAACTGAATCAGGGTGCATTGTTGAGTGAGGACGAGTATCACGAGCGCATAGTTCTTGAGTCGGGGCTTGAGGCAGCTATGGGCGCCGAGGCTATTCGNAGTCTACTGAAATCGTTAGATCTCAAGGCGGAACGCGACACGCTTCGCGCCGAATTGAGTGAGACTAAATCGGAAACCAAGTTCAAGAAACTGACCAAACGATTGAAGGTTGTTGAAGGGTTTATCAATTCAGGTAACAAACCTGAGTGGATGGTAATGGAGGTGTTGCCGGTTTTGCCGCCCGATCTGAGGCCCTTGGTGCCGCTTGACGGTGGACGTTTCGCAACGTCGGATTTGAACGACTTGTATCGTCGAGTGATTAATCGAAATAACCGATTGCGTCGACTGCTTGATTTGAATGCGCCGGTTATCATCGTGCGAAATGAGAAACGCATGNTGCAGGAGTCGGTTGATTCATTACTCGACAACGGNCGGCGGGGAAAGCCGGTCACCGGTTCCAACAAGCGTCAATTGAAGTCTCTAGCCGACATGATTAAAGGCAAGCAGGGTCGTTTTCGTCAAAACCTNCTGGGCAAACGGGTAGATTACTCGGGACGGTCTGTCATTGTGGTTGGCCCAACGCTGAAGTTACATCAATGTGGGTTGCCTAAGAAAATGGCATTAGAGTTATTTAAGCCCTTCATTTTCTCCCGGTTGGAGCTTCGTGGCCTATCGACGACCATAAAGCAGTCAAAAAAGATGGTAGACAACGANGAGCTTGAGGTCTGGGACATTCTCGAAGAAGTGATACGGGAGCATCCTGTATTGCTGAACCGCGCACCAACGCTTCACCGGCTTGGTATTCAAGCCTTTGAACCGGTGCTGGTTGAAGGCAAGGCAATCCAACTGCATCCGTTGGTGTGTACTGCCTACAATGCAGATTTTGATGGCGATCAGATGGCGGTGCATATNCCNCTGTCGATCGAATCACANCTGGAGGCGCGATCGTTAATGATGTCCTCCAACAATGTNCTCCATCCGGCCAATGGGGAACCGATCATTGGTCCCTCGCAGGATATTGTTCTGGGTCTTTACTACATGACGCGTGAGCGGCTAAATGACCGTGGTGAGGGTAGTGTGTTTGCTGACGTCGCGGAGACGCGCCGAGCTTANGACACGGGACAGGTGTCGCTCCATGCCAAAGTTAAAGTCCGNATTGCCGAACAACGACTCGGCGAAAATGGTAGTTTGACCGAGATGGTTACTCTTCGTGATACAACGGTTGGGCGTGCGTTGCTAATGGAGATTCTTCCCGATGGGTTGCCCTTTGATCTGGTCAATAAGACCTTGCGCAAGCGTGCCATCTCGATGGTTATCGATGAATGCTATCGGCGGATCGGTTTGAAGGAGACGGTCGTTTTCTGTGATCAGTTGATGTACGTAGGATTCTCCATGGCAGCGAAAAGTGGTGTATCCATCGGTGTCGATGACATGATCGTGCCGGACACCAAGCCAGAGCGTCTCGCAACAGCAGAGCAGGAGGTAAAAAGCATACAGGAACAGTACAGCTCAGGCCTTCTGACTGATGGTGAGCGGTATAACAAGGTTGTGGACATCTGGACTCACGCCAGTGAGGTGGTAGCAGATGAGATGATGAAGGGAATTCAGCACGAGGTGGTNGTTGACGTTGATGGCAATGAAGTAGTTCAAGAATCTTTCAATTCAATCTACATGATGGCTGANTCTGGTGCGCGAGGCAGTCCAGCGCAGATNCGACAACTGGCCGGNATGCGNGGTCTGATGGCTAAACCTGATGGCTCNATCATTGAAACTCCAATCACNGCTAATTTCCGNGAAGGANTGAATGTTCTTCAGTACTTTATTTCTACCCATGGCGCCCGTAAGGGCCTGGCGGACACTGCGCTGAAAACAGCCAACTCAGGCTATCTCACCCGTCGACTGGTCGACGTCTGTCAGGACTTGGTTGTGAATGACGATGATTGTGGAACAAAGCAGGGCATTCTTCTCGACGCTGTTGTTCAGGGTGGAGAGGTCATGGTTCCATTAACGGATCGAATTCTTGGGCGAGTGGTTGGCGAAAAAGTGGCGAGTCCACAGGGGCAAGTCCTTCTGAAGCCGGGTGAGATGATTGATGAGGCTGCCATACAGTTGGTAGAAGAACACAATATCAATCAAATCAGGGTGCGCTCGCCGGTTACGTGTGAGACCCGTTATGGTATCTGCGCTACATGTTATGGACGTGATCTGGCCCGGGGACATCTAGTCAATCGGGGCGAGGCGGTGGGGGTCATGGCGGCACAGAGTATCGGTGAACCCGGTACCCAGTTGACTATGCGTACTTTTCATATTGGGGGTGCCGCGTCTCGAGCGGCTACGGCCAGCAAGGTCACGGTCAGGAGCGAGGGGACTGCCCGTTATGGTCGCTTTCGGGTTGTCAGACGCGCTGATGGCAGGAATATTGTGATATCGCGATCCGCTGAGTTGGTTGTTCAGGATGCTTATGGTGTTGATCGTGAGCGATATAAGTTGCCTTTCGGCGCCGAGTTAACGGTTAACGACGGTGATGCAGTGGCTGCCGGTCAGTTGGTTGCCAGCTGGGATCCGCATACGCATCCCATCATCACTGTGGTACCGGGCAAGGTCAGTTTCAAGAATATGGATGATGGCGTCACAGTGACCCGTCAGGTGGATGAGCTGACCGGTTCCACGACACATGTGGTGCTTGACCCCAAACAGAGGCGGGGTACCGCACAGGAAATGCGCCCTGCCATCGAGGTTGTTGATGCTAGTGGCGTAGCGAAAAAAATTCCCGGAAGCGAACGCGAAGCCCGTTACCAGATGCCTCCCGGTGCAACCATTACGGCGGTTGATGGACAGGCGGTAGACGCAGGCGCCGTGTTGGCGAGGATTCCACAAGAAGGTTCAAAAACGCGGGATATAACCGGTGGTTTGCCTCGAGTNGCGGAACTCTTTGAGGCCCGAAGGGCAAAGGAACCTGCCATTTTATCAACGCATAGCGGTCTGATCTCTTTTGGTAAGGAAGTGAAAACCAAAGTTCGACTTGTCATCACGGATGATAAGAATCGAGAACATGAGATGCAGATTNCGAAGACTCGCCCAATTAGTGTTTTTGAGGGAGAACACATAGAGCGAGGGGATGAGATCGTTGAAGGACCTCGAGCCGCTGCAGATATTCTGGAGTTGCTCGGGGTGGAGCCATTGACNACATTTATTGTTAACGAAGTGCAGGAGGTTTATCGATTGCAGGGCGTTAAGATCAATGACAAGCATATCGAGGTGATCGTCCGTCAGATGTTGAGAAAGGTGCGTGTCACAAAGCCTGGCGATACCCGATACCTGAAAGATGACATGGTTGAGCGTTCCACTATGCTGAAAGAGAATGACGCATTCGTGGCAGATGGAAAGAAGCCTGCTGTTTTCGTGCCTATACTGTTGGGTATTACCAAAGGGTCACTCAGCACNGAGTCGTTTATTTCCGCGGCTTCTTTTCAGGAAACTACCCGTGTTCTGACCGACGCATCGATGCAAGGGAAGACCGATCACCTGCGTGGTCTCAAAGAGAATGTCATTGTTGGTCGCCTCATCCCTGCTGGGACCGGATTAGCATTCCATGAGGAACGTCGGCGGCGACGGGCAGAAGTGGTGGCGGAAGACAATGAGCGCGAGGAAATGATTTTTGGCGCTGAGCCAGGTGAGACAACCGATGTGGGGCATTTAGACATTGGAGAGGCGGTGAATCAGTGATGGCGAGTCCAGTTGGAGTCGAACGCTGCTTATAGGCCGTAAATCGTGATGAAACTTGACATTTCTTCGAGGCCCGGCCTAGAATCGCGGCCCTTTTGCAAGGTTCTTCGGGGTTCCTGATGGAGACCCTGGGATAGACTTATGCCTACTATTAATCAGTTGGTCAGAAAACCACGGTCCCGGCACCGGAAGAAGTCGAATGTGCCGGCACTGGCCGCGTCGCCCCAGAAGCGGGGCGTGTGTACGCGCGTGTATACGACCACACCCAAGAAGCCGAATTCAGCATTGCGCAAGGTGGCTCGGGTGCGATTAACCAACGGTTACGAGGTGACGAGTTATATCGGTGGTGAGGGTCACAATCTGCAGGAACACTCAGTGGTGCTGATTCGAGGTGGGCGAGTCAAGGATTTGCCCGGCGTTCGGTACCACACGGTGCGCGGCACATTGGATACGTCTGGCGTCGGTGATCGTCGACAGGGGCGTTCGAAGTATGGTGCTAAGCGACCTAAAGCATGAAGGCGGCACGGGTACACCACGGGTCCCGGTTCGTTTAGACAAGTATTAAATGGGCCTNGTCGAGTAGTTTTCGATCGGGNAAATAAAGTGCTCAATTTTAGGATTGAGTGAAAATAAGCCGCGACGGTAACCAGACGTTGCTAGCGGCAAATAGCGGTTACGCCAGGATTGGATGAACCAGGCGTTGGTTTGGGGGTACGCCAACGGCTTTAACGGATGATGGTGGTTGGAAGAGATCACTTGGCGTGGGCGNTTTTGGGGCATATGTTCCTTAANGAACGCAGATCATGAACTCATCGAAAACGAGAACTGATTAGGAATAAATAGGGATGCCAAGGCGTAGAGAAGTACCTAAACGAGTGATGTTGCCGGATCCGAAGTTTAAGGATCAGACAGTCGCTAAGTTTATTAATGTGATTATGCTCGATGGTAAGAAGTCAATTGCCGAGGGCATTATTTATGGTGCGCTCGACATCATCCAGGACCGAGGAGCAGAGAAGCCGCTCGATATTTTCTACCAAGCGCTGGAAAATATTCGGCCGGTCGTCGAGGTTAAAAGTCGACGTGTTGGTGGGGCCACCTACCAGGTGCCAGTTGAAGTGCGACCGAGTCGTCGTAACGCTCTTGCTATGCGTTGGTTAGTTGAATCNNCGCGNAAGCGTGGTGAAAAATCGATGACGCAACGTTTGGCGGGTGAGTTAATGGACGCGGCTGACAACCGAGGCGCTGCGGCGCGCAAGAAAGATGAAGTTCATCGAATGGCAGAGGCAAATAAGGCGTTTTCTCATTATCGTTTCTGACAAACGTAGCAGGCTCGACGCGCAACCGAAATTTCTATTTAAGGCATTACTCAGGATATACCGTGGCAAGAACCATCCCTCTCGAGCACTACCGCAATATCGGTATCATGGCTCATATTGATGCCGGTAAGACGACNACGACCGAGCGCATCCTTTTTTATACGGGTATCTCCCACAAGTTAGGTGAGGTTCATGACGGCAATGCNGTTATGGATTGGATGGAACAAGAACANGAAAGAGGTATAACGATTACCTCGGCTGCNACTACGTGTTTTTGGCANGGTATGGAGCAACANTATCCCGANCACAGAATNAACATCATTGACACGCCTGGGCATGTCGATTTTACGATTGAGGTCGAGCGGTCCCTGCGTGTTCTCGATGGAGCGGTTGCAGTGTTTTGCGCGGTCGGTGGTGTTGAGCCTCAATCTGAGACGGTGTGGCGACAGGCCGATCGTTACGGCGTTCCGCGCCTGGCCTTTATCAACAAGATGGATCGGACGGGTGCTGACTTTGAACGGGTTGTAGGACAGATTCAGCAGCGGCTCGGTGCAACGACCGTTGCCATACAAATGCCTATCGGTGCTGAGGATGTTTTTCAGGGTGTCATTGATCTGGTCGAAATGCAGGCAATCTATTGGGACGAGGAAACCAACGGCACTAAATTTGAGAGAACAACTATTCCCGAGGCGCTCGAGCCACGGGCGCGTGAGTTGCATGAAGAGATGGTTGCCGCTGCGGCTGAGGCAAGTGATGAGCTGACCGAAAGTTATCTCGATGCTGGAACGTTATCCACCGATCAGATCAAGCAAGGGCTGCGTTTGCGCACACATGCAAACGAACTTATTCTTGTGACATGTGGTTCTGCTTTCAAGAATAAGGGTGTTCAGGCGGTACTGGATGCGGTGATTGATTATTTGCCAAATCCCACCGAGGTGGCTGCAATTGAAGGGGCGGGTGAAAAAGAGGGCTCCATTCTCGTACGTCAGGCATCGGATGACGAAGGCTTTGCGGCACTTGGGTTTAAGATCATGACGGATCCGTTTGTCGGTCAGTTGGTCTTTTTCCGTG
Organism: Acidiferrobacteraceae bacterium; assembly: GCA_002714255.1. Taxonomy (GTDB): domain Bacteria; phylum Pseudomonadota; class Gammaproteobacteria; order Arenicellales; family UBA868; genus UBA11791. The sequence continues at coordinate 14,683 of PAWW01000043.1, forward strand.
TTTATTCGGGTGTCTTGAAAACGGGCGATACCGTGCTCAACTCGGTTAAAGGTAAGAAACAGAGAATTGGTCGTATTCTGCAGATGCACGCTAATTCGCGGGAGGAAGTGAAGGAAGTCCGGGCGGGTGATATCGCGGCNGCGGTGGGGCTAAAGAATGTTTCTACGGGAGACACATTGTGTGNTCCTGACANTTATATCGTGTTGGAACAGATGGATTTNCCNGAGCCTGTTATTTCNCAGGCTGTNGANCCGAAGACCAAATCTGANCAGGAAAANTTAGGTGTTGCNCTGAGTAAGTTNGCTCAGGAGGANCCGTCTTTCAAGGTTTCCTCNGATGAAGAATCGGGNCAGACCATTATTTCNGGAATGGGTGAATTGCATCTCGANATCATNATCGATCGGTTNCGGCGAGAGTTCGNTGTAGATGCCAANATNGGTAAGCCTCAAGTGGCTTANCGAGAAACCTTGGGCCGCATGATCGANCAAGAANACAAGCACGCGAAGCAGACNGGCGGACGTGGGCAGTACGGTCATGTCCATCTCCGAGTGGAGCCGTCGGANCCAGGAGCNGGGTTTGAATTCGTTGATGCGATTAANGGTGGTTCGGTGCCAAANGAATANATCCCNGCGGTAAGGAAGGGCGTTAGCGAAGCGATGGAAGCTGGTGTTGTNGCNGGNTATCCAGTGATCGACGTAAAAACAACATTGTTCGATGGNTCGTATCATGAGGTNGATTCTTCGGAGCACGCGTTCAAAGCAGCTGCNATNCAAGCATTTCGAGAAGCAAGTATGCGNGCNGCGCCGGANTTANTGGAGCCAATCATGCGTGTCGAAGTNGTCACNCCTGAAGNNTATATGGGNGCTGTTACTGGTGANATNAATTCGCGNCGAGGNGTGATTATTGNGATTGAGGATGTNCCGTCGGGTAAGGTNGTGCGGTCAGATGTGCCGCTCGCCGAGATGTTTGGCTATGCGACATCNTTGCGATCTGCAACGCAGGGACGAGCGACNTACTCGATGGAATTTGGNTGTTACANGNCAGCGCCGGTGAGTGTGACTGAGGTAGTGATGAAGAAAGCGAGTTAGGTNGGGAACGTTTTACTCGAACAGACATTAATCATTTAATGTGGAGATCANGCAGTGGCGAAAGAGAAATTTGAACGAACGAAGCCGCATGTCAATGTTGGNACGATCGGTCATGTTGATCATGGCAAGACGACGCTGACAGCGGCGATTACGCGGGTGTTGGGNGNGAAATATGGCGGNGAGNNCAAGGCATTTGACGAGATTGACAATGCGCCGGAGGAACGCGNGCGAGGGATTACGATAGCGACGGCTCATGTAGAGTATGAGNCNGAAGCGCGCCATTACGCGCATGTAGATTGCCCGGGTCATGCGGATTATNTAAAGAATATGATTACCGGAGCGGCGCAGATGGACGGTGCGGTTTTGGTNGTGTCGGCAGCAGACGGACCGATGCCACAGACNCGNGAGCATATTCTGTTAGCTCGGCAGGTGGGNGTGCCCTATATCGTGGTGTANTTGAACAAGGCCGATATGGTGGACGATGANGAGTTGTTGGAGTTGGTAGAGATGGAGGTACGCGATCTACTGACGAGTTACGATTTTCCAGGTGATGACACACCGATNATTANNGGTTCGGCGTTGAAGGCATTGGAAGGTGANGCGTCGGAGCAGGGTGANGAGTCGATCATTCGTTTGGCAGAGGCGCTGGATTCNTATATTCCNGAACCTGAGCGGGCGATAGACGGTGCNTTTTTAATGCCGATTGAGGATGTTTTTTCAATTTCTGGTCGTGGCACGGTNGTGACTGGTCGANTTGAGAGAGGTGTAGTAAAGGTNGGNGAAGAGGTAGAGATTGTTGGTATTAAAGANACGGAGAAGACNACCTGCACGGGGGTAGAGATGTTCAGGAAGTTGCTTGATGAAGGTCAAGCGGGTGACAACGTGGGTGTATTGTTGCGNGGTGTTAAGNGGGAAGAAGTNGAGCGGGGTCAAGTGTTNTCGAAGCCTGGTTCAATCACNCCGCACACNGTATTTGAGGCNGAGATTTANGTGTTATCGAAGGANGAAGGTGGTCGTCATACGCCGTTTTTCCAAGGTTATCGTCCCCAGTTCTATTTTCGCACGACCGATGTNACCGGTCAGTGTGAGTTAGCAGAGGGNGTGGAGATGGTGATGCCNGGNGACAACGTAAATCTTAAGGCGAAGTTAATTGCNCCGATTGCGATGGAAGAGGGNTTACGGTTTGCCATTCGAGAAGGTGGTCGAACAGTAGGNGCCGGCGTCGTCGCTAGTGTCATTGAGTGAAAGTAGTTTGGCAGCACTCACGCAACGGTAGGCTAATTTAAGAGAGAATTCATGGCAGCGAACGTAGCAAGTCAGAAGATTAGGATCCGGTTAAAGGCATTTGATCATCGAATGATTGATCGCTCAGCTCAGGAAATCGTAGACACCGCCCGGCGGACTGGTGCGATTGTGCGTGGGCCAATTCCTCTGCCGACAAAGAAGGAACGTTACAACCTGCTTCGTTCTCCGCATAAATACAAAGCCTCTCGTGATCAGATGGAAATACGAATTTACAAGCGGATCATGGACATTGTTGAGCCGACCGATAAGACGGTCGACGCATTGATGAAGCTTGATCTCGCTGCGGGCGTTGATGTCGAGATCAAATTGGGCTAATTCGGATCAGCGAAGCACAGGACAAAGGATCAATCATGGCGCTCGGTATCATAGGAAAGAAGGTGGGCATGACCCGTATATTCGATGATGCGGGCCGATCCACACCGGTTACCGTGGTGGAGGTGGAGCCGAATTATGTGACGCAGGTCAAAGGCCTCGATCGAGATGGTTACTGCGCTTTACAGGTTACGGTCGGTAGTCGGCGTCCTGGCCGTGTCAGCCAAGCGTTAAAGGGGCACTACGCGGCCGCGAACGTTGAACCGGGTCGTGGGACGTGGGAGTTTCGAGTGGATGCCGATGTTGCGGCTGCCTATGAGTTGGGGAGCGCGATCGGCCCTGATATGTTAGAGGTCGGCCAGAGTGTTGATGTTCAAGGTACAACCAAAGGTCGTGGGTTTGCAGGAGTGATGCGACGACATGGTTTTGCTGGTGGTCGAGCGACCCATGGCAATTCAAAAGCGCATCGGAAGCCAGGTTCGATCGGGCAGAATCAGGATCCCGGGCGAGTTTTTAAAGGAAAGAAAATGGCCGGTCACATGGGCAATGTGAATCGCACACAGCAAAACCTAACGGTGGTTCGAGTGGACAGTAAGCGCAATCTCGTCCTTATTCGGGGTTCGGTACCGGGACCCCGCGGGTTTGATCTTGTCATTGAACCGTCGGTGAAATCGAGAGGCGCGACTGTCAGCCGAGCGCCGGCAGCCGAACAAGATCAGGGATGAATTTAATGGATCTCCCCGTTATACAAGCAGATGGTAATCCGTCCGGCATGGTTGCGGTGGATGAAACTGTGTTTGGTGTGCCGTTTAAAGAGCCTTTGGTCCATCAGGTGGTAACGGCTTACCTGGCTGGTGGGCGCGCTGGAACCAGCGCGCAGAAAAACCGGTCACGGGTACGAGGCGGTGGGCGAAAGCCATTTCGGCAGAAAGGTACCGGTAGCGCTCGGGCTGGCACGATTCGTAGTCCCTTGTGGCGTGGCGGTGGCACGATATTTGCCGCCAGCACCCGTAGTTATGCGCAAAAAGTAAATCGCAAGGCATACCGTGTCGCACTCCGCTCGATTTTGTCGGAACTCGTACGCCAAGATCGGTTGCGACTGTGTGACGCCATCGAGCTTGACGAGCCGAGAACACGCCTATTGATTGCGCTCCTTAAGCAGTTAGACGTCGTTGACAAGCGCCGAATTTTTCTTGTCACGGCCGAGCACCATGAATCTCTCGCCTTGGCTTGTCGCAATGTCGTGGGCGTTAATGCATCTGAGGTGGCGCACATTGACCCTGTCAGTTTGATTGATCACGATACCGTGATATTGACGTCGGCGGCACTGAAAAAATTGGAGTCGTCACTGCAATGAACGCGGAACGGATGCATCAGGTTTTGCTTCGTCCGGTGGTATCGGAGAAGAGCACTAATGCCGCGGAAGCTAATCGACAAGTTGTTTTCGAGGTGTTGGAGAATGCGACCAAAGCCGAAGTGCGAGAGGCGGTAGAGAAATTATTCGATGTATCGGTTACGGCAGTGCAGGTGTTGAACGTGCGCGGAAAAATTAAGCGATTTGGGAAAACTCCCGGTAAGCGAAACAACTGGAAAAAGGCTTATGTGCGGCTGGCGGCAGGCGATGATATCGATTTTCTGGGTTCGGGGGCTTGACCTTATTAATCCAATCGTGGGTTAGGTGATTAAAAAAAAATGCCACTGATCAGACAAAAACCGACATCACCAGGCCGTCGTGGCATGGTCAAAGTTGTTTCGCCCGAACTTCACAAAGGGCGACCCTATGCTCCACTGGTGGTGCCGAAGAAGACCATAGATGGACGCAACAACATGGGTCGCATCACTGTGCGGCATCGTGGTGGTGGGCACAAACGCCATTATCGACTTATCGACTTCAAGCGAAACAAGACAAGTGTATCGGCTCGGGTAGAGCGTTTGGAGTATGACCCGAATCGCAGCGCACACATCGCGTTGTTGCTGTATGCTGATGGCGAGCGTCGCTACATCGTCGCTCCGCGGGGTTTAACGGCAGGTGATCGTGTCGAATCCGGGTCTGAAGCGGCCATTCGCGCTGGTAATAATTTACCGTTGCGGAGCATACCGATTGGAACCGTTGTTCACTGTATCGAACTAAAACCTGGAAAGGGCGCGCAACTGGCCCGTTCGGCGGGAGTCTCCGCTCAGTACGTGGGGCGCGAAGGGCAGTATGCCTTGTTGAGACTGCGTTCCGGTGAAATGCGCAGGATTCACGTGAACTGTTCTGCTACGGTTGGTGAAGTGGGTAACCAGGAAAATTCGCTGCGAAAATTGGGTAAGGCGGGTGCCAAGCGATGGCGGGGAATTCGGCCTACTGTGCGAGGAGTGGCGATGAACCCGGTAGATCACCCGCACGGTGGCGGAGAGGGGCGGACCTCTGGTGGGCGTGACCCTGTTACCCCTTGGGGCGTTCCTACCAAAGGACACAGAACAAGACACAACAAGCGAACGGACAGCATGATTATGCGCCGGCGTAGGAGAAAGTAGCCATGCCCCGATCAGTTAAAAAGGGCCCTTTTGTGGATGGCCATTTATGGACGAAAGCGATGGCAGCTCGCGGTGCGGGGTCGAGACGCCCAATCCGCACCTGGTCGCGCCGTTCAGTGGTGATGCCAGAATTTGTCGGGCTTACGATTGCGGTCCATAACGGTCGCCAGCACATTCCGGTCCTCGTTACTGAAAACATGGTGGGCCATAAGTTGGGTGAGTTTGCAGCCACTCGTACATTTAGGAGCCATGCGGCAGACCGCAAGGCCAAGTAACGGAACCCGATAATGGAAGTCAAGGCACTTGCCAAGTACATTCGCATTTCTCCACAGAAGTGTCGGCTTGTTGCGGACCAGGTTCGCCGCCAACCCGTAGCACGGGCGCTGGAGTTGCTTCAGTTCAGCCCACGTAAAGCCGCTTTGCCCATCCGCAAGGCGCTTGAGTCGGCTATTGCCAATGCCGAGCACAACGAAGGTGCCGATATCGATGAGTTGCGAGTGCATTCGATCATGGTTGATGAAGGACCGGTAATGAAACGATGGAGGGCGCGAGCAAAGGGTCGTGCGGCATCGATTATTAAGCGCACCAGCCATATTACTGTTACGGTCAGTGACGAAAAGAGGAGGGGTAATTAAATGGGTCAGAAGGTCCACCCAATTGGCTTTCGCCTCGGCATTATTCGGGACTGGGACGCAAAGTGGTTTGCAACGGGTAAGAATTATGCGACGAATTTGGTCGCCGATCAGAAAGTCAGGCGCTTTCTCCGTGACAGATTGTCGAACGCGGCAGTTAGCAGGATTGAGTTGCTGCGTGCGGGAACCTCTCTAAACGTAACTCTACATACCGGGAGGCCCGGTATCGTGATTGGTAAAAAGGGTGAGGACATTGAGCGCCTGCGCAGAGCGTTGATGGCAATGAATGGGGGCCCAGTGCAGGTTTCTGTTGAAGAGATCAGGAAGCCAGAACTGGATGCAAGGCTGGTAGCTGACAACATCTGTCAACAGTTGGTTAAACGAATCATGTTCCGTCGTGCCATGCGCCGGGCCGTGCAAAATGCAATGCGCCTGGGTGCTCAGGGCGTCAAGGTAATGGTGGCTGGCCGTCTAAACGGAGCGGAAATTGCTCGGACAGAGTGGTATCGCGAGGGTCGCGTGCCATTGCACACCCTAAGAGCAGATGTGGATTATGGTTTTGCTGAAGCGCACACGACTTATGGTGTCATCGGTGTGAAGGTATGGATCTTCAACGGTGAAATCATGCCGGCCGATGAGCAAGAAGAGACTGAGACTCCGACCGCCGCTGCCTAGCGGGCATCGCATCAACAGGAATAATTGACAGACGGAATACCAGGGTCATGCTGCAGCCGAAAAGAACTAAATACAGGAAACAACAAAAGGGTCGCAATCGGGGCTTAGCGCAACGGGGCAGTCGTGTCAGTTTCGGTGAGTATGGACTTAAATGTACGGGTAGAGGCCGGCTTACCTCGCGACAGATTGAAGCCGCACGTCGAGCGATCAACCGTTACGTGAAACGCGGTGCTCGAGTCTGGATTCGAGTGTTTCCTGATAAGCCAGTATCAAAGAAGCCGCTGGAAGTGCGNATGGGCAAGGGGAAGGGTAATCCTGAATATTGGGTTGCGTTGGTTCAGCCTGGGATGGTGCTATACGAACTTCAGGGCGTGGGCGAGCCTCTTGCACGAGAAGCATTGCGCTTAGCGGGTGCCAAACTCCCCATCGCCACTTCCTTTGTGAAACGGCAGCCTGCTTGATATGGCAGATAAAGAGAAAATTTCCTCGTTGTCAACAACCGAGTTGGAGTCTGAANTGCTTGAGTTGCGAAAAGAGCAGTTCAATCTTCGAATGCAGCGTGGTACGGGACAGTTGGCCAATCCCTCCAGATTTAAGAGTGTGCGCCGAGATATTGCCCGCATAAAGACGCGTATGACTGAAATTGACAGGAGTAGTGCATGAGTGATCATGAGCCAAGTGATGTCGGTCAGGTAAGCACGGCGCCGCAGGGACGCACCGTAAGGGGNCGCGTTATCAGTTGTAAAATGGACAAGACCGTCACTGTTTTGGTGGAGCGGCGATTGCAGCATCCGTTGTATAAGAAATACATTCGACGCTCAACNAAATTGCATGTTCATGACGAGAGCAATGAATGNCGTGANGGAGATACCGTTTTGCTTAAGGAGTGTCGCCCCTTGTCAAAGACCAAGAACTGGCAGGTTGTCGAGGTCGTTGGCCGATCTNGCCAGGGAGGCGAGGGATGATTCAGGTACAGACCATGCTAGACGTGGCTGACAATAGCGGTGCCCGACGCATCCAGTGCATTAAGGTGCTCGGCGGTTCCAAACGCCGTTATGCCGGAGTGGGNGATGTGATTAAGGTTACTATAAAAGAGGCAATACCAAACAGCCGTGTGAAAAAGGGTGAGTTGTTCGACGCAGTAGTAGTGCGCACTCGGCATGGNGTGCGGAGAGCAGATGGATCTCTGNTCCGTTTTGACCGCAATGCAGCGGTACTGCTCAACCCTCANTTNCAGCCGATTGGAACCCGCATTTTCGGACCGGTAACTCGGGAACTGAGAACAGAAAAGTTCATGCGGATTATTTCGCTCGCGCCAGAGGTGCTGTAGGGGCGCTGCGATGAACAGAATTATGGACGCCGCAGTATGAATAAGATTATTAAGGGTGATGATGTCATCGTTCTTGCGGGCCGGGACAAAGGAAAGCGGGGAACTGTGTTGCGAATATTGAATAACCGTCAGGTGTTGGTCGACAGCGTTAATGTGGTCAAGAAACACGTTCGACCCAATCCCAATAAGGGTGAGACGGGTGGGATCATTCAGAAAGAGATGCCGGTCGCCCTGTCGAATGTCGCTGTGTACAACCCGAACTCGAACAAGGGTGATCGTATCGGTATTAAGTGGCTTGAAGATGGACGCAAGGTGCGTTTTTTCAAGTCAGATGGTGAAGTGATTGATCAAGATTAAAGATTAGGCACGACGAAATGACGAGGCTAGAAGACTATTACCGGGATACCGTGGTGCCGGCGTTGTATGAACAGTTCAAGTATATGAGCATTATGCAAGTTCCCCGAGTCCAGAAGATCACGCTAAATATGGGAGTGGGTGAGGCGTTGGTAGACAAGAATGTGCTGGAATTGGCCGTCAATGATCTCACCAAGATCGCTGGGCAAAAACCTATCATCACAAAGGCGCGGAAGTCTGTTGCGGCGTTTAAGGTGAGGGAAGGATGGTCGATTGGCTGTAAGGTCACTCTCCGTCGGGAACGGATGTATGAGTTTCTTGATCGATTGATTTCTGTGGCATTGCCCCGAACGCGTGATTTCCGGGGCCTTCCCGAGCGGGCGTTCGATGGGCGCGGCAACTACAGTTTGGGTTGCAAGGAACAGATCATTTTCCCCGAAGTTGACTATGACAAGATCGACACAATTCGAGGGTTGGACATAGCGATAACCACATCGGCGAAAACTGATGCGGAAGCGGAAGCGCTATTAAGGGCATTCAATTTTCCGCTGCGTAACTAATTAGATAAGGATCGCCTGATATGGCAAAGAAATCGATGGTTGCGCGTGAAGTAAAGCGCAAAAAACTTGAGCAACAGTATTCTGATGAGCGGGCGACGTTGAAGCAGCAGGTACTTGACGAAGGGTTGAGCGAAGAAGAGCGACGTGAGGCGATGATGAATCTTCAACGATTGCCCCGCGACTCTTCACGAAGTCGGCAACGGAATCGGTGTGCCTTGACCGGCAGACCGAGAGGTTATTTTCGTCGTTTTGGATTAAGTCGAAACATCCTTCGGGAAATTATCTTGCGTGGAGAAGCGCCAGGCGTCATCAAGGCCAGTTGGTGAGAAAGGGGAGTCGATAGAACTTATGAGTATGTCTGATCCGATTGCCGATATGTTGACGCGGATTCGTAACGGCCTGTCAGCAGGCAAGCCAACAATTACCATGCCGTCTTCAAAGGCGAAGACGGCTATCGCTAAAGTGCTTGCTGACGAGGGGTTTGTTACGGGTTGGGAGTTGGCCGAGGTTGACAACAAAGCGACCCTCAATGTCACCCTTAAGTATTATCGAGGTGAGCCGGTGATCGAGGAGTTGACGCGGGTCAGCAAGCCAGGTTGGCGAGTGTATTGCGGGGCAGATGAACTGCCATCTGCTAATGGTGGTTTGGGCATTGTGGTCATATCGACCTCACGTGGGTTGATGACTGATAAACAGGCCCGCACTGAAGGGTTGGGCGGCGAAGTTTTGTGCCGAGTGTGTTGATCCAGAGACTCACAATAATGTATCAGCTAATGGTTTGGACCTATCGAACGGGAGGCCGAGTTAGATGTCACGCGTAGCCAAAAACCCAGTCGATCTGCCGTCGAGTGTTGAAGTAAAAATGAACGGACGACATATCCAAGTAAAAGGTCCGAAAGGTGAGTTATCACTCAATTTGCATTCGACCGTCGACATGGTGCACGAGGGCAATCAGATTCGCTTAGCGGCATCAACAGACGATAGTGCGATGGCTATGGCTGGGACCATGCGTGCACTGGTTAGCAACATGGTTACCGGTGTATCTGTCGGTTACGAGAAAAAGTTAACAATCGTAGGCGTCGGTTACCGAGCGCAGGCCCAAGGGAATTCATTGAATCTGAGTCTGGGATTTTCCCACCCAGTGGTTTATCAGATTGCTAAGGGTGTTTCGGTTGAAACTCCGAGTCAGACCGAAATAGTCGTTTCGGGCACGGATAAGCAGCTGGTCGGTCAGACGGCTGCTGAAATTCGTAGATTTCGACCCCCTGAGCCCTACAAGGGCAAGGGTGTGCGCTATGCCGATGAGCAGGTCCGTCGAAAGCAGGCGAAGAAAGCGTAACCACAGTTTAAGAATTTGAGAACATGTTTAATAAGAAAAAAGCGAGGTTAAGACGCTCAACCAGGACGCGGGCCCGGATTAAGCGTCTGGGGTCGTATCGCCTGTGTGTGTATCGGTCTCCACGGCATGTTTANGCACAGATAATCGATGAGGGNAAGGCCCAGGTGATAGTCAGCGCGTCGACAACAGAACGCGAATTGCGGGACCAGATTAAGTATGGTGGTAACGTCGCAGCTGCTCAGGCGGTGGGTAAGCGCTTAGCCGACAGGGCTATTGCGACGGGTGTCAGTCGAGTTGCATTCGACCGGTCCGGTTACAAGTACCACGGTCGAGTAAAGGCGTTGGCAGACGCAGCAAGAGAAGGTGGACTTCAGTTCTGATTCTTTGAAGGGCGAATACATTAATGGCAGAAAAATCAAATCACCAGGCAGCGGATAACTCAGGCCTGCATGAACAACTGATCAACATTCGGCGGGTAGCGAAAGTGGTTAAAGGGGGCCGTATCTTTGGATTCTCTGCACTCACTGTTGTTGGTGATGGCCAAGGTCGAGTCGGCATCGGTCGTGCTAAGGCGCGTGAAGTGCCTGTTGCAGTGCAAAAAGCAATGGAGGATGCGCGTCGGCGAATGATCAAGGTGAATCTTCGCAATGGCAGCGTCCATTACCCCATTGTTGGACGGCACGGTGCCGCAAGAGTCGTGATTCGACCGGCATCGGAAGGCACTGGCGTGATCGCGGGTGGAACGATGNGGGCAATTTTTGACGCAGTTGGTGTTCGTGATGTTCTCGCAAAAGTGATTGGCACAACAAATCCGGTAAACGTTGCTCGTGCAACGATCGATGGTCTACGTCGAATGCGCAGCCCAGAAGAAGTGGCAGCTCGTCGCGGCAAGGTTGCTAACCAGGTCTCAGCATGATTTGTTCTGGCTTATCTGAGGCATGTGAGGAGTCGCGATGACAGATAAACGGTTAAGGGTCACATTGGTGCGCAGCAAATACGGGCGTGGGGCCAAGCAATTGGCGACTGTCCATGGTCTCGGTCTACGCAAGATGCGCCAGACGGTGGAGGTTGAAGACACACCCGCGGTGCGTGGAATGATCAATAAGGTCATGCATCTGGTGCGTGTTGAGGAGAATTAGTATGCGGTTAAACGATCTTAAGCCGGCAGANGGGTCTCGACCTAAGCGGACACGGCGTGGCCGGGGTCCTGGTTCAGGCATCGGTAAGACGGGTGGACGTGGGTTGAACGGCCAGAAATCGCGGTCAGGAGGGAGCATTAAGATCGGTTTTGAAGGTGGACAGATGCCGTTGCAACGGCGGGTACCGAAGCGTGGTTTTCGNTCCTTGACGCGGCGACGAGTGGCNGAGGTGCGACTGCACGAACTTGGCCAGTTAGAAAATAGTGATGTCGATTTAAGCGCTTTGAAGGCAGCAGGCATTGTTAATCGCAATACGATCCGCGCCAAAGTGATCGCGTCGGGAAAGATTGAGCGGGTTGTGGTATTGCGCGGTATCAGCGCGACTAAGGGAGCGCGTGAAGCGATTGAGCAGGCCGGGGGCCGAGTGGAGAGTTGAAGTATGGCGATCTCGGCACTAGCAGGACTCGGAAAATTAACGGAACTCCGGCAGCGGATTTTGTTTGTTTTAGGGGCGATGGTCGTTTTTCGATTCGGTACTCATATTCCGGTGCCGGGTGTGGATCCGGTCGCAGTAGCGGCGCTATTCGAACAGACCCGCGGGTCGATCATCGACGTATTCAATATGTTCTCTGGTGGAGCGCTCACTCGGTTATCGNTCTTGGCTCTGGGAGTGATGCCTTANATATCNGCATCGATCATCATGCAGATGATGAGCGCTGTTATTCCGCAACTCGAACAGTTAAAAAAAGAGGGCGAGGCAGGCCGTCGAAAAATCACCCAGTACACTCGGTACGGCACCGTGGTGCTTGCAACGTTTCAGGCCCTCGGGATTGCGATCGCAATCGAAGGACAGATGGCAGGCGGAGGGCCGGTTGTCCTGATACCGGGACTTGGCTTCAAGATCACCACGGTGGCAAGTCTCGTGACCGGTACCATGTTCCTGGTTTGGTTGGGCGAGCAGATTTCCGAGCGAGGAATCGGCAACGGTATCTCGTTAATTATTTTCGGCAGTATCGTTGCCGGATTGCCAGCTGCGGTCGCTGGCACACTGGAACTCGCACGAACAGGCAGTTTCACGCCACTGGGTGTGTTGGCGCTGTTCGTCGGAGTCATAGTGATTACAGGAGTTGTTGTGTTCGTAGAGCGCGGCCAGCGGCGGATTACCGTCAATTATGCAAAGCGGCAACAAGGACGGCAGATGTTGGCTGGGCAGACCAGTCATTTGCCGTTGAAACTGAATATGGCCGGGGTTATTCCTCCGATATTTGCATCAAGCATTATTCTGTTTCCGGCGAGCCTCGGAAGTTGGTTCGGTCAGGCGGAAGGAATGGGCTGGTTGCGAGACATCGCCACGACACTCGGTCCGGGGCAGCCAATTTACGCCCTGCTGTACGCAGGAATGATTTTGTTCTTTTGTTTTTTCTATACGGCGTTGGTTTTCAATCCGACCGAGATTGCAGACAACTTAAAGAAATCGGGAGCTTTTATTCCCGGCATTCGGCCAGGGACACAGAGTGCTCAGTACATCGACAAAGTGGTGTCTCGGTTAACGCTCGCTGGTGCCGTGTATCTTACGATTGTTTGCCTAATTCCAGAATTTATGATTGTGAAATGGAGTGTGCCGTTCTATTTTGGCGGGACCTCCTTGTTGATTATCGTCGTGGTCATGATGGATCTCATGTCACAAGTCCAGTCGTATCTAATGTCGCGTCAGTACGAAAGTTTGATGCGAAAAACGTCGCTGGTCGGTGGTGGTTTAGGCGCGATTCGATGAGGAACCAGGCACAAGCGGGCAAGAAAGTGGAGAGGGTATTATGAAAGTACGTGCTTCGGTTAAGAAAATCTGTCGTCACTGCAAGGTCGTTCGGCGCAAAGGCGTCCTACGGGTCATTTGCAGTGATCCCCGACATAAGCAGCGCCAGGGATAATGAGTTTAGAAACTGCAAATAATGATCCAACTAGAGTGCTGAGTGTGAGTCAAGAAAATATTACGCAATCGGTTTGTTCGATCAGTGAACTGACCACTCGAGGAGATGACCAATGGCCCGTATAGCCGGGATTAATCTGCCGCCCAATAAGCATGTCGGAATTGCTTTGACATCGATTTATGGCGTGGGGAGCGCTCGGGCACAGAAAGTCTGCGATGCAGCCGCAGTAGTGCCGTCAACCAAGGTCTTTGAGTTGTCTGATGAGGATGCGGACCGATTGCGTTCGGCTGTCGCTAACTTCCAGATCGAGGGGGACTTGCGGCGTGAGGTGTCGATGAACATCAAGCGTTTAATGGATCTCGGTTGTTATCGGGGGCTGCGTCATCGACGAGGCTTGCCCGTGCGGGGTCAACGAACCTCAACCAATGCTCGTACCCGTAAGGGGCCGCGCCGACCCATCAAGAAATAACGAGCACATACCATGGCGAAGGCGAAATCAAAAAAACGTTCGAAAGTGAAAGCAAGACGTGTTGTTGTCGAGGGCATTGCCCACATTCACGCTACTTTTAACAACACAATCATTACAATTACGGATCGGCACGGCAATGCGGTGTCTTGGGCAACTGCGGGTGGAGCCGGTTTCAGGGGCAGCCGAAAGAGTACTCCTTTCGCAGCCCAAGTTGCTGCTGAAACGGCTGGAAAGGCCGCTCGCGATATGGGGATGCAGCAGCTTGACATCCGCATAAAAGGACCAGGCCCAGGAAGAGACTCGTCAGTTCGTGCCCTCAATGCACTGGGGTTTGAAATTAATACGATTTCCGATGCAACCACAATCGCACATAACGGCTGTCGGCCCCCAAAGCGCCGACGCGTCTAGTTGGAGAATTTCGCTAATGGCTCGATATAGAGGACCAACCTGTAAGCTGGCTCGGCGTGAAGGAACAGACCTGTTCCTGAAAAGCCCGATACGACCGCTTGATTCGAAGTGTAAGTTTGATCGACCACCTGGATTTAAAGCGGGCGGGCGCCGACCGCGTGTGACAGTTTACGGGACTCAACTCCGAGAGAAGCAAAAACTTCGCCGAATTTATGGCATCATGGAGAAGCAGTTCCGTAACTATTACCAGGAAGCTTCTCGACGGACAGGTGCCACTGGTGAACTGCTGCTGCAGTTACTCGAATCGCGTCTTGATAACGTGACGTTGCGAATGGGTTTTGCGATTACTCGAGCCGAGGCACGGCAGTTAGTGACTCATAATGCGGTGATTGTTAACGGGCGCCGTGTGAACATTCCTTCTTATCAAGTAGCAGTTGGCGATGAGATAGAAATTCGAGAAAAGAGCAAGACCCAGTTGCGGATTAAGGCGGCGATGGAGATCGCGGAGCAAGTCGGTTTTGTGTCCTGGGTGGATGTTGATGTCAAAGCCGTAAAGGGTACTTTCAAGGTGTGTCCAGAACGTATTGATTTGTCGCAAGACATTAATGAAGCCTTAGTTGTAGCGTTGTATTCCAGATAATTTTCGGCGCTCCACTATGTGGATAGCGTCAAAGTCGTTTTCTCAGATCTAACGAGGACAAGTGCTGATGCAAGTTTCGAGTTCTGGTTTCCTAAAGCCAAACGTGATTTCAGTTGAAAATATTAATGAAGCGCGTGCGCGTGTGACGCTAGAGCCACTTGAACGTGGCTTCGGCTATACCCTCGGCAATGCGCTGCGCAGAATTCTGCTTTCCTCCCTGCCGGGGGCGGCCGTAACAGAGGTCAAGATTGATGGCGTGCTCCATGAATACGGGGCCATTGACGGTGTGCAGGAGGACGTTATCGATATACTGCTCAATCTGAAGGGGTTAGCAATTCGAATGCACACTCGCCAAGAAGCGGTTCTGCATCTCAGTCGAAAGGGCGAGGGTACGGTGACCGCTGCTGATATACAGCTCGACCATGATGTTGAGATTGTTGACCCGAATCATGTTCTGGCAAACCTATCCGGTGATGGGGAGCTGAATATGACTCTGACTGTTACGACNGGACGGGGCTATCAGGTGGTTGAGTCCAACAGGGACGAGGACGAGGCGCTGACCATCGGCGCGCTGAAACTCGATGCATCCTANAGTCCAGTGCGGCGAGTCTCCTATGTGGTCGAAAATGCCCGAGTTGAGCAGCGCACGGATCTTGACAAACTGGTTATTGATTTGGAAACCAACGGGACCATCGATCCNGAAGAGGCGGTACGGACTGCNGCAACGATCCTGCATGAGCAAATTTCTGTCTTTGTAAGGCTNGAGGAATCGCAGCGCGCNACTACTGATATAGCACAGGAATATGTTGATCCATTGNTACTCCGAACCGTGGATGATTTGGAGTTAACGGTGCGCTCGGCAAATTGNCTGAAAGCTGAGAATATCTATCACATCGGTGATCTGGTTCAGANAACAGAGGTGGAGCTTCTCAAGACGCCCAATCTTGGTAAAAANTCCCTGACGGAAATAAAGGATGTACTCGCCAGTCGGGGGCTGTCGCTGGGAGTCAAAATCGAAAATTGGCCTCCGTTATCATTACAGCGCGATGCCCACGAGGGCCTGCACTAGTCTAGTCGGGGATTGTTCCAATGCGCCACCAGAAAAGCGGTCGTAAACTCGGCCGAACGTCAAGTCATCGGCAAGCCATGTTTAGAAATATGGCCGTGTCATTGTTTCGTCACGAACAGATACGNACTACGTTGCCAAAGGCCAAAGAGTTACGCCGCGTTGCCGAGCCGCTGATTACGATGGCTAAGAATCCAACGATGGCACGTCGACGCCTCGCTTTTGCACGGCTCCGAGATAAGGATATCGTCGGTAAACTGTTCGATGAATTGGCGCCACGGTACAAGACGCGACCGGGTGGCTACACCAGGATACTCAAGTGTGGTTTTCGACGCGGCGATAATGCTCCCATGGCTTACGTTCAACTGGTAGATCAGCCAATNGAAACAGCTGAAGGCAGCGCTAGTTAACTGACGCGCTCCTGAACTTTTCCCGCGTTCGAGCGGCGTGGCGAAGGAATCCAGGTGTAGTGACTCCGCTATGACACTAGCGGTGGCCTCATTCTGAGCTCAAACGTCTCACCAATACGGTGTGTAAGGGATGTCGATCGGGTACCCTCTCTTGAATCTCAGGCGATGTCGGATACGATGGGGTCAGAGGGGTAAATGCAATTGACCAACGACGCGTTATTTTCCGTTGACAGTGAGACCGGTTGGGTCTCCGGCCTTCGCCAATTACTTTCACCGAATTGTGATGCCCGGCCTGAAGGCGCCCAAGTAGAGGTCATTGTGCTTCATGGAATCAGTCTCCCTGCCGGGCAATTTGGTGGGGATGCGGTGATTCGATTGTTCCTTAATCAGCTCGATGTCAACGCGCACCCCAGTTTTTTCCCGCTCAAAGGACTCAAAGTCTCGGCCCATTTTTTGATTCGTCGCGACGGAGAAATCTTCCAATTCGTTCCAGTCACTATGCGTGCCTGGCATGCCGGAATTTCCTCTTGTCTGGGCCGGACTGCTGTAAACGACTTTTCCATCGGTGTTGAGCTTGAAGGAACTGATACAAATCCCTACGAAGAGGCCCAATATCGGTCTTTAGCCCGACTCAATCAGTCATTGATACGGGAATTTCCAGCGGTAACGGCAGACCATCTCTTCGGGCACAGTGACATTGCACCCGACAGGAAATCAGATCCAGGGCCATGTTTTGATTGGGCGCAGTGCCGTCGCGATGCGGTGATATTGTCTTGAGGTGTCAGCATTAANCAGGGTGTTAACTCGAGTCGAGGCAGTTCATGGAGCTTNACGTTCATGGTGCCACAGGACGTCAGAGTGTCCCGCCGCACGATTCAGACTTCGTGCGGTTACAAACAAGAGATCAGACAATCGATTGACGTAAGCAAGGCTTGTTGCTGATACGGGGGTCTCGTCGTTGACGGCAAGCAGACGGCGCTCCACGCGCCGGCAGACGCTCCTGGCCTGATGACAAAACGCGGCACTTCGACAGCCGCCCGGCAGGATGAATTCTTTTAGTGGCGTCAANTGCGCGTTCAGTTTGTCTAGGGTTTCTTCTAGGCGGGCCACATCTTGAGTCTTAACCAGGCTGTAACCGGGGATGCTGAGTTCGCCGCCAAGATCAAACAAGGTGTGTTGAATTCCGGTGCAACACTGATCAATGTCATCAGGTAGATCTTCGGTCATCAATAGGCCAATAACGCTGTTTAATTCATCAATCGCACCCATAGCTTCTACTCGAGGATCAGTTTTCGGCACTCGTGAGCCGTCTCCAAGGCCGGTGGTGCCGTCATCACCGGTACGTGTATAGATTTTGCTTAGTCTGTTTCCCATCTGTCAGTACTCCTGGCGAGTCGAGGTAAAAGTCGGCNATATCAAGTATCAGGTTGATATAGCAACACTCTGAAGTCATTAACATTTGTTCGAGTTGGGCCNGTGGTAAGGTTGTCNCCGATAGCGGAAAAAAATTGCCCGACATCGTTTGTTTCNAGTGCGTCAGCCGCATCGACACCAAGAAGCGCAGCGCGTTGTAGGGTATCAGGACTAATCACAGCGCCTGCGTCATCGTCGCTACCATCTATTCCATCGGTATCACCCGCCAGCGCCCAGATCGTGGGATCGGCATCGAGTTCTAACGCCAGCGCGAGGAGAAACTCTCGGTTTGGTCCTCCGCGGCCCTGACCGCGCACAGTCACGGTGGTCTCGCCNCCGGAGAACATAACGAGTGGTAGAGTGGGGTCGCCGGCGATGTATTGACGAAACTGGGCAGCGTGATTAAGTGCAACTTCGCGCGAATCGCCCTCGATCTGATCGCCAAGACTGATAACCCGAAATCCCCGCGACTCGGCCAGCGACATTGCTGCTGTTAAGGACTGTTGTCCCGATGCAATAATATGATGGCGCGTTTGCTCAAAGAGTGGGTCGTCAGGCCATGGGGTTTCCGAGACACCGCTCTTGAGCATATCGGTTAGCGTGGAGGGTACATTGATGTCGTAGTGTTGGAGGATATCCAGTGCATCGGTGCAACTGGTCGGGTCGCCGACAGTGGGGCCCGAAGCAATCACCGCAAGGTCATCTCCGGCCACATCAGAGATAATCAGGCTTTCGATGCGTGCCCCATGCGCCGCTTCGGCCAGGCGTCCTCCTTTGATGGCTGAAAGGTGTTTCCGCACGCAGTTAATCTCGGTGATTGCAGCGCCCGACTTTAGTAATTGCAGATTAATTAATTGTTTATCTTCTAGGGATACTCCAAAGCCCGGTAACGTCAGGAGGGCCGACCCGCCGCCTGACCATAAGCACAAAAGGAGATCGTTCGGAGTCAGGGATTTTGCAAGGCTGAGTAGGCGCTGAGCCGTTGTCTGTCCGATTGCGTCCGGTATTGGATGTCCCGCCTCTACTACATCGATTGAGTGGCAAGGTGAATCATGTCCGTAACGTGTCACAACAATACCCTCCATTGGCCCTGGTGCGGCGGCTTCGACGGCACTCGCCATGGCGGCCGCTGCTTTTCCCGCNCCCACCACAACCGTTTTGCCGGCCGGAGGTGAAGGTAAGTAAGGTCCGACAACGTGATGTGGGGCTGCGGCACTGACTGCTGTCTCAAACAGACGGCGAAGAAAAGTACCAGGATTTGTCATGTTCAGGATTTCGAAGGGTCGGCCGGTTGTAAAACATCGATAGGACTACGAGTCGGCACCTTGGGGTCGAATTTGGTACGTGGGATCATGGATAATCTATCCTTCCTATTATGCCGTGGAAACTTATACACGGAATGGAGAATAACGATGTATAAATATGAGGGATTTTCTGATCCGATACAGCGTCCACGTTATACCGGAGTGCCGACCTTCCTGCGAGCGCCTTACGAAGAAGAATTGGATAATGTGGATATTGGGTTAGTCGGGGTACCGTTTGACGGAGGTGTTACCAATCGTCCCGGTGCGCGGCATGGCCCACGGGAGATTCGCAATCAGTCGAGTTTGATGCGTCGAATGCATCAGTCCAGTGGCATCAGCCCACATGATTTGGCTCGTGTCGCTGATGTGGGTGATGCGTGGGTGCAGTCGCCATTTCACCTAGAGAGTAGTCTTGATGAGATCGCCGAATTTTTCACACGCTTAAACGAAGCATCGGTGATTCCGCTATCTGCTGGGGGTGATCACTCTATTACCTTGCCAATTTTTCGTGCTATTACNAAGACTGGGCCGGTTGGCATGGTTCATTTTGACGCACATTGTGACACTGGGGATGACTATCTTGGTTCCAAGTTTCACCATGGTGCGCCTTTCCGGCGGGCGGTNGAGGAAGGACTGCTTGATCCTGAGCGCACGATACAAATCGGAATACGTGGATCAGTCAACGAACCTGACATATGGAAGTTTAGCCATGATAGCGGCATGCGGGTGATCTANATGGANGAGTTTTATGAGCTCGGTGTCAAGCAGGTCATCGATGAAGCGCGCCGTGTGGTGGGTATAGGGCCGACCTACATATCATTTGATGTTGATGGTCTCGATCCAGTTTACGCACCGGGGACAGGAACACCGGAAGTCGGTGGTTTCAGTTCCATGGAGGCACAATTCATGATTCGGGGGTTGNAAGGGTTAAATCTGATCGGTGGTGATGTCGTTGAGGTCGCACCACCATTNGATCCGAGNGGGAATACAGCCCTAGTGGGTGCGACAATGATGTTCGAGATTCTATGTGTGCTCGCTGATGCGTGGGACCAGCGCCAACGCGAGGCTTAAGATTGGGTGATTATCTGTTTCCTGAAAGAATGGGTGTGACGAGAATCTGCGTCATTTATGNCGCCCACATGGAGAGAAGGGATGTCCGCATACACGCCACCGATCGATGATCTTCGNTTTGTGCTCGAAGAGCTTGCCGATCTGGATAGCATCCGNGANCTGCCGGGTTACGAGGACGTNCAGTCTGATCTTGTTGATGCCATTTTGTCTGAGGCGGGAAAAGTNGCCGCGCAAGTTCTGGCGCCGCTGAATCGGGTCGGGGATGAGGTGGGTGCACGGTTCGAAGCCGGTTTGGTTGTGACGCCGCCGGGTTGGCAGGAAGCTTTTCAGACATTTGTTGCCGGGGGGTGGACTGGTTTGATGTTCGATCCGGAATTTGGCGGCCAGGGGTTACCGCGTGTCGTCTCAACTGCGGTCCAGGAAATGTGGGAGTCCTCTAATATGTCTTTCGCGCTGTGGCTGCTACTCACACAGGCGGCAGCCGAGGCCATTAGCATTATCGGTACCGCGGAGCAGAAGTCNGTTTATTTGTCGAAACTGGTTCGAGGCGAGTGGACTGGTACGATGAATCTGACAGAACCTCAGGCGGGTTCCGATTTAAGCGCTATCAGTGCAATCGCGGTGCCGGAGGGGAACGGACATTACTTGTTATCAGGCCAGAAGNTGTTTATNACTTATGGTGATCACGATCTGGCGGAGAATATTATTCATCTCGTTTTGGCACGTACTCCCGATGCCCCGGAAGGCACCAAAGGGATTTCACTTTTTATCGTGCCGAAGTTTATTCCGGACTCTGCCGGGGAACCTGGACCCAGAAACGAGGTGCACTGCGTGTCCTTGGAACATAAATTGGGGATTCATGGCAGCCCAACGGCGTTGATGTCCTATGGTGGGGATAGGGGTGCAGTGGCTTACTTGGTAGGGGAGGAGCATCGCGGTCTGGAGTACATGTTTATTATGATGAACGCTGCGCGCCATGCGGTCGGTGTTGAAGGTTACGGGATTGCCGAACGGGCCTATCAGCAGGCACTGGCTTATTCGAAGGAGCGGATTCAGGGTAGATCGATCGGTCAGCGAGACGGTCCCCGCGTCGCCATCATTAATCACCCCGACATTCGACGGATGTTGTTGGAAATGCGTTGTCAGATCGAGGCAATGCGTGCGCTCGGTTGTTGTACGGCAGCGGCAATGGATCGTGCGGAAAGGCATCCGGAAGCACAGGTTCGACAGCAACAGCAGCGACGCGTCGACGTACTGATCCCGGTTGTTAAGGGCTGGAGTACTGAAGTTGGAAACCAGATTGCTAGCCAAGCGCTGCAGGTCCATGGGGGAATGGGCTTTATGGAGGAAACTGGCGCGGCGCAACACTATCGTGACGCCCGCATTACAACGATCTATGAAGGAACAACGGGTATTCAGGCGTCTGATCTCGTGGGACGAAAACTCTTGCGAGATGGTGGAGAAATGGTTAGGGAAGTGATTGCCGATATACGGGAAGATCTTTTGTCAATCAGAAACACGCGTGATGAGGCAAGTGATGTTGCAGGCGATGTTGAAGAGGCGTTGTCCGATCTGGAGGATGCCACGGCGTGGATGCTGGAATCTGTCGGTCGAGATCAACGATTTCCCTTTGCAGCATCATTTGACTACCTTATGTTGTTTGGGACCGTTGTCGGTGGTTGGCAAATGGCGTGCGCGGCAGGTGCTGCGGCGCAGCGTTTAGTTGGTGAGCGGGGCGACGCTCGTTTCAACCGCGAAAAATTAGCAACTGCACGATGTTACGTTCGCCAGGTTCTGCCGCGCGTGCGTGGCTTTTCTACCCAGATACAGCGTGGTGCCGAAGCGGTGGTCGATGCAGGCGATGTTGTTTTCTGATTTTCGCGCTAGGCGAGTTTGAGTCCGTTATCGATCGGACGTTCTGGTTGTGCGAGCACCACAGCACCATCGGCCTGGGTGAATCCGGTGATGAGAAATTCAGAACGCATCGGGCCAATTTGTTTTGCGGGAAAATTGACCACACCAATAATCTGACGACCCAGTAGATCGGCTGGTTGGTAAAGATCTGTGATCTGGGCACTTGATTTGCGAATTCCGATATCGGATCCGAAATCAGCATGAATGATATAGGCGGGTTTTCTTGCCTCCGGAAANAGTTCTACGTTGATAATAGTTCCGGTGCGCAGTTCAACGATTTCGAATTCTTTCCAACTGATCTCTTGCACGTCCTAAGGTCTCCACTGGTGNTGCATCGCTTGATGAAAGGCGACTGTAAGTTAACTAGGTAGTTTGGCCAACGGTTACAGATAGTGCGGTCATGCCATGGACCCGCGATTAGGNACTTCGGGGAGGTGTTGGTCAAACCATTCTCTGACCGGCATGACCAGTGGATGACCTAGTCTCAGGGATATGAACTTGAGCACCCTGGGCAGGTGTTCACGGTAGGCCGGTTTTGCGTCCCGTGTTGCCAGGCGAGTGAAGATGCCGGCGACCTTGCAGTGTCGTTGCAAGCCAAGTACATGATATGAGCTCATGAATAAATCAGGATGGGTATCAGGCATTGAAGACAGGTAGTGCCTCAGCATTGATTCGACGCTCTCCGGCCTGATATCTCTGCGAACATCTTCGAGTAACGACATCAGGTCGTAAGCAGGGGAACCAATGACAGCATCCTGGAAATCAAGTAAACCGCATTGACCGGCGTCATCGCCGCGATTTACTTGAATAAGATTGTCGATGTGAAAGTCACGCAGGACCAATGTTCGATCAAGTGCTGGCAGATGATTCAATACTTGATGCCAGGCGTCGATGTAATCTTGCCGAATCCTGGTTGTAACGGGGAACCCGCGGACCGCTGGGTAGTACCAGTCTGGCATCAGTAAGCTTTCGTCGATCATGGTTTGTCGATCATATGGAGGAACATTGATCTGAATTGCTGCAGGATTACCGTGTAGCCTAATGAGTACGTCGACAGCCGATCGGTAAAGGTTGGGCTCGTTTGTCCCGGCATTCAATAGCTGTGTGAAGGTGTTGTCGCCAAAATCCTCCATCAAGATAAATCCATTGTTTTTGTCGTGATGATAAATTTCTGGTGCCACGAGGCCGAGTTCATTCAGGTGGTGAGCGATGGTAATGAACGGTGTAATCTGTTCGCGCATAGGGGGAGCATCCATNAACATAGCCGATACGCCGGCGCGTTCTAATCTAAAGTAGNGACGGAACGACGCATCCGGNTGCAGCGCAGTGGTTTTTGCACCGAACCAGCCGTTTTGGCTAACAAAGGTGTCACGCAGACATTCTCTCTCGCTAGATGAAGGCGGCATGGCAGTTAGTAATAAACCAAGTAGCAAATATTTAACGGTAGGGGGTTAGAAGATACCATGGGCAAACCAGTGCCCGGTGTTCAATTCCCGAAAGATCCATAGATCAATATGGTGATTATTTCGCGCGTGATAATAATCACGTCTGACAGGGAANGTATCCCACCAGCCGCTGACAATGCGTTCATATTCTTTCGCNACTTCTAAAGGACCGTGAAAATACGGGTTGCCATCGATGACATCCAGAATGCGCGGCTTTAGGAATAACCACAGAGGGCGTGGGGCGCATTGATTTTTTTGATCAGTTTCTCCAGGTTCGCAGAATGACCAGGCGTGTTCTGGGCGATATTCTGCATGGGTGCGCAGGCCGAGTACTTGTTGATCGCCAAGACGATGACGTAATCGATCCAGGAGCATTGGCCATGTGTCCATATCGGTGGCCGAAAAAAGGCAGGTATTCTGTTCGCCAATGTGGCGTAACGGCATTGCGCTGAGTGTTATTTTCTCGACTGCATCGGTGAGATTAATCGCATCAAAGGCTAGACGGGTGAGTCCTAACAACGATTTTTCTCCGTATCGTTCATCGGTCAGGCGCAGAGTAATAGGCGTAGAAGGTTGATCAGCATGATGTAGCAACCAATCAATTTGGTTAACATACTTGCATGTGTGTAGTAATTGGCTGACGAGTGCTTGCACTAGTATTTTTGCCCAAGGCATCAACTGCTCAACTTGTGTCCTGGNGGGCAGGCATTCCAGAGTTTTCTCAAATCTGTGCGGCGGAATGAATGTGATTTGCGGGTCGGGTTCTACACCGGTTAGTCGATCGAGCATGTTCAAAATAGCGGGTCCCAGGCGACGGGCGAGTCCACTTCGCGGTAATCGCAAGAGGGCTCCAATTTGTTGGACACCGATCTGTTGTAGCAAGNTTTGTTGGTGCTGGTTCAGTTCCAGNAAATCGACTGGTATTTGACTGATAGAAGCAACTAATCGAGTTTGGTTGACAATCAGAACGCNGCTGGAATGACGNGCGCATAGCGTTGCGCTAGACGGAGTTGGCGTAATCGCCAGATGAACACATGAGTATTGTCGGTTTATCCAGGACTTGATTGCTGCTAAGAGAGAGTTAAGTCCGCCGTAAAGTCTTAGACTGCCAGCNATTTCNAGCAGCAAGCCACTTGAATGCACCGACCACATTTGGNGACCAGTGGGTAGCCTGTGTTGCCAGTTGTACTAGGGNCTGTTGCTCAGCTTGGCAGTTTNGAATGAATGCACGTAACCCGGTGACNNGNGCATGTGCAACAGACAAAGGCATGCCAGTAATAATGCCGTNACGTTGTGCATGATCATCAACTGCCACAATGGAATGAGATCGCTGACTTGTGTCGTAGACCACAGTGGGTGTGGTGATTGGGTCAAGCGAGAATACCTCTAATGGCAACAGCGGCAAGTGTATCGCCAGCCACAAGGTGTCGCTGTGGTGTTCTTGAGCCCAATTTCTGGTAGATGACTTGGGTACACAGGACAGCGATTGATTAGCACCGAAGTTAATCGTGGGAATAGTCGGGATACTGGGTGGCATATAGAGATCAATGAATACGGATTACTGCAGTGACAATTTTTAGACAATTAGATCAAATGTGTTTGTACTGTTGAACGTGCTCATGGTATCTCGGTATATCGCGAGTTTGCCTTCCGTTTTGCCACCCCGGCACTTGAGAATAGTGAGCATGGCTCCTGTTTCGGTCGGTTTAAACAAGAGACGTAACGCAGCTGTGGTTGGCATCGTTGCAGCATGCCAAGGTCGAAAGCATAACCCCCAGGTACCGCCAACCTCAGACGCCAGTTGCAACCGTCTTGTAGCCGTAAATGATGGTTTTCTTGGCCAGTACAGAACGGCGCTGCAGGCACCGGAGCGGAGTGCCTGTTCTGCCGCCCATAGTGCGTCGGTTTCTTGTCGTGGTTTTAAAATCACCGTCTTGTCGAGATTAATACCCCGGCTTGCTAAGGCCGGTGGGTATGGAATATGTGGAGGATGTACCCAGATTTGATGATGCTTAAGTGCGGTTAATCGCAGGAGCCCTGGCAGTACCAGCCACAGTGGGCTGTGTGCAATATCATCAATAAGAATTTCTGTCAGGGCACCTAATGGCCAACCGCCACCTGGCAGATGGGCATCAAGTGGACGAAAGCCGCTTGAGANCACTNGNCCTNNAGANNAANTGTTCTGGNAACCTCGCCAGATATCNCTTCGTTGCAGGCATGACGCTAAACTCACGGCAACTTGCCNTTACGGATNACGCCGACTCCGATGCCTTCGATAGCGAGTGATTGGTTTCTAAGATCTACTCGAATGGGTTCAAAGTCAGGGTTGTGGGGTAGCAGGGTAACNACGTTACCTCGTTTTCGAAACTGCTTGACAGTCACNTCGTCTTCCAGTCGGGCGACCACGANATCACCGTTGTTGGCTTCCTTGCTTCGATGTACAGCTAGCAGGTCACGGTCGAGAATGCCAGCATCTCGCATGCTCATACCGCGTACTCGTAACAGATAATGNGCTTTGGGNCTGAACAGTCGGTCAGGCAGTGGNTAGTGGTCTTCGATATGTTCGCTGGCTAGAATTGGGTTNCCGGCTGCGACTTCACCGACCACNGGCACTCCGGCNGGTGNNAGAAGACGAATGCCGCGCGAGGTGCCTGACTGCAGTTCTATAANTCCCTTGCGGGCGAGCGCCCGCAAGTGTTCCTCGGCCGCATTGACCGAACGAAACCCCAGTTGTTTTGCAATCTCGGCCCGAGTCGGCGGCATGCCAGCGCGGTAAAGAAATTCCTGGATACACGCCAGTACTTTTAACTGCCGGTCGGTCAATGTTGCGGTCATGGAAAGAATCCTGTGATGGGTTCAGGAGCTAATATTCATTAGCATCATATACTGTAATTATATACAGTATATTGGATTTCCTGTCCATCTATTGCAGATGTATCTGCCGTGTGAGGGAAAATTCATCGTAAGAAACTTATCCTGGCAAATGATGCAAAGCACCTTTCAAACAGAGAGTCCCTCTGGGCAAGTTGCCCCGTGCTAGGCTCGGGGCATCATCCGAATGGGAGGCGATGATGGAAACCGAAGCGCTTTTATCAAAGGCAGACTTAATTGTTACCGGTGGTAAGGTGGTAACCCTTGATCCTGCTGGTACGATAGCTGAGGCGATTGCCATTAAAGGCGAGCGGATACTCGCTGTTGGCCGAACTCAAGCGATTGCAGAATTTGTCAGTCCCCAGACACAGCAGATTAACGCAGCTGGCCGTCTCGTGGTTCCAGGGCTGATCGATGGACATGCGCACATGGATCGGGAGGGATTGAAGGATACATTGCCCTCCCTCGCAGGTTGCCGATCGATCAACGAGATCTGCGAACGCATTCGACATATCGCGGAAGAAACGCCTCCGGGAGACTGGATTGTGACGATGCCGGTTGGCGAGCCGCCGTTCTACCAGAATGTGCCAGAACTCCTGAGCGAAGGGCGTTTCCCCGATCGTCATGATCTAGACCGGGCTGCTCCGGATCATCCCGTCTATATCCGTGCTATTTGGGGACACTGGCGTAACACTTTACCGCTGGTTTCGATTGCGAATACGAGGGCGCTAGAGCGTGCGGGTATTACGAGCGCCACGCAATCACCTTCGGCCAATATATACATTGAGGCGATCTCTCCCGGTGGTCAGTTGACCGGGCGTTTCTTCGAGTCGCTCTATAAACCGCTTGTCGAAAAAACACTCATGGCTTGTATTCCACGCTTCACACTGGAACAACGTATCACCGGTCTGCAGCGCTCTATGCAGGTATACAACGGCTACGGAACCACCAGTGTGTTTGAGGGACACGGCGTTGCAGGAGAGGTGCTCGCGGCTTACCAGCATCTCCGAGCGGCCGGACCATTGCCGGTTCGCGCCAATCTCATGTTCAGTCCGGCGTGGCCTAATGTCGATGCGGCGGCGGTAAAGGATCTGTTACTTGACTGGGGTCGTTGGCTCGCGGGACGCGGCCTGGGAGATGAGTATCTCCGCATGGCAGGTCTCTACACCGAAGCAGATTATTCTGAGGAGAACCGTTTGCGGGCGCTTTGCGGCCCTTACACAGGATGGGCAGGTTTTAATTTTGACGCGGCACTGCCCGAGGAGGTGATGGTCGAAATGATGGTCGAGGCGGCACGGGCGGGGATTCGAGTGGGTTCTTTTGACGTAAATATTTTGGACCTGTATGAGAAGGTCGATGCCAAGGTCNCGATTGGAGAGCAACGATGGATAGTCGAACACGTGGGCATTATTGACGCTGATCAGGTACGGCGTCTTCGAGATCTTGGCGTGGTCCTTCAGGCTTATACCTATAAATGGATCTATCAGGATGGTGAGGCACTTCGTCGCCGATTGGGACCCGATGGTGAAGAGACTGTCGTGCCGATGCGCGATCTTATCGATGCTGGTGTACATGTCTCGCTGGCTACGGATAATGTCCCCCCCACGCTGTTTGTGCCGATAAGTCAGGTTGTGGGGCGCCGCACGGAGGGTGGCGATCGACCGATCGGAGCGGGACAAGCCATTAGCCGAGTGGAAGCCCTCGCCGCTGCCAGTCGTGAGGGCGCATGGCTTAGTTTTGAGGAGACAGAAAAGGGGACGTTGGAGGTCGGTAAGTTTGCCGACCTCGCGATTCTAAGTGAGGATTTACTCACCGTGGAGGAAGAAGGCATTTCCGCCATTACCTCTGATGTCACCATCACCGGGGGTAAGGTGGTTCACCGGGTTTAGCTATTGATGCGGCCGCTACCGTGGTCCTTCTTGTCGATCGTTACACGAAGACGTTCGACATCGGGTCGAATGATTAAGATGCCGGGCTAATGAAGGAAAATTGATGTTCAGCTTACGGAGAAAACTTGATGTCGGATTATGATGTGGTGGTTGTTGGCGCGGGTAATGCCGCTTTGTCCGCGGCCATGGCGGCACGGGAAAATGGCGCCCGAGTTTTGATTCTGGAAAAGGCTTCAGAAGAAGAGAAGGGCGGCAACTCCTACTTCACCGCGGGTGGATTCAGATTCTGCCATACGGGCATTGATGATGTGGCAACCGATGTGTTGACGGATCTGTCGCCCGCGGAACGTGACCAGACGGTATTACCGGTGCATGATCGCGAGATCTTTTATGAAGTGCTAATGAAAGTCACTCATCACCAGTCCGATGAAACTATGGCCTGGCAGCTTATTGATGGATCTCGTCAGGCTCTGGTTTGGCTTCGAAGCCACGGTATTCGTTTCATTCCAATGTTCGGTCGCCAGTCTTTCCTGATCGAGGGGAAGCATCAGTTTTATGGGGGCGTGAATATAGAAGCTGTAGGAGGTGGTTCTGGTCTGGTAGAAATGGAACTCACCGAAGTGAATCGAATGGGTTGTCACATTCGTTATTCAACAGGTGCGACGAGGCTTGTCCAGGCAAGGGATCGTCGTATCACGGGCCTCGAAGTGCGTGGGCCTGAGGGCTACGAGACGATTTCAGCGCCCGCCGTGGTGCTGGCATGCGGTGGGTTTGAATCGAACCCGGAGATGCGGGTTCGATATCTGGGACAGGGCTGGGATCTTTGCCGCGTGCGCGGCACTCGACACAATATGGGTGATGGCATTCGCATGGCTCTGGAAATTGGTGCCCAACCTTATGGCAATTGGTCGGGCTGTCATTCAGTCGGCTGGGATATTTCTGCACCACCTTATGGCGACAGATTCGTCCTGGATAATTTCCAGAAACATTCCTATCCCTGGGGCATCATGGTCAACATGCGGGGAGAGCGTTTCGTCGACGAAGGTGAAGATGTGCGCAATCACACTTACGTAAAATTTGGCCGGGAGATTATGAGTCAACCCTTTCGGACTGCTATTCAGATTTTCGATCAAAAGACTATTCCACTCTTGCGCGATGAGTACCGCATCAAACAGGTGACCAAGTACACGGCTAACACTATCGAGGAACTGGCAGGCGAGCTGGAGATCAACCCGCAGTCGTTAAAGGCTACGGTAAAGGAGTTCAACGCGGCTTGTCAGCCAGGTGACTTTAACCCGTCTATCCTTGACGGCCTGACCACGCAGGGTCTCGTCATTGACAAGACCAACTGGGCGCTGGCGATCGATGAGCCGCCTTTTGAGGCTTATGTGACCACGACGGGGATCACATTTACATTCGGCGGTTTACGCATCAATGAACGTGGCGAGACACAGGATCTGTCCGATCGTTCCATTCCTGGCTTGTATGCGGCCGGTGAACTGGTGGGCGGACTCTTTGTCGAGAATTATCCAGGGGGATCCGGATTAACGGCTGGGACAGTCTTTGGCAAACTGGCGGGTGAGAACGCTGCAGTCTATGCCGTGTCTAACGCAGCGTGAGCGACTTCGGCAGTGGGCCTCGGCGTGCAATCAGATACCAGGACAGTGCAATGATCTGTAGTGCCAGCATTAATCCAAATCCGAGGCGGTATCCGTTGTCGAGATATCCGCCATTGATAGCTGGCCATTGGTTAATGATCAGGCCGAGTCCCGCCTGCGCAAGAAATGCGCATAGGAAAGTACACACATTCTGCGCTGTGATCACGCGACCGGCGAGCGCCTTTGGAAACTGCTGTGCCAGACCGGCGTAGGTCAGTATGGTGGCGCTGGAGAGAAACCCATAGGCCATCCACGTGACGCTGGCCGCATGGGTGATGCCGGCCACGATCACCACCTGGGGCAGTAGCCCGATCGACATGACGACGACTGCTGTCGTCATGGTGGTTATGCCTCTTATTGATAATGCTTCAGTGATCTTTCCAATCACCAAATAACCGGCAATCAGGGCTCCGGTCATGGCCGCGAGGACGTTCGCAGCCGATGCTCGGTCGAGCTCAGCCACATCCATTAGCCAGGCTGTGGCCCACAATCCCTGTATGGCCATCATCGTGCCGGAGGTGATTGCGGTGAGTGGGGCGATGGAAAAAAACCGGCGATCGGAGAGCACTTGCCACAAGCCCCGTGACCCCAAAGTTTGTGGCGTTGGATCGGTGGTCGTATCAGGATCTGGTGGGACAATAATCCATAGGATGATTGCAACGACCAGTGCCATTGCGCCTGCCAGGAGAAAAATGTCGCGCCACGACATGAATTGCAGCAGGATTTCGATGGGTCGAGTTGCCGCCAGTGCGCCAAGACCGCCGATGGCCATTTGTGCGCCATTAATCACGGGCAATCGATTGGCCGGAAACCACATAACGTACGCTTTGAACGCGCCCATCAGACATGCGGATACGCCGAGACCGATCAGGGCACGACCTGCGACGAGTCCAGCAAGGCTATGGGCGCTGGCGAAGAGAAATGCGCCGGCTGCAGCAACCGTGAGTAGTGCGGCTTCCGTTCGGCGCGGACCAAAGCGATCGAGGAGCAACCCAAGGGGCAACTGGAAGATTGCAAATGGCAGAAAGTAGGCGCTGGTCAAAAGGCCAAGGCTGGCCGCATCCAGACCCAGATCGACGGTCAGATCGGTGCCGATAATGGCATTGCCGACTCGGAAGGCATAAGAGAGAAAATAACCCAGTGCAAACGGGACAAAAACTCGGACTACCCGTAGCGAACTTAATGAATGAGAGGAAGAGGCCACTATAGAATTGCTAAGAAAGCGGGAAAATAAGTTGAAGGGTCATCGCTACCAGGCAGCGCCGTTTCGCATTGATGCCGCGTGTCGAGGTGTTTTCGCGCCTGTGCTAGAGTACGCCGCCCCGGGAACTCGATTGGTTATTGAGATGATTATGGACGAGGAAGTCTTCAACATACAGCTCAGAAAGTTTCTGAAAAAAGTCGGTATTCAGTCGCAGCGTGAGATTGAACAAGCGGTGCGTACCGGCGTTGATAGCGGTTCGCTAAGTGGAGATGAAAAGCTCAAGGCTTCGGTGTTACTGCGGGTGCCCGAAGCTGGTGTTGAGATCACCATTGAAGACGACATCGCGCTGCGTTAGTGCATTGTTGGTCGACAACATTCAGGGCTGATATCGTTCTCTACTTCGAATCTCGGCAGCCGGCGTACGATTATTCTTGATGGTTCCTCTGGTCGAGATTTTAAATGCGACCGTATTTCGCGGTGATACTCGCGTTTTTCGGTCTTTTAACCTGAGTCTGGATCAAGGTCAGAATACCGCTATTCTTGGTCCAAATGGTTCCGGTAAGTCGACTTTGCTCAAGTTGTTGACGCGGGAGCTTTATCCCGTGGTTGAGCCCGGAGCGAAGATCAGGATACTGGGTGAGGAGCGGGTGAATGTGTGGGCATTACGTTCGCGACTCGGCATCGTTTCTAGTGATCTACAGCAGAATTACGCTGCATACATTCGGACAATCGAAGTTGTTGTATCAGGATTCTTTGCTAGTGTTGGTATCTGGAACCATCATCAACTCAGTGATGATAAAGTCGAGCGGAGTCGTGCTGTTCTCTCAGAAATTGGCATTGGTGATCTGGCGGATCGTCCGTTTGGACAATTATCGACCGGTCAGCAACGCCGAGTGTTGCTTGCGCGGGCTCTGGTCACTGAACCGGCCAACTTGGTACTAGATGAGCCAACCAGCGGGTTAGACTTGACAGCAACTTTTCGTTACCTGGACACGTTGCGTCACTTGATGTCGAGTGGACGGACCATTGTGCTGGTAACCCATCACATTCATGAGTTACCACCGGAAATTGAGCGGGTGGTGTTATTGAAAGAAGGTGAGGTCTTTGCTGATGGTCCCAAGGCATCGATCTTGAATGCCGAGAACTTGTCGACACTTTTTGATGCGCCGGTGGGTTTGATCCAATCTAACGGTTGGTACCAGGCCGTACCCGGTTAGCTTGGGTTGTTGTTACTGGCGTGTTGCCTTTGCGCGGGTAGGTGCGGTGCTGCGTGGTGGTATCGCATCGTAAATCAGCGTGTCCTCGCCATTGTAGACAAGAAAATGGCGGCCCTTGGCTCGCGCGATGAGCGCGACACCCAGATCCTGCGCGAGTTCCAGGCCCATGTGGGTGATGCCAGAACGCGAGATCAGTACTGGAATACCCATGTGTGCGGCCTTCATCACGATTTCTGATGTCAGTCGCCCGGTGGTGTAGAACAGTTTGTCATGGCCGGTGATGCCTTCCAGCCACATCTCTCCGGCAATGGCGTCAGTCGCGTTATGCCGGCCCACATCCTCGACGAAATGCAGAATCTCCGGTCCATCACATAAGGCACAACCGTGCACAGCGCCTGCCGCACGGTATATTTGGTTGTAGTCGCTGATATTTTTTAGTAGCGCGTAGATCGTCGATTGCTTCAGCGGCAATGGTTCCAGATGGGTGTCGTAGAGTTTGTCTAGCGTACAGCTGAAAATGGTCCCCTGGCCACA
Organism: Acidiferrobacteraceae bacterium; assembly: GCA_002714255.1. GTDB lineage: Bacteria > Pseudomonadota > Gammaproteobacteria > Arenicellales > UBA868 > UBA11791. The sequence continues at coordinate 47,378 of PAWW01000043.1, forward strand.
ACCGGTGGTTACTGTGCGTTTCTTGATTTTTTCATGCAGGTCGATAATTCCTTCCCCGTGCGTGGTAGTCACCTCGACCGTTTCGCGTTCCCAATCCACTTCGATACAGGCGATTTCATCAATGTCGTCAATCAAGCGTTGATTCCGGAGGTAGCCTAAAGTCAATTTTTCAGGATGCGTGCCGAGTGTCATTAAGGTGACTAGTTCCCGCTCGTCAACTTTGATCGTCAGGGGGTATTCACCGGCAACATGAAGTGACCGGGAGTCACCGAACTCGTCTCTTGCCTCAACGGGTTGTGTTGGATCAAGTCCTGCATTTGACATCTGTGGACGATGTTTCTTCGCTGTGTCAGAAGCCCTGCTTGTGGCCATTTTATTTATTGATCCTGCCGATTGAGCGTAAGTGATAAAGATCGGTATAGTGTCTGGTTATGAGCGAATCCAAGTCCGGTCAGCGTGTTCCCATCGAGCGATTCCCCTTTACAGTCATTGTGGAGCGAAAACGCCGCGATGACAAATCCTGGACCATCGATCACTGGTCTGTTATTGGCCTATTGCCTGCACAAGCGAGCAAAGGGTTTGAAAAGACGATGCTACGAGACGATGGTCATTTGAGCCAGTATAGTTGGAGCGGCTAGGATGTTGCACTCTACCTGGATGATGTTGAGAGTTATTATTTTAATCTGGAGGGTGAGAGCCCTCGATATTTGTTGTCGGTGAATATGCTGACGCCGAAGATGAGACAGGCGAAATTGTTCCTTTACTCGTGACATTGAGTTACCACGAAGCCGCCTCTTACATGGAGACAGACAGCCCAATTTTTAACCTGCCGATTCCCGGAGAGATTCAGTTGTGGGTGGGGCAGTATGTGCTGGATAACTATCGACCGGTAGAAAAGAAGAAACGTAAGCGCCAGCGTTGGCAGCAAGATGCGTGGGTGCGCAACAAGCGACCGCTTGGGGAATATCGCTGATGGATGTGTTTGAGCAATAGGCTGGATTTTTATGCGTGAGTCACGGAGTTTTTATGCTCGTTGGTCGCGTCGCAAGCTGGAGAGCAAGACGAATTCAGACGTCGTCGACAATAGTGTCTCGACCGAACGCGATGTAGATGCAGAGCNAGNGCCAGCAGTGCCCGCATTAACCGATGCGGATATGCCGGCCCTCGAGACGCTTCACGATGACAGTGAGCATGGGCATGAAAACCAGACCGAAGCGGCTGACGCTGTGTCGCAGGTCGATGATGATGCCGTCTTAGGATCAGCCAAGCGCTCACCAACATCGAGCTGAATGATGACCCGCTCCGATATATCGGCAGTCGACGAATTTCTTGCATTTAGCTTGCCATCAGATACCGCTGGGCAATTGGCGCGTCGCGATGCAATTGCCAAGGCAATGGACTCTCGGCAGAGTACGACTGCGCTGGTCGGTTATCGCGCCACTGGCTTGGTTCTAATTGTAGGTCCGGAGCCTTACGCACTATCCGTAGCTGAGGAACTTGTCGGCAAAGTCACGCTGGCCATCCTGGCAACTGAGGGCAATAACCCATCAGCAGGATTGGAAAAGACCGTGTTTACACGCGAAATCGACGGTCAAATCATTCTTGTGGTGACTGCTGATCTGATGAATGTTGGCGGGCATTTGGGTGCGTTCGAAGTGACTGTCGATGTCAACGGTGAGGGCCAGAATTTGGCCGGTTTGATGAATCTTACTAGTCAGACTTTTGATGTCGTCCTGGATCTTGGTCGTGAACCGGCAATCACTCTTGAGCTGCCTCCGCCCGGTTATTTTGCTGTCTCGGCGGATCGCGNAAATATGCCTAAGGTATTGGAGGAAATAGCTGGGCTCAACGGGGAGTTCGAAAAGCCCCAATACGTGCATTACAACCCCGACATCTGTGCTCATGGTGAGCGGGGTATTACCGGATGCACGCGCTGCATCGATACTTGTCCCGCTGGTGCTGTCATCTCTATTGGAGAGCGGGTAGAGGTGGATGTGCATCGGTGCCACGGCATGGGNTCGTGTAGTGCGGTTTGTCCGACTGGNGCTTTAACCTACGCGTATCCGTCACTCAGCGATACGATGAATGGGCTTCGTCGGGCGCTAGCTGCGTGGCGGATTTCCGGCATGCCCGCACCTTGCATTTTGTTGTATGACTCGGAAGCTGGCGCGGAGTATCTGAGAACGGTGTGTGCCGACTTTCCCGACGGCGTCCTGCCTTGGCGGGTCGAAGAGGTCGGCTCAACGGGTATTGAGGTTTGGCTCAGTGCGCTTGCGTATGGTGCAGCAGGTATTCGCATACTGACTCACGAGCGCACACCAGGTTCAGTGCTAACGGCTTTGGCGCAGCAGATTGAATTGGNTCGGTGCCTGCTAGAGGGACTTGATCACGACGGTCAGTCCATCGCCGAGTTGCCAGCCGTAGAATTCTCAAGTTCCGATTGGCCGTGGGGCGTTGATGAACGCGTCGCTTCCGATGTCGCGACGTTTGGNGGTGTCGATAACAAGCGCGATGCCTTACGCCTGGTGTTTGACCATTTGACGCCAGAAAGTCCANCACTCGAGACTATCGCGTTACCGGCGGCGTCGCCGTTTGGCCAGATTCACGTCGATACCGCGCTATGCACCTTGTGTATGGGCTGCGTTTCGGTGTGNCCGGCTGGNGCGCTGGCCGATGGAAGCGATACGCCCAAACTTGACTTCATTGAGTGGAATTGCGTTCAGTGTGGGCTGTGCGAGCGTGCCTGTCCCGAAAATGCCATTACCTTGGAAGCGCGGTTGCTGGTCGATTCGGAGANTCGACTAATGAAACGCAACCTNAACGAAGAAGAGCNTTTTGGCTGTATTACCTGTGGNAAGCCGTTTGCGACGAAGAGCATGATCGACAAAATGGCTGAAACACTGGCTTCGCACAGGATGTTTCAAGGTGACGCGCTCGATCGTCTCAAAATGTGCGAGGACTGTGGGGTCAAGTCGATGTTTGAGGCGTGATTGACACTGGGCGTTCTCGACGTAGGCTGGGGCCTGTCAGCGGATCAACAAGGAGCTCTCTAGTGACTTGTGGCAGGGGGTTACAAGGGGCGCAATAGATGGAGGCTTTTGGTTCTGATACGACTAGGACGTATTCGGATTTGAGGAGGAGCATTGGCTGAGCCTGCCCACATCAGTGATCCTGTTGTGCCCGAAGGGGAGTTTGTGCGGGCGGGGGTCTATAGTCTTATAGGCACGCTGTTGTCAGCACTGCCTGATCAGGTGG
>PAWW01000044.1 GCA_002714255.1 Acidiferrobacteraceae bacterium
TGACCCAGCGAATACTTGTAGGCGTAGGCCGCGATCGTCGGCATCTTGGCGATCAGACGGATGGCCGCTATCATGCGCTGCATGGGATCGTTAATATCCGTGCTGTCGTGATAGAAAGCCGACAAGGCCCCTACAACACCTACCATGATGGCCATCGGATGGGCGCTCCGCTTGAAGCCACTGTAAAAGCGCACTAGCTGCTCATGCAGCATAGTGCGTTGTGTGATGTTTCCGTCAAATTCAGATTTTTCTTCCGGCGACGGCAGATCTCCATGTAAAAGGAGATAGCACACATCCATGTAGTCGCTGTTCTCAGCGAGTTCGTCGATCGGGTAACCGCGATGGAGCAGCACGCCGGCATCACCATCGATGTAGGTAATATCTGATGTACACGATGCGGTGGAGGTGAACCCCGGATCGTAGGTAAATATGCCGGCCTCGGCGTAGAGTTTTCGAATATCGATGACTCGAGGGCCGATGCTGCCATGCAGGATCGGTAGTTCGTAACTGTCGCCGGTCTCGTTGTCGGTCAGGGTAAACGAGTGGCGCACGGCCCGAGGGGCCATCGGTTCCTTTTTTGCAGTTTCACTCATCTATGATGCGTCCTCTGATTTGTGTCTAGCAGGGCATGGTTTCATTTTTCACCAAACGCACGTAGAGTCGCGCGCTTTCCCGTGTTGCACTGGCTGACCCTGAATGTCGTCGAAGGCGTTAGCCGCAGCGTTTTTGTTCGCTCGGCGTCTATTTTAGTCGCTATGAGGTGAAATCACCTAGATCATTGTTTTAATTATGGTAACTATGGAAAATACAGTGGCAATAAAGTCTAGTCCAGGCCGCGATGTGTCTCTCAACACGCCAGCTGGTGTACTCCGCGGGTTGGCTTGGCCTAACCCCGGTGCGCCCAGAGTTCTGGCGCTGCATGGTTGGCTGGACAATGCTGCGAGCTTTATTCCGTTAGCACCGTATCTTAATGACTTTGACTTGGTCGCTCTTGATTTGCCGGGGCACGGATATTCCGATCATATTGCCGCGGGCCATGCTTACCATTTGTCGCACTACGCGGCGGAGGTTTTGCAGGTGCTTGATGCGCTGCAGTGGGGCGCTTGTTGTTTGCTTGGACACTCTCTGGGCGGGGCAGTTGGGACCTTGGTAACGGCAACTGCGCCACAGCGTATTTTTGCCCTCAGTCTGATCGATCAGATTGGGCCGTTGTCGGAGCCCGCAGCAGATTTCCCGAATCGCTTAAAGCGCTCAATCGAAGCACATGCGGTGTCGCGGGATCACAAGAAAGCGCAGTACCCAACGCTGGATGAGTTGGTCGAACGCCGCCGACTTGCGGGGGGCATTGATGACGAAGGTGCCCAATTGCTGGTGACGCGCAACGCGCAACGCGGCGCCAATGGTTACCACTGGCGTAGCGACCCTCGCCTACGACTCCCTGCACCACTGTATTTGGACGAGGGGCAGGCGCAAGCGATACTGACTGCGATCCAATGCCCGGTTCACATGATTCTTGCCAGCGACGGGTTGGTAGTGGCACGTCCTAACACCGAGCGGCGAATCGAGATCATGACTAATCTGGTCGTCGAAAAAATGACCGGCGGTCATCATTTGCATATGGATAACCCCGGACCTGTCGCAGATGTGATCGTGTCGTTTCTGCAGAGCCACGTCCCGGCGGGCGATTAACGTGGTCTAAGTAGCCAGCGCAACACGGCGGCTGGCGCCGCGTCCCCGATGCGGTTCGAAAGTTTTTCCTGATTGATCAGGATCACCACGGCGTGTGTTTGGTTGTCCGATAGCGTGACGTAGCCTGCCATCGCGCGCACACCGCTCAGTCGACCTGTCTTAAGGCGGATGCGCCCCCCCCCTGGCGCCAGTCCCCGAAAGCGCTGGCGCAGCGAGCCGTCCATTCCGGCCAGAGGCAGCGAAGAGATAAATTCCGGCCCCCAGGGGCCATGCCATGCATGCAGCAGCAACTGGCCCAGCCCTCGTGCACTCAGGCGAGCGCTGCGCGACAGACCAGCCCCGTTGTCCATCGCAAGATGNGGCATTCGAATNCCNGNCNGAGTTAACCAGGCNAAGACAGCNGCNCGCCCATCAGANGGNGTGGCAACNCCTTGGGTGCNCTTNGCCGCGAGGGTCAGCAGNAAGTTACGTGCCATCACATTGTTGCTGNATTTGTTGATNTCNCGCACCGTGCTNGCNAGNGGGTCGGAGCGATGGCTCGCAAAGGCTCGCTGGTTAGTTGGCGCGACACCGCTGCGCCAAGTCCCACGCAGCGTGCCACCCGAGGCAAGCCAAAGATGACGGAACACGCCATACACGTAAGCGTCTTGTGTCAACAGCACGCGACCAAAGCCGGTTGGTCCACACGTGACAGGGTAGCGCCCGCCGAGCTTGGCCAGTGTCCCACTCGCTTGGTGTTCGACGGTCAAGGTGATACCGCCGGTACGTCCTTTGCAGCGCCCGGTCAACACCTTGATATGNTTCTCCAGGCGCAGTGTCGTGGCAGGTGGATCNGCGTAAATACGAAGAGACTGCNCTTCCGGAAAGACCTCGAGCCGCGTAGCCCGGAAGTTGACTAGCAGCGCGTCGGGTGGAGTGTTGTAGGCCCGATAGCGCTTGTGNTCTAGTGGTTTAGTGTTGATGGCGCTGCGATCAAAAAGTGAACTGTCCAGTACNAGGTCACCGGTAATATGTCTTAGGCCCCGTTGGCGCAAGTTTTCGATCAACCGCCAGAAATCCTCGATGACGAGTTGCGGGTCACCGCCCCCTTGGATAAGCAGATCACCATCGAGGGTACCGCGTTGCAGTTGGCCGAGCAGATACGTATGGGTCTGCCAGGTGTGGGTGGGCGTAAGTAGGTCGAGCGCGGCGGCGGTGGTGACGAGTTTCATCGTCGAGGCGGGGTTTCGAGGTCGGTCTGCCAGGTGGGTCAGGAGGGGCTGGTCGTTGCCCAGGCGATGCACATAGAGGCTGATTGCTGTTGCCGGAAGGCCCAGATGTTCAAGTTCTACCGCGAGACTTTGCGGCATGGCGGCGACTGTATTGTGGCTAACCGACAGAAATAGTCCGCTNGCGATGACCAGCTGCAATAAACTCCACCCGATCGACCGGATGGCTTGATAATGTCGATGCCTCACCCCATATCCTAAGGGCGCGGGGTTGGTAGCCCGCGTGGGTATAATTGTGCGCGAGTTACCATTAGTCAGTCGCTTCGCGCCGAGGCCCCAATAATGCAGGATACGTAATGACAGACAAGAGCATCTATCGGATTGTTTTCCACAATCAAGGAAACATCTACGAACTCTATGCGCGCGAGATATCTCAAAGTGCAATGTACGCATTTGTTGAGGTGGNTGACATTATTTTTGGTGAGCGCTCAAAAGTTGTGGTTGACCCTTCGGATGAGAAACTCAAGGCAGAGTTCAGCGGTGTCAAGCGCACCTATGTGCCGCTGCATGCCGTGGTTCGTATCGATGAGGTTGAAAAGGAAGGCCGAGCNAAGATTCTCCCGGGTGGCGAACAAAAGGGAAANGTTGCGGCTTTTCCGATGCCACTGAANCCGCCACCAGCCATCGATTAACNAGCGCCTTCAGGCGCAGTCGTCCTTGAAGAGGATGCCGGTACCGCCCAAGCCNCAGTAACCATTGGGNTTTCGGGCTAGATACTGTTGATGGTATTCCTCGGCGTAGTAGAACTCGGGGGACGGAACAATTTCCGTNGTCACNGCACCGTAGCCCGCTTCTTTAAGTGTCGCGCCATAGTGCTGTAGTGAGCGTTTCGCCGCTTTTGCCTGAGCATCGTTGAAAGTGTAGATGCCGGATCGGTATTGCGTGCCGACATCATTTCCTTGACGCATGCCCTGCGTCGGATCATGGGCTTCCCAGAAGAGGCCGAGCAATGTCTCATAAGTTACCTCGGCAGGCTCGAACACCACCAGGACCACTTCGTTGTGGCCCGTTAAGCCTGAGCACACTTCCTCGTACGTTGGATTGGGTGTGAGTCCCCCAGCGTAGCCAACGGCCGTGGTGTGGACTCCATCGTGTTGCCAGAAGATGCGCTCTGCGCCCCAGAAACAGCCCACTCCAAAGACGGCACACTCACACGTTGATGGAAACGGAGGTTGAATAGAGCGACCGTTGACAACATGCACGCCAGTTAAGCTGATCGGTGTGTNGCGTCCAGCCAGCGCCTCACTGGGGCCGGGTACTGGCGAGGCTTTTCTAGCGTAACTGAACATGCGTTGATCTCCCTGAGTAATACTTAACGCCGACCGACGCTAACGCGGGGCAGGTCGGCAAGGTCGTTGCGGGTGACTATAGAATGGAACCCTGAGTGGCACAATAAATCACGCACTGCCTGGCCCTGCAGATGACCGTGTTCGAGGATCAGATACCCGTCCGGGCGAATATGGGTTGGTGCCTCGGCAATAATTATGCGAAGCGCNCTTAGCCCGTCGGTCCCAGCAAAGAGGGCTAGCGGCGGTTCGTGTCGAGTTTGGATGGTGTCGAGGTCGGCATCTTCGATGGCGACGTAAGGCGGATTGGCGGTGATCATATCAAAGCACTGGCCTGCCAAAGGTTCAAACCAGGCCCCCCGGTTGAATTGCACGTTGGTGATACCGAGTGCCGTGGCGTTATGTTGCGCGATGGCCAACGCGTCGCTCGAGATATCAGTCGCTTTAATTCTTGCGCATGATCGTTCATGGGCTAGGGCTAGGGCAATTGCCCCGCTGCCAGTACCGAGATCAGCGACATTCACAGCCTGGTGGTCGTGCAGTAATTCGAGTGCGATCGCAACCAGCAGTTCGGTTTCCGGTCGCGGCACCAGAGTCGCCGGTGTGACCTTTAGATCGAGAGACCAGAATTCTTTTCTCCCAGTGATGTAGGCAATCGGTTCACCCGTGAGACGCCGGCGTAGGTTGTCTTCTAATCGAGCGCGAGCGTCGTTGTCGAGTGATAGTTCAGGCTGTGTGTATAAGTTGATGCGCGTGACAACAAGTGCCTCGGCGAGGAGCAATTCGGCATCCAGTGCTGGTGAGGGACTGGCGCCGGTTAGCCGNTTTCGNACGTTACGCAGCAGTGTTTCGGTCGCAACGCGCGTCACTCGACTGCCATTGCCGCGAGTTGATCCGCCTGATGTTCTGCCGCGAGCGGTTCGATGACTTCTTTAAGGTCGCCTGAGAGAACGGCTTCGAGTCGGTAAAGCGTGAGGTTGATGCGGTGATCGGTCACCCGACCTTGAGGAAAATTGTAAGTCCGTATCCGCTCTGAACGGTCACCGCTGCCAACCAGATTGCGGCGCGCAGTGTCTTCCTCGTTTTTCTGGCGCTCAACTTCCGCTTTAAGCAGACGCGCCCGTAGCACTGATAGGGCGCGGGCCTTGTTCTTATGCTGTGATCGCTCNTCCTGGCATTCCACGACGATGCCGGAGGGCAAGTGCGTAATGCGTACCGCGGAGTCAGTTCGATTAACGTGTTGACCACCCGCACCCGACGCGCGGTAAGTATCGATGCGAAGATCTGCCGTGTCGATCATTACATCGTCAATCTCGTCTGCTTCAGGTAACACNGCGACTGTGCAGGCCGATGTGTGGATTCGACCCTGGGCCTCGGTTGCGGGAACACGCTGCACTCGGTGGGCGCCTGATTCGAATTTAAGTCGGGAGTACGCACCGCGGCCAATAATACGGCTGATGATCTCGCGGTAGCCGCCGTGTTCACCGGCACTTTGATGCATGATTTCGATCGTCCATCGCTGACTGTCGGCAAATGCGTGGTACATGCGAAACAGATCTCCAGCAAAGAGCGCAGCCTCGTCACCACCGGTACCGGCGCGAATCTCGAGGAAAATATTTCGTTCGTCGTTCGGGTCCTTCGGCAGCAGTAGTGTTTGTAACTGATCGTAGGCACCATCGAGTGCCTGTTCCAGGCTAGGCAGTTCTTCCTGGGCCAGTTTGCGGATCAACAAGTCTTCGTCGGTCAGCATCACACGTGTGTCTTCGGCTTGGCTGTTCAGTTCCAGCCACTGCTGATATTGCGCGACGACTGGGTTCAGGTTGGCAAGTTCGATCGACAGTTCTCGAAAGATCTTTTGCTGTCCGATAACAGTGGGATCAGAGAGTAATGCATTAATTTCTTCACAGCGCTCGATCAGCCGGTCAAGTTTTTCCCTAACAGAGGATTTCATTGTTCANCGATCCAGATCGAACAACAGGCGAGCCGCGTCGGCCAGCGTCGCGTTTCCATCCTCATCGGCTTGTTTCAGTGCATGGCTTGGATCATGGACAAACTTGCGCGACAGGCTGTGAGCAAACTGGGTTAACACGGTGTTGGGGTCGTCGCCGGCCAGTAGTCGTTGACGTGCAAACACAAGTTCTGTGCTTTGCACGGTATCGATTTTGCTGCGTAGAGCGCGAATGGTTGGCTCANTGTCCAGAGCCTGGAGCCATTGCATGAAGCGCACTACCTGCAGGTCAATGATCTTGGCGGCCTCGGCTGCGGCTTCCTGGCGACTTGCCCGATTGGTTGCGACAATGTTTTCCAGATCGTCAACAGTGTAGAGAAAAACATCCTTTAGATTCGCCACTTCGGGCTCAACATCGCGCGGCACCGCGAGGTCGATAATGAACATCGGGCGGTGGCGTCGAGCCCTGAGCGCACTTTCCATTGCACCTTTGCCAAGTATCGGTACACGGCTGGCGGTAGAAGTCACCACGATATCAGCCTGTGCCAGTCGGGAAGGCATATCATCAAGGGTGATGGCCTCGCACGCGACGCGTGCGGCGAGTGACTTGGCCCGCTCCAGTGATCGGTTAGCGACCATCATGCGCTCAACACCGTTTTCCACCAGATGACGGGCGACCAGNTCGTTGGTTTCTCCCGCGCCGATCAGGAGCACGGTCTGTTCACTCAGTTGGGTAAAAATATGCCGCGCAAGGTCAACTGCGGCGAATGCGACGGATACCGGGTTGGCGCCGATGGTCGTATCGGTGCGGACCTGTTTGGCCACCTTGAAGGTCTGTTGAAATAGTCGGTTGAGAATTTTTCCAGTGGTGCCTGCTTGGTGTGCAGTGGAAAACGCTTGTTTCATCTGGCCGAGGATCTGGGGTTCACCGAGGACCATCGAGTCGAGTCCCGAGGCGACTCGAAAGGTGTGCTCCACCGCCTGTTCATCCGGCAGTGTGTAGACCGAAGTCCGAAGATCGGCCTCGGTAAGGCCGCCGTAGTCGCACAACCAGTGAAACACTCGGTCGGGTGTGTCGGTTGTTTGATGGCAGTAGATCTCGGTTCGGTTGCAGGTGGAGAGAATGGCCGTTTCCGACAGTTCTGCGCTGCTCGCGAGCGACTGTACCGCACCGGCCAATTGGTCGGGTGTGAAAGCTGCTTGCTCGCGTAGCGCCACGGGCGCTGTGCGATGATTGAGTCCTAAAGTCAGGAGATGCATCAGAATGGCATTTATTACCGGATCGGGTCTATTGTCGCCGGTGCCCTTCCCCTGTCAAGAAAACCAGGTAGGGTGGGACACCGATCAGTGGCGCGGATGTGGGTAGTACCCTTTGGTATTCGGTTAGGCAAGATTGGAGCGCCCCTTTAACCATCTGTTATGCTCATTCGACGTTGAGCACACGCCTTTGGTTTCGCACCGTGTTTGAATGCATGATCTTTCGATTGACACGTGACCCTTCCATGCGGTGGTTGGTGCCGTGTGCCTGTCTGCTGCTCGGGGCGTGCACTACAGGGGCGCTTAACGAGGTGTCCGTCCGCACAGACAGCGAGAGCGTCGAGTGGGTTTCGAAAGCCAAGCCGCTCTCGGCAGATGGGCTCAGTAACGAATTGGTTTATGCGTTTTTGCTCGGTGATGCAGCGGCGCGGCGTGACAGCGCGGTGACTGGTGCCAGATCCATGGCACAGGCTGCGCGATTGAGTCGTGATCGCCAGGTGATTCTACGAGCTTTTAGTTTATCGATGCGTGCTAAGGAAGGCGCGTTAGCGCTTGAGATGGCGCAGCTCCTGCAGACGTTGGAGCCCGATACGATGCAGGCGCGAACCCTGATAGCGCAAGCATTGATTTCTCTTGATCGACCGGACGAGGTATTCGATAGTTTGCTGGCCCTTGTACAGGCGCCGCAACCCGGTCCCGCCGGTGCCTTTCAGCATATCGCCGAGGTGTTGGTGCGCCAGCAATCATCCGATCACTGGCTCTCGGTCCTGGAGCGACTGCTCGCAAAGTATTCAGACTTGCCCGAAGCGCACCTTGCCGTGGCCCGCGTTGCCCATCGTGCTGGGAATTTGCCACAGGCGTTAAGCCGCATCGAAAGCGCGCTGGACCTGCGCCCTGATTTCAGTGAGGCCGCTCAGGCGATGCTCGGACTCTTGCGTGAACAGAACAAACTCGAGCAGTTACGGGTTTTTGCCGAGGATTTTCTGCAACAGCATCCGGACCGGGGTGTCGTACGATTATTGTATGCCCGCGTTCTGGTTCAGTTAGAGGACAGCGAGCGAGCGTTTTATCACTTTAATCAACTGGTGTTGCGCGAGCCCTCAAATCCCAATGGCCTCTACGCGGCGGGGCTGTTGAGCCTCGATAATTCTGATTATGTGACTGGCGAGAATCTTTTGGTGCGTCACTTGAAGTTGCGTCCTGGACACGATCAGACCCGCCTATTCCTCGCCAGGTTGGAACGCGAACGAGGTCGTTTTGATGCTGCCCGCGCGTGGTTGCGTCAGGTGACAGATCCGGAGCACTACCTCCAGGCCCAACTCCGCATTGCCTATGTATTCGCGGCCGAGGCCCGTTTCGACGAGGCTGCGGCGCATCTTGCTGAGATCGTGCCGGATTCGGTCGAAGATCAGGTGCGTATTTATCTTGCGCACGAAGAATTGCTGCGCGACGCAGGGCGCCTGGAAGATGCCTATGCGCTGCTGAATGCGGCACTCGCAGATCTGCCTGATGACGCGGAGTTGCTTTATGCCCGAGGTCTGATCACAGCACAGATGGATATTCTTGACGTTCACGAGCGCGACATGCGTCGGTTAATCGAACTCAAGCCCGATCACGCGCACGCCTACAATGCGTTGGGGTATACCCTGGCCGATCGAACAACGCGTTACGAAGAGGCGCGGGTACTGATTGAGAAAGCGCTGGCGCTAAAGCCGGATGATCCATTTATTCTCGACAGCATGGGCTGGGTGCACTACCGCCTGGGTAATCGTGACCAGGCACGGGACTACCTGCAGCAGGCCATTGACCTTCGCCTTGATCCCGAGATTGCCGCGCACCTCGGTGAGGTTTTGTGGATGATGGACCGGCACGAAGAGGCGCGCTCTGTCTGGGAGCGAGGTGAGTCAATCGATACAAAGAATAAAACTCTGCGAGAGACGTTGCGGAAATTCGTTAAGTGACAAGATGGCGTATTGCTGCGGTTGCCGGGGTGTTCATGCTCGCAGGTTGTGCCCGGTTGCCGGTTGAGCCGCTGAGTGTGTCGTCTGACTCTTTCAGCCGGTGGTTAGCGCATAGCGAGCAGTTGCTGGCGCTATCAACCTGGACCTTATCCGGACGGATGGCTGTGCGCACCGGTGAGCGCGGCGGCACAGCTACTGTGCTTTGGCAGCGCATGGGTGATCATCACCAACTGATGCTATTTGGCCCCTTTGGCGGTGGTCGAGTGCGTATCGTTGAAAATACTGCTGGTGCTGAACTGCGCGACAACAAAGAGCGCGTTTTCCGAGGCGATACGGCTGAGGCGGTGCTGATGGAGGGTGTAGGCTGGCACGTGCCTTTTCGCGAGTTGGGTTTCTGGGTTCGCGGTCTGCCGGCACCAGGCGTACTCGATGATTTGATACTAGATGAAAGAGGGCGAGCTGCACATTTCAGCCAATCCGGCTGGGAGGTTGATTATCGGGCTTATCGTGAAGTCGATGATCTAATGTTACCTGCCAAGGTATTTATTGCAGCGCGGCCAGGCACCGTTCGCGTGACCGCGGCTGATGGGACGGATCTTGGCGATCAATTATCAGTGCGGATCAGCATTCGCGCGTGGAACGATGAACCCGAATGGGCACAACCCAGTCGTTGAACGAGTGGCCGGCACCGGCCAAACTCAACCTCTTTCTGCACGTGGTTGGCCGCAGGGCGGACGGTTTGCACGAATTGCAGACATTATTCCAGTTGATTGATCATGTTGATCGTCTCGGCTTTGCGGTGCGTGAGGACGGTGATATCTGCGTGCAAGGGGCCGTGGCGGTGCATCCAGAGGATGATCTTACTGTGCGTGCGGCGTACGCACTTAAGGCTGCGACCGAATGCCCCTTTGGCGTTGACATTGTGCTCGAAAAACGCATTCCGGTGGGGAGTGGTCTTGGCGGTGGCAGTTCCGATGCCGCCACGGTGTTACTGGCTCTTAACCGACTGTGGGCGACGGGGCTGGGCGTCGCTGAGTTGGCTAGCATTGGTTTGACTCTCGGGGCGGATGTCCCAGTTTTTGTTCACGGGCACTCTGCTTTCGCTGAAGGGATTGGTGAGCGGTTAACGCCGACCGCCCTCGAGCCTACGTGGTACTGCGTGCTGATACCGGCAGTGTCGGTTTCGACCGCGCGGGTTTTTTCCAGTCATGAATTGACACGAAACACTCCGAGAATGACAATACCCGCCCTTTTTCAGGGGGAAGGGCGCAACGACCTGGAGNCGGTGACCTGTGTGCTTTATCCGGAGGTTCGAAAGAGCCTCGACTGGCTGCGCGGCTATGGTGATGCACGGATGACTGGCACTGGTGGTGCCAGTTTTCTACCGGTGGGGGACCGGCAGGCCGGTCTGAATATCCTTAACAAAGCGCCACCAGGCTGCACAGGTTTTGTGGCGCAAGGTTTAAATCGTCATCCACTTGTTGATGAAACCAAATTTGGGGTGTAGCCAAGGGGTAAGGCACCGGATTTTGATTCCGGTATTCCCAGGTTCGAATCCTGGCACCCCAGCCATTTACCGGGACTATGCGTAACCCGCAAGGAGCTGCTATGTCGGTCGAAAATATGATTCTCTTCACGGGAAATGCGAATCCAGGACTGGCCAGCGAGATGGCTCACCGCATAGGTATTGGGCTAGGCCATGCNCAGGTCGGGCAGTTCAGCGATGGCGAAGTCAACGTCGAGATCATGGAGAACGTGCGAGACCGTGATGTTTTCGTAATTCAGCCAACCTGTGCGCCGGTTGACCGCAACTTGATGGAATTGTTGATCATGATCGATGCGCTCAAGCGCTCCTCCGCCGGTCGAATCACAGCCGTTATGCCCTACTTTGGTTATGCCCGCCAGGATCGGCGACCGCGCACGGCACGTGTGGCCATTACGGCCAAGTTAGTGGCAGACGCGATTGCTGTGGCTGGTGCTGATCGCGTTGTTGCGATGGACCTGCACGCGGATCAGATTCAGGGTTTTTTCAGTATTCCAGTGGACAATATCTATGCTGCACCAGTGCTGAACAGTGAACTGTGGCGCCAGCAACCCGACAACCTGCTGGTCGTTTCGCCCGACGTTGGTGGCGTGTTTCGCGCGCGGGCAATGGCTAAACAACTTGGCGCTGAACTGGCGATCATCGACAAGCGGCGGCCACGAACCAACGAAGCAAAAGTGATGCATATCATCGGCGCTGTCGATAACCACACTTGTGTATTAATGGACGATATGGTCGATACGGCCGGTACTTTGTCAGAAGCCGCTACGGCGCTTAAAGAGGCCGGGGCTAAGCAGGTCAAGGCGTGTTGTACACATCCAGTGCTGTCTGGGACTGCGGTTGAGCGGATCATTGCATCGGACCTCGACGAGGTGTTGGTGACCAATACGATCCCGCTCAGCGCCGAGGCCCGAGACTGTGGCAAAATTCGCCAGATCAGCATCGCCGATCTGCTGGCAGAAGCCATTCGACGAATTGCATCGGGTGATTCGGTCAGTTCCATGTTTATGGACTGAGATCGCCACAGTGATTGTGTTATCTGAATTAAAATTAGATCGGCCGCAAGGCCTATTAGCCCTGTTGTGGAGAGAGAAAAAATGAGTACTGACATTAATTTAACGGTGGAATCACGCGATGTTAAGGGCACGGCTGCAAGCCGTCGGTTGCGCCACGGGGATAAAGTGCCTGGCATCATCTATGGTGCGGGTAAAGGCAATGAGAACATTCTTTTTGCGCACTCCGACATCATGCACCGGCTGGATACACCGGCGTTTTATTCATCGATTATTTCGCTCAGGACTCCGTCGGGTGATCAGCAGGTTATTTTGCGAGAAGTTCAGCGCCACCCATATCGGGCCCGAGTTCTGCATGTTGATTTTCAGCGCATTAAAGCGAGTGAGAAATTACACATGAATGTACCGTTGCATTTCGAGGGTGGAGAGGAAGCGCCGGGGGTTACGATGGACGGCGGTATTTTGTCGTTCCTAGTAATGGAGCTGGATGTGACTTGCTTGCCGAAGGATTTGCCGGAATATATTTCAGTGGACGTCTCCCAATTGGGGCTCAACCAGTCAGTGCANCTTTCAGNNATTCAGTTNCCCGAGGGTGTAGAACTAACATCGGCGGTGTCCCCCACAGATGAAGATATNACGCTGGCCAATGTCGCGCCACCGAAGGTAATGGAAGAAGAGGAAGNGGAAGCGGAAGATGCGCTCGCGGCTGAGGGTGAAGAGGAGGCTGGGACGGTACCTGGCGGCGATGGGGCTCCCGATGCGAGTGGTGATGCCCAAGAGAAGTCTAGCGAAGACTGAGCCACCGGACTTGACGGCGTCCTGCCAGGGCGCACGAGGCATCAAATGAGCGGTATTGCGTTGGTTGCTGGCCTGGCGAATCCGGGTCAGGGATACGCCACGACTCGGCATAATGCTGGGTCTTGGTTCCTGGACTATCTGAGTGGCCGCTATCTGCTGCAGTTTCGTGAGGAAAACCGATTTCGCGGCCGCACNGCGATGGCAGATATCGGTGGTCATCGTGTCCGTTTTCTGCGCCCCGCCACGTTTATGAACGAGAGCGGCCCGCCGGTCGCGGACTATGCACGCTATTTTGATATCTTGCCCGAGAATATCCTTGTGGTGCATGACGAACTGGATTTGNCACCGGGGTCGGCTCGCTTAAAGCATGGCGGCGGTGCAGGTGGTCACAATGGTCTTCGCGATGTCATCAGTCACCTGGGTTCGAAGGATTTCTGGCGCTTGCGTTTGGGTATCGGGCATCCGGGTGTGGCAGCAGCGGTGGTTGATTATGTTTTGCGGGCCCCCCCGCCAACGGAACGCGATGCAATTGTTGAGGCCACGGCCCGAGCCGGCACGTTTTTTGATGACCTGGTGGCCGGAGATTACGAGCGGGTTATGAACGAACTTCACCGCGCCGATCCACTCGGGTCAGTTTAGGTGGGATTTCGCTGTGGAATTGTTGGATTGCCAAACGCGGGCAAGTCGACGTTNTTCAATGCACTGACACGNGCTGCGGTACCGGCGGAGAACTATCCGTTTTGTACGATCGAGCCGAACACTGGTGTGGTCGAAGTGCCAGATGGGCGCCTGAGTGGCATTGCCCAGCTGAGTCANCCCGAAAAGGTTATTCCCACGGTGATGGAGTTTGTTGATATTGCCGGATTAGTTACGGGCGCTTCCCGTGGAGAAGGCTTGGGTAATCGGTTCCTTAGCCATATTCGCGAAGTGGATGCGATCGCTCATGTAGTGCGAGGGTTCCAACGTGTGGACGTTTCACATGCGAATGGTCGGATCGACCCGGTGGCCGACATCGAGACAATCGATACCGAGTTGGCCTTGGCCGACCTGGAAACTCTTGAGCGCGCTCTGGACCGGGCCGAGCGAGCAGCGAAGACCGGNGACAAGGTTGAGCGCGAGCGCGAGCGTGTTTTTGCAGCAGCGTGTTCGGCGATCAGTTCTGGTGTTGGACTGAAAACGCTNGGTGTCGAGGCTGCCGCGTTGTTGCGTCCACTGTGCTTGTTGACCGCCAAGCCAATGCTCTTTGTTGTTAATGTCGAAGAGGGGGCGATGNAAAGTGATGCGGTAGTTGCGGTTGAAAGTCATGCCAAAGCCGTTGGCGCGGAGACGGTCGCGGTTAACGCGCCCATTGAACAAGAGATTGCCGGTCTTGCCGAGATGGAGCGGAGCGAATTTCTGCACGAACTGGGATTGGTCGAATCAGGTCTCGATCGTGTGGTGGAAGCGGGATATCGTCTCCTTGAATTGCACACGTTCTTTACCGCCGGTCCCAAAGAAGTACGAGCATGGACGATTCCTGTTGGCACACGGGCCGCACAGGCAGCGGGCAAGATTCACACGGATTTTGAGCGCGGGTTTATCCGCGCTGAGACGATTGCGTTTGATGATTTTATTTCCCTTGGTGGCGAGAAAGGGGCGCGTGAAGCCGGACGGTTGAGACTTGAAGGGCGGGATTACGTTGTTAACGACGGTGATATACTGAATTTCAGGTTCAATGTCTGAACCGTAGTCACTTTAACAAATGGCTATGTAGCTCAGCTGGTTAGAGCACGGCACTCATAATGCCGGGGTCGGTGGTTCGATCCCACCCATAGCCACCATCT
>PAWW01000045.1 GCA_002714255.1 Acidiferrobacteraceae bacterium
CGAGATCAGCTTCGTCCCGAACACCAGCACCGGCGAGGTGATGGTCGTTCAGGGGCTCGGCATCCAGCGTACCGGTGGCAACGTGGTGACCGACGCGCTGCACTTCGAGGGCTCCATCGTGCACCTGCAGGCCCTCGAACGGGATGCTTCCCAGTCGAGGGCGGTGCGGCAGATCAATTCCAGATCGTCGCATTGCGGTCGCCAGCCCAACACTTCACGAATGCGTGTGTTATCGGCTACGAGTTGCGCGGGGTCACCGGCGCGGCGACTGGTTTCGGTGACAGGAAACCATTTACCACTTACGCGATGCATCATGTTCAACACTTCGCGCACGCTGAATCCACGACCATAGCCACAATTGAGCGTGCAAGATGCACCGCCACTGGAAAGGTAATCGAGTGCATCGACATGGGCAGCGGCAAGATCATCAACATGAATGTAGTCGCGGATACAAGTGCCGTCCGGGGTGTCATAGTCAGTGCCAAATATGGACACACCGTTACGCGATCCATATGCCGCTTCGCATGCCACCTTGATCAGGTGGGTGGCATTAGCGGTTGCTTGTCCGAGCTCCCCCGAGACCCTTGCGCCGGCGACGTTGAAGTAGCGGAGCGATACATGGCGCATGGGGGCGTTATGGGGCGCACTATTTGACAGGTCCTGCAGCATCCATTCAATGGCCAACTTGGTGCGCCCGTAAGGCGTGATTGGATTAGGTGTTTGGGTCTCGGGCACAGGCGAAGGAGTGGTGTTACCGTAAACCGCTGCGCTAGAGGAAAAGATAAACGACGAGATTCCATTCATGTGACATGCTTCGATCAAGCGGCAGGAGGCAACGACATTGTTGTCATAATATTTAATGGGATTGGCAACCGATTCTGGTACCACGATGTAGCCGGAAAAATGAAGGACGGCCTCAATGTTATTGTGGTTCAGCAAGTTGGAGATAGCGTCGATATTGCCGACGTCAATCTGGTGGAAATCTGCAGATTCGGGAACTGCCCAGGAATATCCACTGCAAAGATTGTCGACGACGGTGACGTTGTGACCAGCTTCCACCAGTTGATGCGATGTATGGGATCCAATGTATCCGGCACCGCCGGAGACTAGAACGTTGATCGGCTGCATGGGGTAAGGAGTCCGCCGCGTTGGGCCTTTGATTATAGAGGTGCAGGNGAGTCCGTNGCCGCCANAGTGGTTGGTNCCGCTNNTAAACGNGCCATCGCGTCGAGCACCTGTTCGGGCNNTAACCTCGTCAGACAGTGNGTGTGCTGCAGTGGGCACGAGCGCTTAAAACAGGGNGAGCAATCCAATTCAAGTGACACTATTTCCACATCAGCGCTTAGCGGTGGTGTCAGTGCTGGAGAGGTCGAGCCGAACACGGCGACCAGTGGCCGGTTTAGTGCAGCAGCGACATGCATCAGACCCGAATCATTGGTCACTACGCAGGTTGCAGCACTGATCAGGTCAATGGCCTGNTCCAGAGGGGTTTGCCCGGCGAGATTAAAGCANGCNGGNCCAACTTCCCCTCGAATTTCCTCACCAATCAATTGGTCTGCACTATTACCGATGATCCACACCTGCCAACCTTCGGACACTTTTGATTTTGCCACTGCAGCAAAAGACTGGGCCGGCCAGCGTTTGGCAGGACCGAATTCAGCACCGGGACATANCACCAGTGNGGGTTGGTCGAGCACATCGAATCCGATCGACTGTAGTACTTGGGCAGCGCGGTCTGGTTCGCTGGTCAGTCGAGGCGATGGGTAATCTAACTTCAGCGGTGATTCGGCAGGCAAGCCCAGTTGCACGAATCGTGACACGGCAAGGGGGGTCTGTTGTGGGTTAAACGATCGAATGTCGTTGAGAAAGCCATAGCGTTTTTCGCCGAGAAAGCCGGTACGCTGTGGAATACCAGCGAGAAAGGGGATGAGGGCTGCTTTGAGGGAGCCCGGCAGGATGATAGCTCGTCCAAATCCCATCTGCCGGATTGTTCTTGCCAGACGCCAACGTGCTGATAACTGCAACCGTCCGTGAATGAATGGCGTAACAATGGTCTCCGCNACTTCGGGCATGCGCGCAAGCAGTGGTGCCATTAACGTCGGGGCGAGAACTGACACGCGGGCGGGGCGATCACCTTCGGCTACTATCTGGATCAGACTGTGGGCGATGACCATATCACCGACCCAGGATGGGCCGACAATCAGTACTTTATCTTGGGAATCCACCATCGGTGAGTAGTTTACTGTCACCGGAGGTCTAGTTGGAGCGGTTGAAGNGCTACTCGCCCTCTTCTAGTAGATAGCGTGTGCCACAGTANGGACACAGCACTTCACCTGTCTTTTCTATAGGAAGGAAAACACGNGGGTGCGCATTCCATAACTGACTGCGATCGGTTGGGCAATGCAGCGGCAGATCGCTGGTCTTAATCCGGCATATCCGTGCGGGGTGAAGGCCTGCAGCGGGCGTATTAGACATAGGTTAGCCAGTCCCGGTGGTTCGGATTGCGGCCGTACACACAATCGAAGAACTGGCTCTGTAGCTGTTCCGTTACCGGACCACGGCCACCGATACCGATGATGCGCCCATCGACCTCGCGGACGGGNGTCACTTCTGCGGCAGTCCCNGTGAAGAAGACTTCGTCGGCAATATATACTTCGTCCCGAGTAATTCGTTTTTCCTTGACATCAAGGCCAAGCTCATTGGCCAGGGTGATGACGGTGTCCCGGGTAATGCCCTCTAGCGCTGACGTGAGATCCGGTGTGTAGATGACTGAATCACGCACGATAAAGATATTCTCGCCGCTCCCCTCCATGACATAACCTTGGGCATCCAACATCATTGCTTCGTCGCAGCCTGCCGCCACCGCTTCCTGCAGGGCAAGCATTGAGTTGACGTAGTTCCCGCAAGCCTTAGCGCGGCACATAGTGATGTTGACATGGTGACGAGTGAAGGATGAGGTTCGCACTTTCATCCCCTTTTGCATGTTTTCNTCACCCAGGTACGAACCCCAATCCCAACTGGCNATAGCAACATGGGTGCTCAGCATGTCNGNACGGATACCCATTCCCTCAGNGCCATAAAAAGCGAGTGGTCGAATATAGGCACTGTCAAGCTTGTTTTCCCTGATGGTTTGAAGTTGTGCTGCGTTGAGTGTGGCCGTGTCGAACGGCATCTTCATGTTGAGAATGTGTGCTGAGCGATGCAGTCGACGCGTATGGTCGTCGAGGCGAAAAACTGCTGTGCCCTGATCAGTCTTGTAGGCCCGGANGCCTTCAAANACCCCTAGGCCGTAATGCAGNCTGTGGGTGAGCACGTGTACCTTGGCGTCGCGCCACGGTACTAATTCGCCGTCGAACCAGATGACGCCGTCGCGATCGGAATAGGACATCAGATCCAAGCCTTACAGGAATAGGTAAAAGAGACTGTCTTTCTAAGTCCAATGCCCGGCGTCTGTCAACCTGAAGAGTCAGTTGATATGGACTCAAGANNGTGNTNGCCGAGCATGTGGCGCACCGCAAGGACTGCTGAGCGGCTATAGGGAATAACGCGCGCGTCCATTTGTTGTGGACTGATCTCCGGACCAAGGATAGCCACGCCGATGGGTTTCATGAGTTCAAGTTGCAATGCGATGATAGCGTTCAGCACGGCATGTGCCATTACGATTCCGTGGCTAGTTTCTCCTTGCTCGATAACGCCAAGAGCAACCGCGGCGTCAATATCCGGGCGTTGTAACATCCGTTTTAGCGCGAGAGGTTTTTCCATTGAGCCTGGCACCCAGACTTCCTCGATNACCATCAGGGCATTGGCTGNTGCGANANGCCGCGCTTCATCAACCATGCNCNTGACGCGATCNCGGTGAAATTCGCCGGCGACGAGGGCNAGATTGAAGGATTTGGGCATGGTGCGAATGTCTATGGTGCTCAAGGGGNAAANGATTNTAGCGCAGCACACGCCCCCGAGGGGNAGTGCGGTTACTCGANGANTTTNCCAAGTTCGCGTTACGCGCTGTTGGTGATCAGTTTCTGCCAGGCATTGGCNATNGCGTCGCGCTCGTCGGTTAACTCTGACCAGCNCACCTGTGAGAGTTTTTCCTGTAGTTTGAATCGATTATCCATCTGAAGATAACGTTCGACGATGTCACTCAGCGTAGCACCAAGGGTGGGGTCGAGCAGGTGATGGGAGACCAGCGTATGCAGAACAGTTCGAGTCCGACGCGAATTAATTAATTGCGGGTACTCCCCGGCCCAGCGCAGCATCAGAAATTGTACGATGAACTCAATATCAATCAGGCCACCGCGGCCCAGTTTGAAATCAAAANTATCATCGGTGCTAGTCGATCGNGTGCGTATAATGCGTTCGCGCATAGAGACCACGGCATCGCGCAGGTCTGTTGGATTTCGTGGTTGACATAGAATTCGTCGCCGGACTTGCTCGAAGGCCTTGCCCAGGGCGGGTGAACCGACCACCAGNCGTGCTCGCACCAGCGCCTGATGTTCCCATGTCCACGCATGGGCCATTTGATAGCTTTCGAAAGCAGAGAGTGAACTCACCACCGTGCCTGCGCGACCGCTGGGACGCAACTGAAGATCGGTTTGGTAGAGGTTACCGGCGGCGGTTCGTGTGGTCAGAATATGAATTAGTCTCTGGATCACGCGACCGCAGTGGTATGGCGTTGTATCGTTTTCTGGTGAGTGGGTAGNGTCAGACTGGTACAGGAAAACAATGTCAAGATCAGAGTTGTAGCCGAGCTCCTGACTGCCGAGTTTTCCGTACGCGACAATGCCAAGGTCAACAGAGTCGAGGTCGATTTTCCCGCCCAGACTCTGTCGGGCGACGCTCATACTTTCTTCAAGTGTCGCTTCAGCGAGCGCCGACANAGTGGCTGAAACGGACTCGAACGACAATAGACCAGCGCTGTCGGCGGCAGCGATCTGCAGCGTTTGCGCATGACGGAACTCGCGCAGTAGATCCATCGCACGTTCGAGGTCATTCGGCGGTGTTGTCTTCATACGCCGTTTCAACTCGGTGGTCAGTGTTGCTCTATCGAGACTGACTTCTTGACCAATAGGGTTGAGTAGCTCATCAAGCATCACCGGGTGACGACCGATCCAATGGGCGATCCAGGAACTTTGACTAATCAGATTCACCAGTTGAGAAAGAGCAAGTGTGTTCTCGCTCAACAGGGACAGATAAGCGGCGCGACGTCCGATTGATTCGATCACCCTGACTAAACGGGCAAACGCAGTAAATTGGTCGGATTGATGTGCACACGCTTGAATAGCTAGCGGCATTAGGCGGTCCATGCGCGCACGACCAGAGGTAGAAAATGCCGTATAGAAAGCACTGCCCCGAAGGTTCTGGCATAGGTTGAGCAAGCGGCTGGGCTCCGTGTAGCCGATGCGCTGCAATAGCCTTTCAGCGCTCGGCCTTTCTAGATGGCCCAGCCACAGGTCTGCTAATTCAGCCGTTTCGTTGTCNGCATCAGGTTCCGGTGCAAAGACCATTTGAAAGNATCCATGTACCGCTTCAGTGTGGGCACACAGTTGGGTATGGAAGCTCGTCCAATTCGAGTATCCCATTGCGGTGGCAAGGCGCANCCGATGCAGATCATCCTTGGGTAATTGGTGAGTTTGTTGGTCGTCGATCATTTGCAATCGATGTTCTGTGCGCCGCAGAAATTCATAAGCCGAATGCAAAGTATCCGCTCCCGATTTTTCCATAATCCCGAGTTCCACCAGTGCCTGCATCGCCTGCCACAGTCGATTGGTTTGNAGTTGGGGTTCGCGACCGCCTCGAATCAACTGGTAACTCTGTACGATAAATTCGATTTCTCGAATGCCACCGCAACCGAGCTTCAGGTCGTCTAAACGATCATCAGTACGCAGCGCCTTTTCGATCATCCGCTTCATGTCGCGGATCGCGTCAAACGCACCGAAATCAAGGTATTTTCGATAAATGAATGGCCGTAATATTTCGAGCAACAAATCGCTGTGCCCGCCAGGGAGATCGAGTGCACGTGTTTTGATTAACGCATAGCGTTCCCAGTCACGTCCGTGCGTGGTGTAGTAGTGGTCCATGGCATCGAATGAAAGTGCAAGCGGCCCACTGGTGCCATTAGGCCTCAGCCTAAGATCAATGCGAAACACAAAGCCCTCTTCGGTGGACGTCTCTAATAACGAAACCAGGTGTTGCCCGACTTTAATGAAGAATTCGTGATTACTGATTGGCTTCTCGCTCTGTGTGTTACCNGCTTCCGCATAGGCCAACACAAGATCTATGTCAGAGGAGAAATTAAGCTCTCTTCCACCGAGTTTTCCGAGGGCGAGAACGACGAGGCGGACGGGCTTACCGCTGATGCTGCCTATTGGTTCGCCATGTCGCTGTGCGACTTGATAGTGTGCGCACGCGAGCGCTACCGAGACGGCTTGATCTGCTACGGTTGAGAGTGTTTCGACAACTTCTTCAAGTTTTGCCCAGCCTGCGAGGTCACGCCAACCGATGCGCACGAGTTCCGCACGGCGCCAGACTCGCAGAGTGGTGCCGACGTGTTGAGAATCGGCTGCNTGCTCACGTAATGCAGTGCATTGGGTTTCTATATGCCCATTTGATCTTGGTTCCAGAACCGAATCTGATCCAACGAGGGAAGCGAATAGTCCGGGTGTACGGGCCAGACTGCGCCCGATATAGTCGCTGCCCGCGAGCACTCGGGGAAGAGACGTTAGCATGCTGTCTCCGGCCTNGTTGACAACAAGGGTATCAAGAGCTCGAATNGCGTCAGGTTGCTGTCGAATGGCCTGCCACCAGTTGGTGGCGATGGCATGAAGCGGTAGCGGCAATGCGGAAAGTGCCTGATTAAACCGGTGATTTGCCGGGTGTTGCACGAGAGTAAGNGTGGTACGCGACGAGTTTCCTATCGGCTGATGGGCAGAACTGTTCGCGCCAGTTCAACCCAATAAGCAGCGCCGATATTGAGGATATCGTCGTTGAAGTCGTAGTGCGGGTTATGCACCATNCAGCCGCCCGNCTCGCCNATNCCGTTACCGAGGAAGAGATAACAACCGGGTCGCTCGTGAAGCATCCAGCCAAAATCTTCCGAGCCCATGANGGGGTCGATATTGGTNAAAACACGTTCAGGTCCGACGAGANTCGCCGCCACCTGTGAACAAATGTCTGTCTGNTCGTCATGGTTAACGGTCGCGATATCGCCNCGGACATACNGATACTCAGCGTCTACGCCACAGCCACTGGCAATACCCCGGGCGGTTTCGCCCAGCGCGATGTCCAGCAGGTCACGAGTTTCACTTCTCAGGCACCGCACAGTNGCTCCCAGGGTGACGGAATCTGGGATTACGTTAATCGCGGCGCTTGCCTGGAACTGGGTGACGCTAATGACGGCAGAGTCCAGTGGGTCGACGCGCCGACTGACAATCGTATTCCAGGCATCAACAATGCGAGCTGCAGCGAGCACTGGATCACGACATAGGTGAGGGAAAGCACCGTGGCCGCCGACACCTTGTACTGTTACATGGGCGGTATCNGCAGAAGCCATAAGGGGCCCCTTTCGGACTGCGAAGGTTCCCGCTTCAAACCCTGGCATNTTGTGCATACCAAAGACAGATTCGCAGGGAAACGCATCGAACAGACCTTCATCCATCATCCGTTTAGCACCATGCCCACCCTCTTCGGCGGGTTGAAAGATGAAAAACACTGTGCCGTTAAAACCGGGGTCAGTGGACAAATGTTTCGCGGCGCCGAGCAACATCGCAGTGTGCCCATCGTGACCACACGCGTGCATTTTTCCATCGTGGAGAGAGCGGTGCTCAAAATGATTGAGTTCCTGCAGGTTGAGCGCGTCTAGGTCAGCGCGTAGGCCGATTGCGCGATTACCGCGGCCTGCCGAGAGGACACCGACAACGCCGGTCTCTGCAAGACCCCGGTGTACCTCGAGACCCATTTGCTNNAGTTCTTTCGCAACCAGATCGGCAGTCCTCGTTTCTTGNTAAGCTGTTTCCGGGTATTGGTGAATCTCATGTCGCCAGCGCACCATGTTTGGTTGCAGCGTAGAAAGTTGTTCAATCAAATTCATTGGTTCGTTTCGGCAGTCGCTGGTGGCGGGCTGTACCCGTTTGGTCCCGGGGTAGGTGGTGTAGAAGCCACCCTAGCGCAGCCGGTTGCCTGGGACAAGAAGCGTCAGAATAAGCAGCGGCACCCTTTATCCATTGATGGCATAGGGACGNGGGTCGAGNGTGAGTGGGCGTCGATCAATCATTTGNGCAATGAGTTGGCCAGTGGCAGGTGCCATCGACATGCCCAGCATGTTNTGGCCCGCGGCAACGTAAACGTTGTTAGCAATCGGGCAAGGTCCGATTCGCGGCAAGCCATTCGGAGTCATTGGCCGCCATCCACACCAGGGTGCTTCAGTTGGATCTTCCTCNAGTTTTTGTAGGTACTGTCGTGCGCCCGACTTGAGGGCTTGCAACCGATCAGGGTTCGGGCGGTCATCATATCCGGCAAATTCCATGATTGAACCGATTCGCAAGGCAGTGTCCATTGGAGTGGCAACAACATTGTGATCGACAAAATGCACAGGCAATGCCGGGCATAGCTCTGGGCGTCGCATAGTGAGGGAATAGCCTTTGCCCGGCTGAATGGGGAGANGGCAACCTAGTTGGCTGGAAAATTTTGGGGTCAAGGCGCCGGTGGTAAATACAAAATGGTCGGCTGCCACGTCACCGCTTCGAGTAATCACATGGGTTGCAGTAGAGCCGCTCGTTGCCAGGCCAGTGACTTCGAGGTGTTCTACAATGGTCGCACCCCTCTCATTCAATGAGTCGCGCCAACTCTGCAACAGTCGATCTGGTCGCAGATGCGCATCACTCGGGTAGTACCAGCCGCCAGCAAGACCGCTTCGCAGGGCTGGTTCAAAGTCCGTTAATTCGTCACCTTCTAGTCTTTGCCCGCTCAGTGAGAACTCCTTTGCCATCAATGCATGTTTGCGNTCGTGAGCGGCCAGCGTCTTCTGCTTTAGAAAAACCTGGAGATTGCCGCCGGTATGCCATTCGCATGCCAGGTCAAAGCGTGTTATCAGTTCTTCATAAAGGTGTCGCGACTGGTTGAGCAACGCATGGTTGGCACGACAGGCATCTAACATAGACCGCTTTGTACAGTGTCGAGCAAATTGGTAAAGCCAGGTTAACAGCGACAGATCCAAGCGNGGTTTGATGAAGACGGCTGTTTCGCCCTGTAACCAGGACAACACGACGTGTCGCACTGCTCCAGGTTCNGCCAGCGGTGCCATGTGACTTGGGCAGATGTTGCCACAGTTCCCGGACGAACATTGGCTACCAAAATCGGCTCGGTCCANGATGGTGACTTCGTATCCTAGTTCCGTGAGGAAATGGGAACAGGCCGTGCCGATNACACCACTGCCCACAACCACGACGCGACGGCTTGGGTTTGATGTCAACGGATACCAGCCTTGAATGGATCATCCGGGTCGAGTTGCAGGGTGGATTCTGCAGTGACATAGGCCCACCCGGTAATCTCGGGCAAAACGCGTGGGCCGTCCCATTCTCCGCATACTTCAAAGACACTTCCGACGATGCTTTGCTGGCGCCAGGTTTGGCCTGCCTCGAGTTTGCCATCGGCCATCAGGCACGCTACCTTGGCACTGGTTCCAGTTCCACATGGGGAACGATCGTAGGCACCGCTTGGGCACAACACGAAGTTTTGGCTATCCGCGCCATTTTGCCCTGGCCCATAGAGTTGAATATGGTCGATTTCACCGCCGTCTTCACCCGTAAGACCTTGTCGGGTCAGCTCGGAGCGAATGTCTCCAGCAAATCTTTCCAGATTGGCCACGTTATCCAGTGCAANCCGAAGATCATGGTCGCGGACCAGGAAAAACCAGTTTCCACCCCACGCAATATCACCGGTCACACGCCCCACTCCGGCGATGGTCAGTTCGACTGCCGACTGATATCGGTAACTGGCGACGTTATTTACGCTGACTTTTGCTTTGCCATGCAGGTTGATCACGACCTCGCCAACCGGCGTTTCGATACGATGCTGACCAAGCGCAATACGACCCATGTGCAGCAGTGATACACCCAGCCCGATCGTGCCGTGACCACACATGTTAATCACTCCGGCACTGTTGAAGTAAATAATCCCGGTTGCCGCTTCGGGGTTGACNGGTTGGCACAGTAANCCNCCAACCCACACATTGCTNGCTCGTGGCTCGCTAATGACGCTTGAGCAGAAATCACCAAACTGATNGCTCAATATTTGGCGGCGNTCTNNCATCGAGCCGGTTCCAAGATCAGGGCCNCCTTCGATGATAATTCTAGTGGGTTCACCGCCCGTGTGTGAGTCGATGACTTTGACNTGCTTCCATTGTTTTTCAGACATTTGNGAGTCCTTAGCCAAGNGTTGAATNNCCGGGCGTTGCATCATCTCCGCANTTATTGACGNATN
Source organism: Acidiferrobacteraceae bacterium (assembly GCA_002714255.1). Lineage (GTDB taxonomy): Bacteria > Pseudomonadota > Gammaproteobacteria > Arenicellales > UBA868 > UBA11791. Next base: position 10,477 of record PAWW01000045.1, read on the forward strand.
CTGTGCGTTGCCAGGTTTTGATTATCGGATCATAGTAGGACATTGTCTGAATNAACTGAAAAATAGTTTCCCCAATTCTTTCGACTATGCCAGATCCATTTAAGTTNTCTAAGCCGCGGTCGCGCTATGCTGTTGTTGGCCATCCGGTNAGTCACAGCAAGTCGCCTAGCATCCACCGTGCTTTTGCNNAACAGTGTACTGTNACCATGGAGTACGANGCTATCCAACTCGATTTAGGCGGGTTCGCTCAGGGTGTTCGAAATTTGCAGGCGGCAGACTTTGGTGGTGCGAACGTCACACTGCCATTCAAGGAACAGGCAAGACGTATCGCTGATCGACTTTCACCACGCGCTACGATTGCTGGTGCCGTCAACACATTGAAGTTTGCTGATGACGGTGGTATCGAGGGTGACAACACAGACGGTGCAGGCCTGGTTGTTGACCTTATTCAGAACATCGGTATTTCTCTTGCTGGGACTCGTTTGCTTGTTATCGGGGCTGGGGGGGCCGTACGTGGGATTCTGGAGCCGCTGTTGGGCGCTGGTGTGGCTGGTGTAACGTTGGCAAACCGGACACACGAGAAGGCCGAACGTCTCGTGCAGGAATTTTCTAGTCACGGTTTGGTTGAGGCTTGTGTGTTGGCAAAGGTGGGTCAGATCCCGTTTGATCTCATCATTAATGGGACGGCCGCAAGCTTGGAGGGGGAGTTACCGGCCCTTCCCAGCACAGTGTTCGCCGAAACGACACTCGTTTACGACCTTGCTTACGCAGATCAGTTAACGCCGTTCTTGTCTTTAGCTAAAAGTGCGGGGGTGGATCGTATTGCTGATGGTTTGGGCATGCTCGTAGAGCAGGCAGCAGAGTCCTTTGCCATTTGGCACGGCATTCGACCTGACACCGCAAGGATCCTNGCTGATTTGGGCGATCAAGCGCGATTTCACTGATGCGGCTTTGTCGGCCAGCCCCCTAGGTGGTGTTGTACTAAGTCAGACAATGCTTGTATGTGGTCTTGGTTATCGTTGAGACACGGAATATAACGAAATGACTGTCCACCAGCGTTAATAAAGACATCGCGCAGTTGTCCTTTAACTTCTTCTAGTGTTTCAAGGCAGTCTGCGGCAAATCCAGGACAGATGATGTCAACACTGGATACGCCTTGGTCAGGTAATGCTCGCAAGGTCTGGTCGGTATACGGCTTCAACCATGGAGTGCGGCCGAAGCGGGATTGAAAGCTCAGGCGCCACGCGTTTTTTTCAAGGCCCAGTTGCTTTGCCAAGGCTGACGCGGTTTCATGACACTGACTGAAATAGGGGTCTCCCTGTTCGTGGTAGCGTTGTGGGGTGCCGTGGAAGGAAAACAAGATTAACTCGTTACGTCCGTGCGTTTTCCAGTGTGAATCGACCGATGCACTCAGCGCTGACAGATAACCTTTGTTCAGATGGTAATCGCGTATCAACCGCAGTTCGGGGATGTTGCGCCACGTCATTAATTCTTTTGCGACTGCATCGAAAACTGAAGCCGTTGTCGATGAGGAGTACTGCGGATACAGCGGAACGACTAGAAGATGGTTAATACCGGAAGCCGCCATGTGGCGCATTGCTGACTGCAAAGAAGGTTGACCGTAACGCATTCCAAGTTGTACTGAAACAGCGTTGCTATAGTGTTGATGGATGTGTTTCTGGACCGCTGTTACCTGTTGATGTGTGATTAGAGCAAGCGGTGAGCCATCCGGTTGCCAGATCGTTTGATAAGCGGCTGCACTACGTTTTGGTCTGAGACGTAGAATCACACCATGAAGAATTGGACACCAAACCCAGCGAGATAACTCGATGACACGGCGATCATGGAGAAATTCTGAGAGAAAGGATCGCACAGCGCCTGCGTCCGGCCGATTCGGTGTGCCGAGATTAACCAGAAGCACGCCCGTCTTATCACCCTGATCGGTCGCGACACCCAACTGATACGCTGTCATTAAGTTTTAGCCTGATTGTCNAGTCAATTGTGTCACAGGGAGGCTACCAGGCTGAGTGGCGAGTAGATAAAAAAAGGGGGTGGCAGTTAACTGCCACCCCCNATTTCCTTAGACAACTGNGTCNTAANTTNAGCCGCTGAAGTTAGCGTTTAGCCTTCTTCTTAGCCGCTTTTTTCTTCGTCGCTTTCTTTGCTACCTTCTTCTTGGCAGCCTTNTTCTTNGTTGCTTTCTTTGCTACCTTNTTCTTCGTCGCTTTTTTCTTCGTCGCCTTCTTCTTAGCCGTCTTCTTACTTGCCCGTTTCTTTGCAGCCATGTGGGCCTCCTCTATTTCAAGTTGAGTTGGGAAAGAACTGTCAAATGCAACAATGCATCGATACCTACGTATGATACTTGATCAATAATTCAATCTCATCGATTTGAACATGTGAGTGAGTGAAGGAGTTCAATTCGCCGGAAAGTTGGCTTGATCAGTTAGGAGCACACTTCAGTTTGCCCCGTACGCGCGAACTATAAGCACGCATGAGGAAAAGTCAAGCAATCGCGGGTATTAAATTATTGGGCGTTTTTTCNCTATGATGAAATTTATAAGCATGTTTTATCGTTACGGTGATGCGTGTTTGTGTTCTTTGACAAGAAGATCAGATTCAATCAGGGGCATGCACAGTTCAAGTGTTCGTTGCGTTGCGCCCCGGTTTTCTTTGATTACTTGAAGTCCATTCACTCCCATGCGGCTGCGAAGTGCATCGTCATTGAGGAGTTTTTTCAACGTATTACTGAGTTCGTTGGGGTCGTGNACNTGTATTCCCGCTTCGCGTTTGACGATGTTATGGCCGATTTCCAAGAAATCAAGGATATATTGTCCGAAGAGTACGGGTGTTGCAACGGCACATGGTTCGAGTAAATTGTGACCGCCGATGCCCTTGATTTCGATCAGACTGCCACCGACGATAGCGACATCGGCCGCAGCATAAAGCAAAGGCAACTCACCCATGGAGTCACGCAAATGAACTTCTGCCGACGGAGGAACAACAGTGGAACCATCGCCATGGCGATGCGTGTTGAATCCTCGATCTTTCACTAGGTGAAAGACCGCGTCGAAACGTTCAGGGTGACGGGGTGCGAGGATGAGCAATAACCCCGGGTAGTGTTCGCGCAACGGGTCGAGAATATCTAGCAGCACGGCTTCTTCACCTTCATGTGTGCTTCCAGCGACGATGATTAAGCGGTGACAGCCCCAGTCTTGACGCATGGATCGAGCGGTGTCCATCGTTTTCGTTGGGACCGTGACATCGTATTTGATGTTACCTGTGGTCAGGACTCGGTCCGGGTGTGCGCCCAGCGTCATCAAACGACTCCGATCCGCTTCAGTTTGTGCGGCTACAGCGGAAACAATAGCAAGCGTTGGACGTATCAGTGGCAAAACGCGAGCGTACCGATGACAGGAGCGGTGGGACAATCGTGCGTTAGCGATGACAACGGGGATCGATCGTTTATGGCAACCATGGATAATGTTGGGCCAGAGTTCGCGCTCCATAATGATGAGCAGCCGCGGCGATATAATGCGCAGGAAACGCGCAATGAAAAAAGGATGATCGAAAGGCAGGTAACAATGCACAACTCGGTCACCCAGACGTACAGTGACTTGATCTAACCCAGTAGGGGTTGTGGTTGTTATTAAGATGCGGCAGCGCGGGCGTTTTGTTTGAAATGCAGTAACTAATGGAGTGGCTGCATTGACTTCTCCAACCGACACCGCATGAATCCACACATCAATCTTGCCCAGATAGCGCGTGACTTTGCCGAGACGATCGCCAATGTTACGCCGATAACGATTATCGCTAGATCCCTTGATAAAAAGACGCGTCAGTAACAATGGAAGCAGCAGCGTGAGCAGTAACGAGTATAGGAGGCGCGCCATAAAGGAATTCAGCAATCGCTGATGGTAGAGGTTAGACCCGTGATATGCATGGTTACTGCTGTGTTAGCAGTATTACCCATTTTTCGTCAACGGAGGCATGATCCACGCCCGCGGTTTGAGGAATGTTAAAAGAAGCGCCTCTTCGGGTGAGCCAGGGTGAGGTTGCCAATCGTAATACCAGGCGGCCTTCGGCGGCAGCGACATCAGGATCGACTCGATACGACCACCACTTTGTAATCCAAAACGGGTGCCCCGATCACAGACGAGATTAAATTCGACATAGCGTCCACGACGATAGAGTTGGAACTCGCGTTGTGAACTACCGTATGGCGTTTCCCGTCGCCGCTGCACGATAGGTAGATAAGCGGGCAGAAAATGATCACCGATGCTGCGGGTTAACGCAAAAGCTTGATCAAATCCCCCTTCTTCAAAGTCGTCGAAGAAAAGCCCGCCCACGCCGCGCTGTTCGTCACGGTGCGGGAGAAAGAAATATTCGTCACACCACTGTTTAAAGCGTGGGTAGAGTTCTTCACCGAACGGTTGGCAAGCTTCATAGGCTTGAGTATGCCAATGTACTGCGTCTTCTTCGAAGCCATAGATTGGTGTCAGGTCAAAACCACCCCCGAACCACCAAGTTTCTTGTGGGTCATCGGCTACAAAGAAACGAACGTTCATGTGTGCTGTTGGTACGTACGGGTTCAGGGCATGACAGACTAAGGAGACCCCCATTGCCTGATAAGGTCGGCCGGTGAGTTCAGGATGGCGCGCCGAGGCGGCTTCGGGTAGTGCATTGGCGCGGATGTGGGAAAAGTTCACGCCGACCTGCTCAAACAAGTTTCCTTCCCGTAGTATATGGGTGCGCCCATCGCCGATGGCACTAGACCATTTGTCCTCATGAAATGCTGTCTTATCTTCAGCACTGATGTTTTGACACAAGTGATTTTGAAGCTCCAATAAGTACGCTCGAACTGTTTCGGAAGGTGCAGCGGTCATTTCCTCACCATTGCTCCTGTCGAAAAATCATAAATTGAGCTAGCCGTATTTGCGTTACCGACACTTTTTTCTACGACGAAATCGAGTGCGGCGCCAAATTCAGAACGAACCTGCGTGTAGTGGCGTAATGGCGGGCGACCGCTGCGGTTAGCGCTGGTTGACACTAGGAGACCACCACTGCTGCGGCACAACTCCACTGCGGTTCGGTGAGCCGTGATGCGGACTGCGACTGAATCATGTCGCCCTCTTATCCAGCGAGGGACCCGTGTCAGTGCGGGCAGCAGCCACGTATGAGGACCGGGCCAGACTGATGTAAGGCGATCGATGTCCCTGATCTGATCGAAGTCAACCAAGCGTCTTAGTTGGACTAAGTTGGCGGCGATGATTATTACGCCTTCTAACCAGGAGCGTCTCTTTAAGTGGACAATTTTTCGAACGGCATTTTGGTTGAATGGATTACAGCCAAGACCAAAACAGTATTCTGTCGGATACGCAATGACTCCGCCGCTGCGAATATGGTCAGCTGCTATGACCAGTTGTCTCTGAGTCAAGTGCTTAACTGCCCTAGTCTGGCACGCAACGCACGATCTTTCTCTGCAACTTGTTTTGCGTTAGCCGCTCTTTCGTGGGTCAGTCTTGTTGCAAGATCAGGATCGCTCAAGGCAAGAATTTGGGCTGCCAGATAAGCGGCATTGCGTGCCCCTGCCTTACCAATCGCAACGCATGCGACAGGGATGCCGCCAGGCATTTGAACTGTTGATAATAGCGCGTCATAGCCTTTAAGCGGCCCACCATCCATCGGAATTCCGATGACTGGTTTGAGTGTGTGTGCGGCGACGGTGCCGGCCAGGTGGGCAGCAAGGCCCGCAGCGGCGATAAAAACGGCGCAGCCGCCTGATTCTGCTGTAGCAATAAATTCACGTGTTTCGTTGGGGGTTCGATGAGCGGAGGTGATTTTGACTTGCCAGGGAATTTGAAGTCGATCGAGAACATCGAGCGTTTCCTGCACAGTGGCGAGGTCAGAATCCGAGCCCATTAGGACCGCAACAAAAGGATGATTCATAGTTAAGATCCGGTGTTCGAAAGCCAGTAGGATTAGTTTTTCAACGCACGGTAGCCAATGTCGTTGCGATAGTACGCGTCAGTCCAATGAATTTTTCGTGCTGAGGAATAAGCCTGATTTTGGGCAGACTCGATGGAAGCACCTAGTGCAGTCACGCAAAGTACTCGGCCACCGGCGGTATAAAGTCGGCCATCACGCTCGTTGGTGCCGGCATGAAAGATTTTGACGTTTTTCTCCGGACAGTCATCTAGACCATTGATAACGTTTCCCGTCTGGTACTCGCCGGGATAGCCTCCACAGGCCATGACAACGCCTAACGCGGCACGCTCATCCCATTCCACCGGGCAGTGCTCGAGGCGACGGGTAAGTGCCGCTTCACATAAGTCTGCCAGATCACTCTTGAGGCGCATCAAAATAGGTTGGGTTTCAGGGTCTCCGAAGCGACAGTTGTATTCAAGAACTCTTGGAACCTTGTCGTGGCCAATCATCAACCCTGTGTATAGGAAGCCGGTGTAGATATGTCCGTCCTGTGCCAAGCCTTCAATGGTTGGTCGTACGATTTCCCTCATGATCCGCTGGTGAAGTTGTTGCGTGATGACCGGTGCCGGCGAATAAGCCCCCATGCCACCGGTATTTGGCCCCTGGTCTTTTTCATCGCGCGCTTTGTGGTCCTGGGACGTAGCAAGTGGCAACGCAAATTCTCCATCAACGAGGCAGATAAAACTTGCTTCTTCACCCACCAGATATTCCTCGATAACGATTCGATCTCCCGCATTACCGAATGCTCTTTCCCGAAGGCATTGGTGAATCGCGTTTATAGCTACCTGCTCGGTTGTCGCGACGGTTACGCCCTTCCCCGCGGCCAGGCCATCGGCTTTAATTACACATGGCCCGGGGTGTTGTTTGACCCAGGCAATTGCCTCATCGGCATCATCAAAAACAGAGTAGGCGGCGGTGGGTATGCGGTGTCGTTTAAGAAATGATTTAGTAAAGGCTTTTGATCCCTCAAGTTGTGCGGCCCCGCGGTTGGGACCCAGGCAGCGTAGTCCAACCTCGTCGAAGGCATCGACCACGCCATTAACCAGTGGTGCTTCGGGACCGATCACCGTAAAGGCCACTGTATTATCCTTGGCAAAAGCAACCAATTGATCGATCTCATTAATGCCAATATCAATGTTTACCACGCCCGGTTCCTGCGCCGTACCCGCATTGCCAGGGGCGACGAAGACAGTCTCGACGCGCGGCGATGCAGCCAGTTTCCAGGCAAGCGCGTGCTCTCGGCCGCCACCACCGACCACTAGAACGTTCAAGACGGTTCCTCCTAAACTCAGTGACGAAAATGGCGCATGCCGGTAAACACCATCGCCATCCCATGCTCGTCGGCCGCCGCAATTACTTCGTCATCCCGTACCGAGCCACCCGGCTGGATCACCGCGGTGATCCCGGCNNCGGCTGCCGCTTCGATGCTATCGCGGAACGGAAAGAAGGCATCCGAAGCCATNACTGCCCCGCGCACNTCAAGGCNCTCGTCTGCTGCNTTGATAGCAGCGATTCGGGCCGAATAGACNCGGCTCATTTGNCCGGCGCCAATNCCTATCGTTTGNTGNTTTGCGGCATAAACAATCGCATTTGATTTNACGAACTTCNCGACTCGCCANGCAAACAGNANGTCACGGAGCTCTTCGGCATTGGCGGTTCGTTGNGTCATANATCTCAAGTCAGTTTCAGCAATCGTTCCGAGGTCTTGGGTTTGGACCAGTAGNCCACCACTCACTCGGCGGAGTGACAGGTGGTTAAAAGTCCGTGAGTCNGTCGGACCCGATTCAAGCACTCGGATATTTNCTTTTTCAGNCANNCGTGTGCGTGCTTCTAGGGTGATNGANGGGGCGATAATTACTTCCACAAACTGGCGATCGAGGATNGCTGTGGCAGTNTTTTCATCCAATGCGCGNTTAAAGGCGATGATGCCACCGAAAGCTGAGGTAGGNTCCGTNGCAAAGGCTNGTTCATAAGCTTGCAGCGTATTGTCTGCGNTAGNGNCTCCGCAGGGGTTAGNNTGTTTTACGATCACACAGCCGATATCTTCGAATGNGTTGACGCACTCCAGCGCNGTGTCGGCATCAGCTACNTTGTTGAATGACAAGGCNCGNCCCTGAATNAGNGTAGCCGCCGTCAGGCTGCCACTCATNGGGACAGGATCTNGGTAGAGTGCNGCNGCTTGGTGTGGGTTCTCCCCATAGCGCATGGCACTGTGTTTGAGGAACTGCANACCAAGAATCTCCGGGAACGGGTTGTCTTCGGTGTGTGTGCCGAGGAGATAGTCAGAGATAATGCTGTCGTAGCGCGCGGTCTGGGCAAATGCGGCGGCCGCGAGGCGTCTCCGCGTAGTCGATGAGATACCGTTATTTGTCCGCAGTTCCACGATTACCGCCGAGTACTCGTTCGAATCGACAATGACTGTCACCGCTTCGTGATTTTTCGCTGCGGCCCGGATCATGGCAGGCCCACCAACATCGATATTTTCGATGGCCTCTTCACGGGTCGCATTCGGCGATGTGATGGTCTGTTCGAACGGATAAAGGTTCACGACAACGAGGTCAATGGGGGAAATACCTGCCTCGGTCATGGTCGCCTCATCAATGCCGCGGCGACCCAGAATACCGCCATGAATATGCGGATGTAGCGTCTTGATCCGCCCGCCCATCATTTCCGGAAAACCGGTGTGGGCGGAAACATCGATTACCGGGATGCTTTCTTGCCGCAGTAGTGATGCGGTACCCCCGGTCGAGAGGATTTCAATGCCAAGATCGCTCAGCGCCTGCGCAAACGAAACGACACCAGATTTGTCGGAAACACTGATTAAGGCGCGCCGCACAGGCGCTAGGTCATCGCCTAGCATAGCCGTTGCGTTTGGTGTTCAACGGCCGAGGCCGTGGGTTCGCAGTTTCTTGCGTAGCGTGTTGCGGTTTAGACCGAGCATGCGCGCGGCACGAGACTGGTTATTCCCGCTTTCGCGCATTACCACTTCAAGTAGCGGTCGTTCCATCTCGGTCAGCACCATCTGGTAGAGGTCGGTTGGTTCTTCACCATTCAATTGCTTGAAGAAGCCATCCAATGAACGCTCAACCGATTGACACAGCGGTTTGGGCCATTTTTTCATCTGATTTGACGTCACGGTGTCGTGGCGCGAACTGTATCGATCGCGCAATTCGAAGTTGGGGCACGGGATCCGCTGCGGCGCAGAATAGCCGCCGACTTCTCTCATCTCCTCCCTGCGCGGAAACGTACCACGAAAAATGTTTTCGTGCGATCCGAACGCCATCCCGGGCGCCGTAGAACCGGTAGAGGTGTTCTAGATGTTGAATTAACGTCAGTCGTTTCTCCGATGCCAAGGGTTCACCCGGATCCCATCCCTCCCGCAGGTACCGATCAATTCTCCCGAATAGCCAAGGATTGCCTTGTGCTGCGCGGCCAATCATCACAGCATCGGCACCGGTATAGGCGAGAACAGCCTGTGCTTTCTGTGGAGAATCGATATCGCCATTGGCGATCACGGGCAAGGTCACCTCGTGTTTGACCGCGCGGATCGTGTCATATTCCACTGGGCCTCGATACTTGCACTGACGGGTGCGGCCGTGAATGGTGATTGCCTGGATACCGGCGGATTCCGCTAGGCGAGCGATCCGTACCGCATTGCGTTGCCCTGGCTCCCAGCCAGTGCGCATCTTGAGCGTTACTGGCACAGGGACTGCAGATACGACGGCATCGAGTATTTCTCCAATCAGATGTTCGTCTCTCATGAGGGCTGAGCCGACCAGTTTCTTGCAGACTTTTTTTGCTGGACAGCCCATGTTGATGTCGATTAATTGTGCGCCCCGGTCAACACTGTACCGAGCAGCTGCGGCCATGTGCCTCGGGTCGGCACCAAGCAGTTGGATGCTGATCGGCCCGGGTTCACCCAGGTGATTCATGCGTTGACGGGTTTTCTGTGAACCCCGCAGTTGCGGCTCCGTTGCCACCATCTCGGAAGGGGCGAGCGCGGCGCCATGATCGCGGGCAAGGNTGCGAAAGATGCGGTCGGAAACGCCAGCCATAGGGGCCGCGAGGACACGACCGAATAGGTCGATGGTACCGATTGACCAGGGGAGTTGGTTACATTGGGGCTTCAAGGAAGTCGCTCAAGTACCGACCACTTCGGTTTCGAAACCAACAGCTGTTTCATCAGGGGCGGCTAAATTGAGCAGGATGATCTGCGTGTAACTGCCCGGAATCTTTTCCACAGGATCGGGGTGGCCGTATTCTCTAGGGTGGTATGTCCGTCGGCCGACNACGNNNCCCTGATGATCCGATAAGGTGAGTTGTAGTCTCGGATAAGATANGACTTGAAGCGTCCGATTTCTTAAATGCACTCTAACGATCAATGCGCCAGGATGGTCTGGATGAAGATCAACTGCTGACTTTACGATGCGCAGGGCAGGTCCATGGAGCGTTTCAGGCACAGTGCAGCCGGTGAACTCGCAAAGTGTTGATAATCCCGGGCGCATCGCAGGAATCGCTGCCAGTTCGTTGAAGAATAAAACCCGAGCCTGAAGGAAGAACACGCCCGCGAAGAATATGCTGGCCAGTGCCCAAAAACTGGCCGTGATCCAACTGGACCGATTTTTTTTGCGCGCTGTCGTTACGGCGACGGCAGTTTCTTCCCCGAGNCTTTGCTCGTGTTCGGACGGTAGTCGACTGAGGCGCGGCTCGCTGCGTCGCGGGCTTTGGACCGCTGCAATGGGTTTTGGTCGCGGTAAGGGTCTGTCATCGCTTCGACGGAGTTCTGCCAGTGGCTCGTCCGCCAGCGTATCCCTGATGGTGGTGAGGGCGGCAGCGTCGATGTCCTGGTTGAGTGGAGAGATTTCTGTCCTCACTATTGGCTGCGGAGAGGCTGAGTCGGGCTCGTCTACTAAATGCCATGTGGCGTTGAAAACGCGCTCACACTCACCACAACGTACCAGCCCTGCGTGTTGTTCCAACTGCACATTGGCCACTTCAAACAAGGTAGCGCACGCTGGACAACAGCACATCAGTACGAGTGGTTCGGTCATGTTGGTAAAACGGGTCTCTTGCGGCCTACCAGCAGTGCCCACTCCTGCCGGTAAAGTATGTCAAACGAGAAGGTATCACGGTAGTGTGCCATTACCCGTTCCGTCTGGGGTCGAGTCACACCAGAAAGCATCAGCGTGCCGTCAATTGCGGTGTAATGCTTAAGCATCGGCGCGAGCGCAATCAGTGGATTGGCCAGAATGTTGGCCACCACAATGTCGAACTGGGTTGTTGTCGCCACCGCTTCGGGCGTTACCCATCGGATCGATTGATGAATGCCGTTGCGTTCAGCATTGTCCTGACTGACGGCCAGTGCCTGAGGGTCAATATCTACACCAAGCGCTGAATCTGCCCCTAATTTGTATGCGCCAATCGCCAGAATTCCCGATCCGCAGCCCCAGTCGAGAACCCGTTTTTTATGCAGCGAAAGCCCTGATAAGTGGTGCAGGCAAAGTGCAGTGGTTGGGTGATAGCCGGTACCGAAGGCCGTTCCAGGGTCGATGATGAGTGTGGTTACGTCGGGTTTGGGCGGTACATGCCAACTCGGACAAATCCACAGATTGTCGCTGATCGGAAAGGGCACAAATTGCTCGCGAGTGGCAAGTTCCCAGTTGCGGTCAACGATGGTTTCAACACGGATGTTTGTATTGTTGTCACCGATGGCCTTGATGAACGACGACACCGTGTCAATCGAAAGCGCCGGTTCGAAAAGTCCGCTGACGCTTGTTCGGCTGAGATGTTTGGCGAATGGTTGCCTTTTGGCGGGTAGCGGCTCACCTTCACCGGTGATCGAGACCGCGATAGCGCCAAGTCCTTCAAGTGCTTCGGCCAGACGGCCAGCTGCACACTCGTTGGTTTCTACCAAAATCTTGATCCAGTGTGTCATCTAAGGGTTGCACCAGACTCGGAGTAAAGTTGATCAGCGAGTGTAACGGCGTTCGAGATAGTGAATGTCGAGGGGACCTTGGCGAAAGGCAGGATCGCTGACCAGCGCTTGTTGTAAAGAGATGTTGGTGGTGATGCCATCGACTACCATTTCTTCTAACGCACCGCTCATTCGCCGCATCGCCTGCTCGCGATTGGCGCCGTGAGCGATCACCTTGGCGATCATTGAGTCGTAGTGTGGTGGGACCACGTAGTTGTTAAAAACGTGAGAATCGACGCGAATACCTGGCCCCCCCGGGGGGTGGTACTGTGTGATTTGGCCTGGGCATGGAAGAAACGAGCCAGGGTCTTCCGCATTGATCCGACATTCCACGGCATGTCCCTGAATTTCCACGTCTCTTTGTCTATATCCGAGTGAGTCGCCCGTGGCCACTCGAATCTGTGCTTGGACGATGTCGATCCCGGTGACCATCTCGGTGACAGGATGTTCCACCTGAATTCGAGTGTTCATCTCGATAAAGAAAAACTGCCCATCCTCGTACAAAAACTCGAACGTTCCTGCGCCGCGATAATCGAGCACACCGCACGCGTCTACGCACGCCGCGCGTAAGGCTTCGAGCCTGTGTACATCGATGTCGATAGCACGCGCTTCTTCCAACACTTTCTGATGACGACGCTGCATTGAGCAGTCACGTTCGCCGAGATGGATGGTGTTGCCATGGGCATCACTTAAGACCTGCAGTTCTACATGTCGGGGGCGTTCTAAGAAGCGTTCGAGGTAAACCACATCATTCCCAAAGGCGCTCTGTGCCTCGCGGCGGGTGACTCGCCAAGCGTTCAGGAGTGCGGCTTCGGTGTGCACGACGCGCATGCCTTTCCCGCCACCACCGCTGGTGGCTTTAATGATAACGGGATAGCCGATTGCACTGGCTGCTGCCATTACTGCTTTAGCATCATCGGGTAGGGGGCCGTCTGAGCCGGGCACACAGGGAATGCCGGCCGCGCGCATGGTTGCGATAGCGGAGACTTTGTCTCCCATCGTGCGTAGGGTATCGGCGCGGGGGCCGATGAAAACGAAACCGCTTTCCTCGACGCGCTCGGCGAAATCTGCATTCTCAGCGAGAAAACCGTAGCCGGGATGTATGGCGGTGGCATCGGTAACTTCGGCGGCAGCAATGACTGCTGGGATATTGAGATAACTTTCGCTGGCAGGTCCCGGTCCGATGCACACTGATTCGTCTGCGAGTCGAACGGGCTTGCTTTCTCGATCCACCTCCGAGTGCAGTGCCACCGTGCGAATGCCAAGTTCGCGGCAGGCGCGCAGAATCCGTAGCGCGATTTCGCCACGATTGGCAATCACCAGTTTATCGATCACGAGTTTGGAGAATCAGTTTGGATCTCATCGATCAGAAACAGCGCTTCTCCGAACTCCACTGGGTCCCCGCTTTGCTTAAAGATCTGAGCGATGCGTCCGCCGTATTCGGCCTCGACATGATTGAAGATTTTCATGGCCTCTATGATGCACAAGGTGTCACCTGGGCTGACAGCGCTGCCCACCTCGATATATGGAGGCGAGCCTGCATCTGGCGCCGCGAAGAATGTGCCAACCATCGGTGACGCCACAGTAATCCCGGCATGAGACTCTGTACTAGCGATCGCCATGGTGGGTGCTGTCACCCCAATGGTGGTGGCCGGTGCCGTGGTTGTGTCAACCGATGTCAGGGAACTGATAGTTGGTAAAGGCTGGGCACGACTAAGACGGATAGATTCCTCTCCCTCTTGAATCTCAAGTTCGGTGAGGGCGGATTCCTCCAGCAACTCGATCAACTTCTTGATTTTTCGAAGGTCCACGGCAAGTTAACAACGCAAGTTAGGCAGCGGGTCCAAGGCGAGCGAGTGCGGCGTCCAGTGCCAGGCTGTAACTGTGTGCACCGAATCCGGCGATGACGCCGACAGCGATGTCAGAAAAATAGGAGTGGCGACGAAAAGTTTCTCTGCTGTGCACATTGGACAGGTGTGTTTCGATAAACGGAATGCCAGTGCCCTTAAGCGCGTCTCGCAGGGCGATACTGGTGTGGGTATAACCTGCAGGATTGATAATGATGAACTCGACATCTTCGCGAGCAGCGTGAATTTCATCAATCAGTGCACCTTCGCTGTTGGCCTGAAAGACCCGCAGTTGGTGTCCAGCGCTATTTGCGCGCTCAGTCAATCGTTGGTTGATATCGGCCAGAGATTCGGCACCATAATGCTGTGGCTCTCGTGTGCCTAAAAGATTGAGGTTTGGTCCGTGAATAACGAGTATTTTGGCCATGAACAGGTACCCAAAGACGAATAATATTGATCTGCTGACTACGAAAGAAGATTTCGAGTTAGAAGCAGATCAAAGAAGTTGACTGATTATACAGTTTTTTTTTGGTAAATAGACGAACTTAACGGGGGAAGTTGGCCTGCTGACTCGAATTAAGCAAGTAACGCGAATAATCCAGCAAGATAGAGCACAGTCAATGTCACTCGACGATAGAGGACATCGTTGCTGGCGCGAAAGCCGCGAGTCCCTGCTACCGCGCCAGCTACGAAAACCGGGAGCAATACCAGTAAGGATCGGACTGCGTCCATGGCAAAAAGACTTTGACTACTCATCCAGGCGATCAGTGCTGCGAGCGTTACGGCAAAATAGACGGTGAAATTCGCCCGTATGGATACAGCGGTTGCATCGGTTGCCATCAAGTACAGTGCAACCGGCGGGTTTCCCAGGCTGGTGAGGGCCATTAGAACGCCAGACAGCGCCCCGATAGCGGAGGTAAGCAGCAAAGGTTTAGGTCCCCGGTAACGCCAGCCGCTGGTGAGGGCCAAACAAAAGCCGATGATGATGACGCCAACGCAGTTAGAGACAACTTGTGTGTCTAGAGTCAACAGGAGCCAGGTTCCCACCGGCATGGTAAGGGCTGCGACCCCACCCATGGGCAGGACCAAAGACCAATCGATATGGCGGTATACCGATGGCAGTAACTGGACAGTCGCTACTATCTCGAGACCGATAATCAGGACAACCGTATCGACTGGACCGAATAACTGAATGAAAAATGGCGCCATCAACATGCCCGAACCAAAGCCGGCAAATCCCCGCATCAGCCCAGCCGCCAGCGTAACCGGCACTGCCCAAATCAAGAGGTCCCATGGCATTAGACTGGGTGTTGTTAAGGGACAGCTAGCGCGGAGGATGGTCCGGCGGCAATCAGATCGACTTCACCAGCGATAGAAAGATCTCGCTAGATCGGTAACCGTAGGTTCGGTGTTGTTTGATCTCGATGCCCTCGGGATTAAAGAACAACATGGCCGGGGGGCCGAAAACGCCGTAGGCTTGCTTCAGTGCCCTGAGTTCCGGGTCATTGGGATCGGTCACATCGACCTGCAGGCAGACGAAGTTCGCCAGTGTGTTGACAACGTCTTTATTACGGAAGGTGGTTTTCTTCATACGCACGCAGTCAGTGCACCAATCCGCATAGTAATCAAGAAATACGGGCTGTTGCTTTCGTTTTGCCACAGCCATTTGGCGATTGAGATCTTCGAGTCGATGGATTGTGATGAACGACACTTCCCCGGTGTTAGGACTCGATCCGACGATGGGGTTGTTGATACTGAGCCCCTCAAGTGAAATTGGATGCAGGATGTCGCGGTGGCCGATGAAGCCTCCAATCATCGCGAGCACGCCCCAGATAAGGAGAACTGTACCCACGCCTTTGGTCAGGTATCGCAGGCCGCTTGCCTGCGCCGGTAACCCTTGGGTCGCACCCAAGT
>PAWW01000046.1 GCA_002714255.1 Acidiferrobacteraceae bacterium
AGATGATCGAGGCGGCCTACGGTGAGCCGCTTGATGCACATTTCGCTGAGTTTGACCGTCAACCAATCGCTTCGGCGTCAGTGGCGCAAGTGCACCATGCCCTCCTTCTTGACGGAAGTGACGTGGTGGTCAAAGTGCTTCGGCCCGGAATTCAAGCGGTGATCGATCGAGATGTCGAGGTCCTTTATGGGTTGGCGCATTTGGCAGAACGCTTCTGGCCGGAGAGTCGTCGACTGCGGCCTGTTGAGGTGGTTAATGAATACGAAAAGACTCTTCACAATGAGCTCGACTTGATGCGTGAAGCGGCTAACGCTAGCCAGTTGAGACAGAACTTCGAGGGATCAGATTTAATAATGGTGCCGGCCGTTTACTGGGACCACACTCGCCAGACGGTTATGGTCATGGAGCGGGTTTATGGCATTCCCATCCGCGATGTGGCGGCGCTCCATCGAGCCGGTATTGACATGCGTGAACTTGCGTACAACGGGGTAGAGATATTTTTCACTCAAGCGTTTCGGGATGGTTTTTTTCATGCCGATATGCACCCGGGAAATATTTTCGTCAGTGACAAAGGCCAGTATCGAGCCGTCGATTTCGGCATCATGGGCACTCTTGCAGCGAGTGATAAGCGGTACCTGGCAGAAAATCTACTCGCGTTTTTCAATCGGGATTACCGAGCGGTGGCCGAGGCTCACATTCGCGCCGGTTGGGTGCCGGCTGGCACGCGTGCTGATGAGTTTGAGGCTGCGATTCGCACAGTTTGTGAGCCAATCTTTGCTCGCCCCATCAGCGAGATTTCTTTTGGTCGCCTCATTGTTCGCCTGTTTCAAACGGCGCGCCGATTTGATATGCCGGTCCAACCACAGCTCGTGCTTTTGCAAAAGACACTGTTGAACATTGAGGGGCTGGGGCGGCAGTTATATCCGCAACTGGACCTGTGGGAGACCGCGAAGCCATTTCTTGAGGAATGGATGCGTCAAGAAGTCGGCCCACCTGCCTTGATCAGGCGCATACGCCGCGATTTTCCACGATTGGTGCCTTTGCTGGACGAATTACCAAGCGCGATGGAGACAATGATTCGACGCTATACGCGCCCGGCAGGACCGGCGGAGAATGAAGCTCTCTTAGCGCGAGAAATCGGTCGCCAGGTACGTCGTTTCGAGCGCCGTCTGATGGGTACGTTGGCCGGTATCGTCCTGCTGGGCGCCGGCCTTGTTCAGTTGCGCGGGTCGGTAGGATGGCTAGAGGTACAGCACTCTGCGGGACTGGTGATGCTGGTAGTCGGTGCGCTGGTTATTGGTGTGAATTGGATTCGCCGCAACCGATAACCTCTTTTTTTCAATAGATTAAGCCCTAATACCGTACTACCCCACTTGGTTTTAAGGGCTTAAATCCTTATACTGTAGGTTGGTTATTTAGCTGGGACCATTACCACAGGTCATCTAATCGGGGACTGTCGTGTTAGAAGCCAGAGACCATCTTATATATCTTTTGTATATTAGATATCTCTAACCCCGACAAACCAGGAGCTAATATGAAACTCACCACTAAGGGTCGGTATGCCGTGACCGCGATGCTGGACCTTGCAATACACCAGTCTCGCCGGCCGGTGACTTTGCAGGACATCGCGACTAACCAAGAAATATCGCTGTCTTATCTTGAACAACTTTTTTCACGGTTGCGACGAGCCGGTCTCGTTAAAGGCACTCGTGGACCTGGCGGTGGTTACCGCTTGGCCAAGGAGATGGACCAGATTTCCGTCGCTGCAATCATCACCGCAGTAGATGAGAAAGTCGACGTTACTCGCTGCGGCGGAAAGACAGATTGTCAAGACGGTGAGCGATGCCTCACACATGAACTGTGGAGCAGCCTCAGCGGGAAAATCTATGAATTTCTCGATGACATTAGTTTAGGCAAGCTCGTTCGTGAGCCGGGAGTTCAGCAGGTTGCCGAGCGGCAGGACAGTCGTCGTCAGGGTAAGGAAGAAAATGTCTCACGCAAGGTGGCGTTCATTCACGACGAGCTCACGCCCACTTAATGACCATAAACGCATGGGGTTGATTGTGTGGTGAGTGACGCTAACAACCAAAACCTAGGATCGAAGTAGATAACATATGAGTTCAGCGACAGCAGAAATTAGCGCTTTAGTGGATCGGGAGTATAGGGAAGGGTTCGTCACGGATATCGAATCTGACACCTTACCGCCCGGTTTGGACGAGCAGGTCGTTCGTGCGATATCGGCCAAGAAGAACGAGCCTCCTTTCATGCTTGAATGGAGATTAGAGGCGTTCCGTCGATGGCAGACGATGGTAGAGCCAAGTTGGGCACATGTTGATTACCCACCAATCGACTTTCAGGCGATTAGTTACTACTCGGCGCCACGCAGTCCTGAGGATGCACCAAAAAGTTTAGATGAAGTTGATCCCAAGTTACTTGAAACTTACGAGAAGCTCGGCATTCCATTGCAGGAACAAAAAGCGCTGGCTGGAGTGGCGGTTGACGCTGTGTTTGACAGCGTGTCGGTAGCGACTACTTTTAAAGCAAATTTGGCTGAGGCGGGCGTTATTTTCTGTCCATTTTCAGAAGCAGTGCGCGATCACCCCGACTTGGTGAAGCAATATCTCGGCGCTGTGGTGCCGCGGGGCGACAATTACTACGCCGCGTTGAATTCAGCAGTGTTCAGTGACGGATCGTTTGTCTATGTGCCCAAGGGAGTTCGTTGCCCGATGGAGTTGTCGACTTATTTCCGAATCAATGCCATCAACACAGGGCAGTTTGAACGGACGTTGATTGTGGCAGAAGAGGGGAGTTACGTGAGTTATCTCGAAGGCTGTACTGCGCCGATGCGAGACGAAAACCAGTTGCATGCCGCAGTGGTTGAATTGGTGGCGATGGAAGGTGCCGAGATAAAGTACTCAACGGTGCAAAACTGGTATCCCGGGGATGCTGAAGGTCGCGGTGGCATTTACAATTTCGTGACCAAACGGGGTGCTTGCCGTGGCAAGCGGGCCAAGATCTCTTGGACGCAGGTGGAAACCGGTTCGGCGATTACCTGGAAATACCCAAGTGTTTTGCTGGAGGGTGACGAGTCGATTGGCGAGTTCTACTCTGTTGCCCTGACGAATAATCGCCAGCAGGCCGATACTGGTACTAAGATGGTGCATATCGGTTCGAACACTAGCAGCACGATCATTTCCAAAGGTATTTCTGCGGGTCGCGGCCAGAACACTTATCGCGGCTTGGTGAAAATCATCAAAGGAGCTGAAGGGGCGCGGAATTACTCGCAATGTGATTCGCTGTTGATGGGCGACCAATGCGGCGCTCACACCTATCCGTATCTCGAGGTCAAAAACCCAACGGCGATCGTTGAGCATGAGGCAACCACCACTAAGATCGGTGAGGACCAGTTGTTTTATTGTCGCCAACGGGGATTGTCCGAAGAGGACGCGATATCAATGATTGTCAACGGCTTCTGTAAAGACGTATTCAAAGAGTTGCCAATGGAGTTTGCGGTAGAAGCCCAGAAGTTACTGGGTATTAGTCTTGAAGGCGCTGTTGGCTGATGTGCTAGCAGCAAGCAACCACTCTTAGCCGGTTCTTTATCTATGCTCAGTATTTCCGACCTNATGGTAGAGGTGGGTGGNAAACCCATTCTCAAAGGNATTAACCTGGATNTCGCGGCGGGCGAAGTGCACGCGATCATGGGACCNAATGGGTCTGGCAAAAGCACCTTGGCNAATGTGCTTGNTGGTCGTGAGGGGTATGANGTGATGCGCGGCAGCGTGACCTACGGTGACCATGATTTGCTCGCCCTGNCACCAGAAGAACGCGCNCGCGAAGGGGTGTTCCTTGCTTTTCAATANCCCGTTGAGATTCCTGGAGTGACTAACGTCTATNTGATCAAGGAAGCGGTCAACGCGCAACGCANACACCGCGGCGAGAGCGAACTGGATGCGATCGACTTCCTAAAACTGGTGCGGCAGAAATTGCAGTTGNTTGAAATGAAGGAAGAATTTCTGCATCGNCCGGTTAACNACGGGTTTTCTGGTGGTGAGAAAAAGCGNAACGAAATTTTCCAGATGGCGATGATTGAACCACGNCTGGCTATTCTTGATGAGACCGATTCTGGGCTTGATATTGACGCGCTGAAAGTNGTTGCCAGCGGCGTNAATGCTNTGCGCCAGNGCGATCGTTCGATNTTNCTGGTGACNCATTATCAACGNNTACTGGATTACATTGAGCCTGACNATGTCCANGTGTTNNCTNATGGTCGTTTCGTNAAGTCAGGCGATAAGCATCTCGCGCGCGAACTNGAAGAGCATGGTTATGGTTGGCTAGAGGAACAGGCCGATAGTGGCGCTGGCCATTCGGTAGCCTAGTTCAATGACAGCACAAGCAGTGGGTGATTACCTCGCCGCACAGCAGCGGCTCGAGTCGAAGTTGCCTGCGCCTGACTTGCCGTGGCTGGTGGAACTGCGCGACGGGGGCGTCGAGCGGCTTCGGGATGCAGGATTCCCCAGCCTTCGCGACGAAGATTGGCGTTACACCAACGTTCAGTCGTTGCTGAAAAAGCCCTTCGAGATGGGGCCGATCGGCCCGTGCGATGTGGATGCTGCTTTTGTTGCTCGCACGGCAATTCCCTCTTTGGAGTGTTATCGGGTCGTGGTGGTGAATGGGATTCCAATTCCGCACTTGTCCGATGTCACCCTGGTGCCAGATGGACTCCGTGTGAGCAGTCTGGCTGACTTGCTGGTTTCCGATCCCAGTCGGTTAGAGCCTTACCTTGGTAAGAATCTAGTGCCTGATCCACACGGATTTACCGCGATGAATTCGGCGTTTCTCGGTAACGGTTTGGTCGTAGAGATCGCGCCCGGCCAGGTCTTCGATAAACCGCTTGAGATTGTATTTGTTGCAAGTGCCGCGACTGAATCTACGATGGCGCAGCCACGCAATCTGGTGGTGGCTGGAAAGGGCTCACAGCTGCAGGTGTTGGTACGATACGTTGCTATCGGTGCTCAGCGGACACTGACAAATGTGGTGACAGAGGTGATCGTCGATGCGGATGCACACCTTACCTTGTACCAGCTACAGGAGGAGAGCAAGAACAGTTTCCACATCGGTGGTCTGTTTGCCAAGCTGGGGCGCGGCAGTCGGTTCGATGCTTTTGCAATAACCCTTGCCGGAGAATTGGTGCGCAACGATCTGAGGGTTGATCTCGATGGTGCGGGGGCTGAGGTCAATTTGCGCGGCCTGTACTTGGCTCGCGGCCGCCAGCATATCGATAACCACACTCAGATTTTCCACAATGAACCGGGCTGTATCAGTCACGAGCATTACAAAGGCGTGCTTGATGATCGAGCGCGCGCGGTGTTTCATGGTCGTATCGTTGTGCAGCCGGATGCGCAGAAAACAGTGTCCGAGCAGAGCAATCAGAATCTTTTGCTTTCCCGTGATGCTGAAATCGACACGAAACCGCAACTTGAAATCTATGCGGATGATGTCAAGTGCGCGCATGGGGCTACCGTCGGGCAATTGGACAAGGATGCGCTGTTTTACCTGCGCTCTCGGGGGATTGCCGAGGAAGCGGCGAAGCGATTATTAATTAAGGCGTTTGCAAGCGATGTATTGCTCGCGGTCTCGCCAGACTCCCTGCGAGAACACCTCCTCACGCGCGTCGAGATGATGTTGACAGACTGACCGACCGATCAATTCCATTGGCTAAGACGTTGCAAAGCGATAAATCAATGACATCGGTAGCGCTCGATGTGGACTCGGTGCGCGCCGATTTTCCGATACTCAAACAACAGATTCATGGACGGCCATTGGTTTATCTGGACAGTGGCGCAAGCGCGCAAAAACCCGAGGTCGTGACTCAGGCGGTGAGCGATTACTATCGGCGCGATCATTCCAACGTACACCGCGGGGTGCATACGCTCAGCCAGCGGGCCACGGCAGCCTATGAAGCAGTTCGTGAGAAGGTCTGCACGCTCCTTAATGCTGCACGGATCAGCGAGATCATCTATGTCAGTGGCACGACTGCTGCAATTAATCTTGTCGCCCAGACTTATGGTCGCGCCAACCTATCAATCGGTAGTGAGGTCCTAGTGACTGAAATGGAGCACCACGCGAATATCGTACCGTGGCAGATCGCTTGTGAGTTAAGTGGCGCAACATTAAAGGTCGTTCCTTTCCATGATAACGGCGTCCTCGACCTGGATCAGTATCGAACGATGTTGTCTGATAACACTCGCATTGTTGCGGTGACGCACGTCTCCAACGCGCTGGGTACGATCAATCCTATGACTGAGATGATCCGTCTGGCACACGACGCCGGTGCGGTGGTGTTGGTCGATGGCGCACAGGCGGTGCCCCACATGGCAGTTGATGTACAGGCGCTCGATTGCGACTTCTACGCGTTTTCAGCGCACAAGCTATATGGACCCACAGGGTTTGGAATCCTGTATGGAAAGGAATCGCTACTCGAGGCAATGCCGCCTTGGCAGGGTGGGGGAGACATGATCAAACAGGTGCGTTTCGCGCAGACNACCTACAATGATCTGCCCTATAAGTTTGAAGCCGGTACACCGCACATCGCGGGGGCGGTNGGACTTGGCGCTGCGATTGACTACGTCAGCGGACACGGNCTGGGCCAGATNGCCGCGCATGAGAGGGCGCTGCTGGATTATGCTCAGGCTCAAGCCAGCGCGGTGTCCGGGTTGCGGGTCTTCGGGACCGCTCCTGATAAAGCTGCCGTGCTGTCATTTGCGCTTGACGGTATTCATGCTCACGATGTAGGTACCGTGCTTGACCATGAGGGTGTTGCCGTGCGCGCCGGGCACCATTGTGCGATGCCCGTGATGGAGCATTTCGGTGTTGCCGCGACCGTGCGTGCTTCGTTCGGNATGTACAACAACTATGATGATGTTGATGCGCTGTTGGCCGGCATTGCACGAACCAAGGATGTGATGAGCGCATGACTGATTTGAGAGAGCTCTACCAAACCGTAATTTTGGACCACAACCGGCACCCGAGAAATTTTCGCATGCCACAGTGCCACAACCATAAAGCGCAAGGCGTCAATCCGTTGTGTGGTGACGAGGTCCAGATTTACCTACAGTTAAACGAGGCAGGAATCATTGAGGACATTAGTTTTCAGGGCCGAGGTTGCGCCATTTCTACCGCATCGGCTTCGATCATGACTGAGACTCTCAAGGGAAGAAGCGCCGACGAAGCAGATATCTATTTTTCTGCCTTCCATCAACTGGTGACCGGTGAGGGCGGGCGCCCGGCGGCGGAGCTGGATTTTTCAAAACTCGAAGTACTGGGCGGTGTAGCCGCGTATCCCGCTCGGGTAAAGTGCGCAACGTTGGCGTGGCACACTGTTCAGGCGGCGCTTCACCAGAACAACGAAAAGATTACAACCGAATAACGAGGGCTATACACCGATGGAGAACGCAGACAAGTTGGATGAATTTGGGCAAGCGTTTGTTGCCTCGCCCGGCGAGCCGGATCGGCTACCTGATTCGATTGATGCTGGCGAAGAGACGGGCCCTGATGTGCGTGGTGGTGGTGAGCCGGTCCTGCGGGGCCAGGTGATCAACGCCATAAAGGAAGTTTATGATCCAGAAATTCCGGTCAATGTTTACGATCTTGGGTTGATCTACCGAATCGAAATCGACGAGTCGAATCATGTCGAGGTGGAGATGACATTAACCTCGCCTAATTGTCCGGTTGCTGAGAGTTTGCCGGGGTGGGTAGAGAATGCCGCCAAAGGAGTGACGGGAATCACCGGTGTCGAGGTGGACTTGGTGTTCGACCCACCTTGGGATCAAGAGCGAATGACCGAAGCCGCACGGCTTGAACTGGGNATGTTTTAGGCGTAATGGCGGAGTGGGTCGACGTGGCGTCAGTTGGCGATATTGAGAACCGTCAAGGTGTGATCGTGGAGGTAGACGGGACATCGGTGGTGATTTTCAATCTTGACAGTGAATACTATGCGTTGGAGGACGTTTGCACACACGATGGCGCCGAGATTGCTAGCGGTTGCCTGGTGGGTGATGCAATCGAGTGTCCTCGGCACGGAGCTCGTTTCGATATTCGCACAGGGGCAGTTGAGGCTCCACCAGCCTACGAGCCATTGCAAACCTTTCCAATACGGATCAACAGTGGTGTGATTCAGGTGTGTGACGATCGTTGGGACTGAAGTCTGTAAACTGCAGTGGTACGCAATGCTTCTGGGTTTATAACAAGGCAAGTGATGACGGACAAACTCTATATAAAGACCTTCGGTTGCCAGATGAACGAGTATGACTCGGACCGTGTCGCCGATCTTCTGCAGGATTCACATGGCATGGTGCTGACCGATGATCCTGAAGAGGCCAATGTGTTGCTCCTTAACACCTGTTCCATCCGCGAAAAAGCTCAAGAAAAAGTGTTTTCGCAGTTGGGGCGATGGCAGGAATTAAAACGNGAACGTGCGGATTTGATTATCGGGGTTGGTGGCTGTGTTGCAAGTCAGGAGGGAGATCAGATTCTCAAGCGTGCACCCTATGTCGACCTGGTGTTCGGGCCCCAGACTTGTCATCGCCTGCCGCAGTTACTTGAGAGAGCACGCGCCGCGCGAAAGCCGCAGATTGATGTCAGTTTTCCTGGCATCGAAAAGTTTGACAACCTGCCTATCCCCGGATCTCGGGGTGCACGGGCGTTTGTTTCGGTGATGGAGGGGTGTAGTAAATACTGTACTTTCTGTGTTGTGCCTTATACCCGTGGTGAGGAGTTCAGNCGTACTTTTGACGACGTCATCACGGANGTTTTTGAACTTGCCCAAAACGGTGTACGCGAGGTAACTCTACTGGGCCAAAATGTTAATGCCTACACTGGNAGACGGCATAACGGNGATCTCGTGNACTTCGCGGAATTGTTGNATTATGTTGCCGCTGTCGANGGTATTGAGCGGATTCGATATATCACTTCCCACCCGATAGATTTTTCCGAAGCACTGATCGACGCNTATGCNAGGTTGCCCNCATTNGTGAGTCATCTGCATTTACCGGTACAAAGTGGATCTGATCGGATTCTCAAGTTGATGAAACGTCAGTACAGTGTGGCGGACTACGAGTCTATTGTGCATCGGTTACGCGAGCGCCGACCTGATTTGTCCTTATCGTCTGATTTCATTATCGGTTTTCCTGGGGAAACTGAAGAAGACTTTGAAGCGACTGTTTCATTGATTGACCGTATTGGTTTTGATCAGTCTTTTAGTTTTATCTACAGTGCGCGACCGGGTACTCCGGCGGCAGATCTAACTGATGGGATTACCCATGCGGAAAAGCAGCGTCGTCTGGCGATTGTCCAGCAACGTTTGAGGGCTTCCGCGCAACAGGCCAGTCGCGCTATGGTCGGAACAGAGCAACGCATCCTAGTGGATGGATATGCCCGCAGGAATCCAAACCAGTTATCAGGACGTACCGAAAACAACCGTGTGGTTAATTTCGACGGGCCGGCAGATTTATTGCAGCATTTTGTTGATGTCCATATCACGGAAGCGTTGCCGAATTCTCTCCGTGCTCGGCTGGTTGCGAACCGAGCAAATGATTTTGCTATGATCAGCGAAGGTTCGGCGAGGGTGCCCAGCTACACTTGAAAATCGTCACGACTCCAGAAACACTTCAGCTGGCCCCAGAGGATAATCGACGCCTCGCTGGGTTGTGCGGCCAAAACAATACTCACCTCAAACAGATCGAAGCACGTTTTGACGTCAAGATCTCCCACCGCGGGCATTTATTTCTGATTGACGGTGAAGCAGATAACGTAGGTAACGCACGCAACGTACTCCAAGCGCTTTATGATGACACCCGCGATGACGTCGTTCTGAGCAATGAGAACGTACACATGAGGATTTCACAACTGCCCAATGACGATCACGCCGGGGGGCGCGATCCGAGCGAGGTCGTGGTGCGGCTTCGTAAGTTACAGGTGCGTGGAAAGAACCGTAATCAGCGAGATTACCTTCGCAACATCACTGGCCACGACATCAATTTTTCGGTTGGGCCAGCTGGGACAGGAAAAACTTATTTGGCTGTGGCGTGCGCGGTCGAGGCCTTGGCAAACAACGAGGTTGACAGAATTATATTGGTTCGCCCCGCGGTAGAGGCCGGTGAACGCCTCGGNTTTTTACCAGGCGATATCGGGCAAAAGGTCGATCCGTATCTCAGACCACTTTACGATGCGCTCTATGAAATGCTTGGTTTCGACCGCGTTGGAAAACTGCTTGATCGGGGAGTGATTGAACTAGCGCCATTGGCTTATATGCGGGGTAGAACACTGAACGAGTCATTTATCATACTGGATGAGGCACAGAACTCGACCGTCGAACAGATGGAGATGTTTCTGACGCGAATCGGTTACGGTTCGAAGGCAGTGATCGCGGGGGATATTACGCAGGTCGACTTGCCCAAAGGCACGGCATCAGGTCTGCGTTATGCGGCCGAGGCGCTTATTGACATTGAGGGTATTTCGGTCACTCGTTTCATATCACGGGATGTTGTTCGCCATCCTTTGGTCCAGCGTATCGTCGAGGTGTTTGAGGCGCGTGCCCTAACGAATCGCGACGATAGGCAGTGACAATGCAACTCGACTTGCAGGTGGTCGTGTCAGATCCGGAGTTGCCGGCAGCGAAAGATTTTGAGCAGTGGACACGTGCGGCATTGAGCATCGCTGAACACCCTGGAGGCGAATTGACATTGCGGGTTGTTTCGGAGGAAGAAATGAGTTCGTTTAATCTTCGGTTTTGCGGACACCACGGTTCAACCAACGTGTTGTCGTTTCCAGTCGATGATCCGCCTGGGATAACCACAGGCATACTCGGCGATATCCTGGTTTGCCCTGCAGTCTTGCGTCGCGAAGTCGCCGGTTCTGAAACGCCGCTGGCCGCACACTGGGCCCACATGGTTGTTCATGGTGTCCTGCATTTGTGTGGTTACGATCACCAGAGTGAATGTGATGCAGGTGTTATGGAGGGATTAGAAAGCGACGTTTTGCAAGGGTTCGGGTTCACAAATCCCTATCGCGTTTCCTGACCGGATGCAACATCCATGAGCCACTGGCAACAAGTCCTGCGCTCGGTGCGTGCCCGCATCATCCAGCACCTGTTGTATTGGTTACGCGGCATACCGTTCACCCGCGAGCAGTTGTCCAGGCTGTTGCACGCAGCGCGAGCGCGTGAATTGCTGGACGATGAGACTCTTCAAATGATGGAAGGGGTGACCCGGGTCACCGATCTCAAAGTTGAACAGGTAATGGTGGCACGTGCACAGATGGTAACGGTCGATGTCAGTCAAGCATTAGACGATATTCTGCCGGTCATGATTTCTTCTGCGCATTCGCGATTCCCGGTCACTGACGGAGACCGGGATACGATTATTGGTATTCTGTTTGCGAAAGATGTTCTGCGGCACATGCAGGAAAGCGATATCGCTCGTTTGCCCTGGGAGCGCTTGCTCAGAGCAGCCGTGTTCATACCTGAAAGCAAACGACTCAACGTGCTGTTGCAGGAATTCAGGCGTCGTCGCAATCACATGGCATTTGTCGTTGATGANTATGGTGGTGTTACTGGTCTGGTGACGATCGAGGATGTGTTGGAGCAGATCGTCGGTGACATAGAAGATGAACACGACTTTGATGAAGGTGCCGCTATGGTNCTGCGCCAAAGTGCTGACCACTTGGTGGTCAAGGCCACACTGCCGGTGAGTCGTTTCAATCAATTGGTTAAAACTGCTTTGGATGAGACCGAATTTGACACCTTGGGCGGTGCCGTCACCGACCAGTTGGGACACGTTCCACAACGCGGTGAAACAGTGGAATTCGAAGGTCACGAGGTCGAGGTGCTTAGTGCCGATGCGCGTCAAGCACGCCTTCTGCGCGTGGCCCGACTGCCTACCGGTTGAACAGGTAACGACTTCTTTAATTCAAAGTCCTGAGTGGACGCTGCCGATGACCCATGTCGGATTACTGAGTTGAAGGTTGGTACTTGGGTCGCATGGCCGCTGGCTTTTGTCGCCGGTATTTCGTTCCCACTCGCTTTTGCACCATTTTACTATGCGTTGGTTGGACCATTGGCATTGGCAGTGTTATTTCTGCTGTGGTCGTCTGTGAGCGCGAAACGCGCTGCGGGGCTGGGATTGATGTTTGGCATCGGGTCATTTGGTGTTGGCGTGTCATGGGTATTTGTCAGTTTGCATCACTACGGCAATATGCCTACGGCGCTGGCCGTTGGTGTGACGGTTGTATTTATCTTGATACTGTCCGTTTATCTTGCTGCGGTAGGGTTCTGCCAAGCCCGCTGGCAACGCCTGCCGATGGGGTTGCGTCTCATCGTCTTGATGCCGGCGGTGTGGGTACTTATGGAATGGCTGCGAGGTTGGTTGTTAGGTGGTTTTCCTTGGATGTATCTTGGCTACAGTCAGCTCGATACTCCTCTGGCGGGTTTTGCACCTTTCGGTGGTGTATTAGGTGTTAGTTTTCTCTCGGCGGTGACGGCTGGCGCAGCCGCCTGGGGAGTTCACAGTGGTGGCAGAGCCTGGGCGGGCGCGACAGGCGTTATCGTGCTGATTGTGTTGGGGTCTGCACTTGTGGGGCGCAGCGAACCAGTAATGCCAACAGGTGATGCGCTCAAAGTGGCTGTTATTCAAAATAATATTTCACTCTCTGATAAATGGCAGATCGGTAATGTCCGTAGTATCCGAGAGCGCTACCTTGCAGCGAGTATCGACGCAGGCGATCCGGATCTTATCGTCTGGCCCGAAGCCGCCTTACCAGAGTTTCTCGACGGTCTGTCACCAGAGTTTTTGCAAGACTTGTCGAATCATCCTGCTGATTTTGTGATTGGGCTTCTCGAGCGCCGACAACAAAAGGGCTATCTTGAGCTGTTTAATAGCGCGCTTGGAATCGGTGATGAACAGTCTGTTTATCGCAAGCGACAGTTGGTGATTTTTGGCGAATACTTGCCGTTGCGGCCATTGCTTGGGTGGCTGCTTCGTTACTTGGATATTCCAATGTCAGACTTTTCCTCTTGGCAGGAAAGGCAGGCGCCGATGACCTTGGCCGGACAGCAGGTGGGTGTGACGATTTGTTACGAGGATGCGTTCCCTTGGCTGGTTCGCCGTTCGTTGCCTGAAGCGACTATGCTCGTGAATATCAGCGAGGATGCGTGGTTCGGTGATTCTCTGGCGCCGCACCAGCGATTACAAATGGCCCGCTTTCGTGCTCTTGAAAGTGGCCGCGCGCTGGTGCGCGCCAGCAACAATGGGTTGTCCGCCTTGATTGACAGACGAGGACAAGTGCTGCAACTGGCTCCACAGTTTAGTGCTGTTGTGTTGTCAGGGATGGTGCAGCCTGCGACAGGTACCACAGTGTATGTGCGTTACGGTGATGCCCCACTCGTTGGGGGATTGTTGCTCTTATTGGCCATCGCTTTTTTGGTTAATAAAAAAGTTGCAGTCGGTGGTTCCACACGTGATATCACCATAACCTGAAAGTGGGTGCTACACTTTCCCCATGTCGGAAAACAATGACGAAAAGTTGGTGGTGGCAATTTCTTCGCGCGCGTTATTTGACTTGGAGGAGAGCCATAAGGTTTTTATCGACCAAGGTGTTGAGGCGTATTGTCGTTATCAGATTCAGCATGAGGACAGCACCCTTGAGCCCGGGGTTGCGTTTCCTCTAGTACAAAAACTTTTGTCGTTGAACGAATTGTCTGAGCAGCAGCAGGTCGAAGTGGTGCTCATTTCCCGCAACAGCGCAGACACAGGGTTGAGGATCTTCAATTCAATTAATGATCACGGCCTTGATATCACTCGAGCGGCTTTTTCTGGTGGCGAAAGTCCGTTTCGGTATATAGCGCCTTTTAGTGCCGATTTGTTTCTATCAGCTGATCCGCTTGATGTGCGTCGTGCGCTGGACGATGATGTAGCGGCTGCGACCATCCTGCCTTCGCGGGTCAGCTCAGTCCCGGATGGCCCGTTACGCATCGCCTTCGATGGCGATGCAGTTTTGTTTGCTGATGACTCTGAACGTGTCTATCAGGCACAGGGCTTGGAAGCTTTTGTGGCTGCTGAAAAGGCGGCTGCAATGACACCGTTACCGGGTGGGCCCTTTCGAAAATTTCTGGCGGCTTTGCATCGCTTACAGACGAGTCATTCCACTGAGCCTGGTCGTATACGGACCGCTTTACTCACGGCGCGATCAGCACCGGCTCATGAGCGGGTGATTCGCACGTTGCGCGCCTGGAATATCCGCATCGATGAAGCGGTGTTCCTGGGGGGGCTTGATAAGGGTAGTTTTCTTGCGACATTTGGTGCGGATATTTTTTTCGATGATCAGAAAGATCATTGTGAATCAGCGCGCCAACATGTGCCGACCGGACATGTGCCCCACGGTATCGCCAATAGCGAATAATTCAATCAGACCGGACGAGTGAAGGCGCTGATAAAGCGATTGGTATACTCCCCCTGTCACGAAACACCAGGCCAGCAGCCCGAGCGCGGATCAACTAATGCTTAGTTCATACTGGGTCAGAATCTTCTTGTTTGTGGTTGTTTTGCCACTGGGTGCAGTCCGCACACAGGCGGGCCTGCCTGCGATTGTTGATGGCGCTCCCTTACCAAGCTTAGCACCCATGGTGGAAACGGTGCTGCCTGCGGTGGTCAACATATCGACCAGAGGCCGCGTGTCAATGCGTGAGAACCCNCTCATGCAGGACCCATTTTTCCGCCGTTTTTTCGGTGCGCCGGAAACGCAGCCTCGTGAACGTCAGACCGGCAGCCTTGGTTCGGGTGTGATTATCGATGCGGCTGCCGGTTACGTGGTGACGAACCAACATGTGATTGGCAATGCCGATGAGATTACCGTTCGGTTGCATGATGGTCGATCGGTTCAGGCCGAGGTGATTGGTAGCGACCCGAATGCGGATATCGCAGTAATCAAGATACCGGCGCAGGGCTTGACCGCCATTCATCTAGGCAACTCTGACAGACTTCGAGTTGGCGATTTTGTCGTTGCCATTGGTAATCCATTTGGTTTGGGGCAGACAGTGACTTTGGGCATTGTCAGCGCGCTCGGCCGCAGTGGCCTGGGAATTGAGGATTACGAAGATTTCATTCAGACAGACGCTTCGATCAACCAGGGGAATTCGGGCGGTGCCTTGGTTAACCTGCGCGGCGAACTGATCGGTGTTAACACTGCGATTGTCGGGCCCGGTAGTGTTGGTATCGGGTTTGCCATACCCATTAACATGGTTTTGGCATTGACCCGTCAGATTGTCGAATTTGGTGAGGTTCGTCGTGGCCGACTTGGTGTAGTGATACAGGATCTGACTCGAGATCTTGCCGAGGCCTTTGGCATCGATACGGAGCACGGTGCCGTCATCGCTCAGGTGATGCCGGACTCTGCAGCCGCCGATGCTGGTTTCAAGGAGGCGGATGTCATCACGGCAGTGAATGAGCGACCGGTCAAAGGCGCGACGGATCTTCGCAATATAATTGGCTTGTCGAGGTCGAATGAAGAAGTGGAGATCGAGTATTTCCGAAACGGACAGCAGACGACGGTGCGTGTGAAGTTGCGCCCAGCNGAAGTGGCGATGGGTCTGGGAGAAAAGATCAGTCAGCATCTAACAGGCGCGACGCTCGCGGACAGTGAGGATGGTGAGCTGGCCGGCGTTCGAGTGACCGAGGTCGAAGTTCGGAGCCCGGCATGGAAGGCGGGGCTGCGTAAGAATGACCTGATTGTTTCCATCAATCGNGAACGGGTAAAAAATATTGATGATGTCAGACAAGTTGTCTCCAAGCATTCAGCCGGAGTTTTGTTNCAAATAAAACGAGGCGATTCGGCACTGTTTCTGGCCATTCGCTGATTGTGGTCAAGCCGTGAAGTTGCGAGCAACTCTGTTAAGACAGATCNCTTTGTCTCTATCGCCATGAACGCTGCTATTTCCGCTTCGATCCTGGCTGCAGATGTGGCTTGCTTGGGCGATGAGGNGGATCATGTTCTGCTGTCGGGGGCCGGGCGCGTTCATCTTGATGTGATGGATCATCACTATGTCCCCAACTTGACTTTTGGCCCGCTGGTCTGTGAAGGATTGCGGCGACATGGAATCGATGCACCGATCGATGTTCATTTGATGGCGAAACCTGTGGATCCGCTTATTCGAGAGTTTGCTGCAGCAGGCGCTACGTCGATCACTTTTCATCCCGAAGCTACTGATCACGTGGATCGGTCACTGGGCCTAATTCGTGAACTCGATTGCCAATGTGGACTCGCGTTTAATCCAGCCACTTCCCTCGATTTATGCCGACAACTGGCATCCCGGCTCGACACCATATTGTTGATGTCGGTGAATCCAGGTTTCGGCGGGCAGGTGTTTATTGACTATGTGCTTGATAAAGTGAGCGAAGCGCGACAGATGATTGATGCCAGTCGTTATGCAATTCGGCTTGAAGTAGATGGTGGCATCAAAGAAGACAACATTGCGGCTGTCGCGAAGGCCGGCGCAGATACGTTTGTCATCGGCTCTGGGCTTTTTGGCTGTCGCCAAATAAAGGACCCAAATGGTTACGACACGGTGATATCTGCGCTTAGTGCGCGCCTGACGGGAATNCACCAGTAATGGGTGGGGCTCAAACAGATGCGGTGACAGTTGGGACGGTGGCCGTTAATTCGATCCGCGCGTTTCTGTTTGATCTTGATGGCACATTAGTTGATTCGGTGCCTGATTTGACGACCGCAGTAAACCAACTGCGCAGCGCGTGGCGCTTTGAGCCCGTGAGCGAAGAGCGAGTGCGGTGCTGGATTGGTGACGGGGCACACCGATTAGTCGAGCGCGCGCTTTCCAGCACAACAGGGGGTTTGCTGACCGACGCCGAACTCGAGCAGGCGTACACCTT
Organism: Acidiferrobacteraceae bacterium; assembly: GCA_002714255.1. Classification (GTDB taxonomy): domain Bacteria; phylum Pseudomonadota; class Gammaproteobacteria; order Arenicellales; family UBA868; genus UBA11791. The sequence continues at coordinate 16,938 of PAWW01000046.1, forward strand.
ATTCGTGGATTATTACCACCGATCGATCTGTGATCGCAGCACGGTTTACCCGGGTGTGTTGGAATTACTGGAAAACTTGAGTTCCCGCGGGTATTTTCTTGGTGTGGTGACGAACAAGCCTCGCCAGTTTGCCGAGTTGCTACTCGCGCGGCTTAATCTGAGCGGTCATTTCGATGTGTTGGTTGCCGGCGATGATCTCCCGTGCATGAAACCGCATCCAGCCATGCTGGTACATGCCTGTGAAACACTGGGAATTCTAACTGGACAAGCTGTGTTCGTAGGTGATTCAGGGACCGATGTGGCGGCAGCTCGTGCCGCACGGATGCCTGTCCTGTTGGCTGGTTGGGGCTATGACCCAACTGCTGGGGAAGGTGACGTAATGCCGGATGTCATCCTGCGAGACGCTCGGGATGTGGTGCTGTGGGTAAGTCCGGGGATTGATAGATGACTACTATTGCGGACTTCGAACGGTTTCGTGACGAAGGATACAACCGTATTCCGTTGATGCGCGAAGTCCTGGCTGATCTTGATACGCCGGTTAGCATCTACCTCAAACTGGCGCAGGGTCGATACAGTTATCTGCTGGAATCTGTTCAGGGGGGGGAGAAATGGGGTCGGTACTCTATTATCGGATTGCCCTGCCGAACCATCGTTCGNGTAACTGGTCAACAGTTGGTCATCGAGCAGGACGGCAAACAAATTCATAGTGAGTTAACCGCAGACCCGTTGGCTGAGATCCAGCGTATACAGCAGCAGTTCAAAGTTCCCCCAATCAAGGGATTGCCGCGGTTTAGTGGAGGCCTGGTTGGCTACTTTGGCTATGAAACGGTGCGTTATGTTGAAGAGCGACTTGGTCTTGCCGACAAACCAGACCCGGTCTTGTCGGCAGACATCATGTTGATGGTCTCGGATGAAGTGATCGTTTTTGATAACTTAATTGGCCGACTTTACGTGATCGTACATGTGGATCCGAAAGAAAAAGACGGTTGGCGAGAAGGCCATGCGCGTCTCGACCGATTGGTCAGACAGTTAGATGGGCCCATTCCGTTACCCGCGGTTACTCAGCCAAGAGCGGTTTCAGAAGAGGATTTCGTATCCTCCTTTGAGCGCCCCGCGTTCGAGGCGGCGGTAGAACGTTGTCGGGAATACATNGCCAGTGGCGACGTGTTTCAAGTGGTNCTGTCCCAGCGGTTGGCCATTCCTTTTGACATNGAACCGTTTTCTCTCTATCGGGCATTGCGGACNGTAAACCCATCGCCTTACATGTACTTNCTCAATCTGGGTGAACTNCACATTGTGGGTTCGTCGCCAGAAATACTGGTCAGACTTGANGACGGAGANGTGACAGTNCGCCCAATTGCCGGAACNCGCCGGCGTGGGCATGATGAAGCAGANGACCTGCAACTTGAACAGGAATTGATGTCAAGNCCNAAGGAACTCGCCGAGCATGTCATGCTCGTTGACCTNGGNCGCAACGACGTTGGCCGNATTGCACGNACCGGTTCGGTCAAATTAACGGCCAAGATGGCAGTCGAACGTTATTCCCATGTTATGCACATCGTTTCCAATGTCGTTGGACAACTCAAGGAAGGATTGGACGCCATTGACGTGTTGCGGGCAACCTTTCCTGCAGGCACGGTATCTGGGGCGCCTAAAGTGCGTGCAATGGAAATCATCGAAGAATTAGAGCCAGAGCGGCGTGGTGTTTATTCGGGTGCTGTCGGCTATATAGGTTGGAACGGAAATATGGATACGGCGATCGCGATTCGCACAGCCGTTATCTCGGGTGGCACGCTCTATATTCAGGCTGGAGCAGGTATTGTGGCTGACTCAATCCCGGCACATGAATGGCAGGAAACGATGAACAAGGGGCGAGCAATTTTTCGAGCTGTAGCNGTGGCCGCCGCTGGTCTTGAGTCACGCACTATTCAACCGTAGTTTGAAACCATGTTACTCATGATCGACAACTATGATTCGTTCACCTACAACCTGGTCCAATATCTTGGAGAGCTCGGCCAACATGTTGCGGTCTACCGCAATGATCAGATCACGCTGAACGATATCGAGGCGCTTGCTCCCTCACACATTGTGATATCTCCTGGGCCGTGCACNCCCAATGAAGCTGGCATCTCGGTGGAACTGGCCNAGGTTTATGGTGGNGAGATTCCTATACTGGGGGTGTGTCTAGGTCACCAGAGTATTGCCCAGGCGTTTGGTGGACGGGTGATACGCGCTCAAACCTTGATGCATGGTAAAACTTCGATGATTTCGCATTGTGAGACNGGCNTGTTCGCNGGNTTGCCNAGTCCCTTCCAGGCGACGCGCTATCACTCNCTGGTTGTTGAGCGTTCCAGCCTGCCGGAGTGCTTCGAGATNACCGCAACAGCGGAAGACGGAGAGATCATGGCCCTCCGCCATCAACAATATCCTGTGGTCGGCGTTCAATTTCATCCAGAATCGATACTCACCCAGCATGGCCATCGCTTGCTCGATAACTTCATCGATCAGGTTTGACTGGAGGTGAATGCGACGACTGACATCTTGGCGCAAATCCTGGCACGTAAACGCGAGGAAATCTCTCAGCGCCGGCAGCTNACCTCTATCAATTCGTTGGAGGCGACAGCCCGAGCTATGTCGCTGCCGCGGGACTTTGCGAGTGCACTTAGACAACAGGTTGCGAGTGGACAGGCCGCTGTCATTGCTGAAATCAAGAAGGCCTCGCCAAGTCAGGGTGTAATCCGCTCAGACTTTGTCCCACGGGAGATTGCCAGAAGTTACTCAGATCACGGCGCAACTTGTCTGTCTGTATTGACCGATGAGACATTTTTTCAGGGCCACGTGGAGCATCTCAGGGAAGCGCGAGATGAGGTTGCATTGCCGGTATTGCGCAAGGATTTCATTATTGATCCGTGGCAAGTGGTTGAGACTCGGGCAATCGGTGGCGACTGCGTGCTTTTGATCGTTGCCGCGTTAGATTTTAGTCAGATGAGTGAATTGGCTAGTGCTACGCGTGACCTGGGCATGGATGTCCTGGTTGAAGTTCACGATCGGTCTGAGCTTGAGGGTGCGCTCAACCTCAACAGCGAGTTAATCGGNATCAATAANCGATCTTTACAGACGTTTGATACTCGTCTTGAGACTACACTTGACCTTATAAAAGAGATTCCCGTTGATCGACTGATTGTGACTGAAAGCGGCATTCATGAGGTCGATGATGTGCGGCGAATGAGGCACAGTGGAGTTAACGCATTTCTCGTTGGCGAAACCTTTATGCGTGCGGCGGATCCTGGCTCGAAGCTGTCGGAGTTGTTTGCCGGCGAGGTAACGCCTCAGTGAAGGCAAGCATTCAGTTATTAGAAGGGTCTTCATTTGCTGGTACCAGTGGCAGTGGACATAGCGTTACGCTGGATGTCGCGCCGGAGGCTGGCGGACGCAACCAGGGGATCAGGCCGATGGAAATGATCCTGCTTGGTTTAGGTGGATGCACGGCGATTGATGTGTTGCAGATGCTACGCAAAGGACGCTCTAACGTGACCGACCTCAGAGTCGAGGTTAACGGTGAACGGGCCAATGAAGTGCCCCGGGTTTTTGAAACAATCCATGTTCATTTTACAGTGCGTGGTGACGGTCTCAATGCGGCGAAGGTCGAACGNGCGATCGAATTGTCTGCGAACAAGTATTGCTCGGCCACGACAATGTTGGGGCAAGTCGTGGAAATTACTCACGATTTTGAGATCGTGTCAGACGAGCATAAAGTGAGTTGTTGACGGGGTTCGCTCGCATTCGCTACGGTGCTAACGATGGAACTCATTACAAATTGGTTTAGACGCCACTTCTCGAATCCACAGGTTGTTTTCCTTGCCCTGTTTCTGGGGATCTTGTTTCTCATCGTCGTGGTGATGGGNAAGATGGTAGCGCCCATTCTCATTGCAATTGTTATTGCTTATCTTCTAGAGGGTTTGGTGGGGGCGCTGGAATCTAAGGGGGCACCCAGATTGTTGGCTGTGGTCGGTGTGGTTGCCGCCTTTGTGATTTTTGTGGTCCTCGTGCTATTCGGATTGGTACCACTGGTTTCTACCCAGTCGACNCAGTTAGTGCAACAAATTCCCTTGATGCTGACGAAGGGACAAACCGCTTTGCAACAATTGCCAGATAACTATCCGGATATCATTTCGATCGAGCAGGTGGCTGAGATGGTGTCTGCTGTTCGCATGGAAATCACCAGTTTGGGACAACGTGCGCTTTCTATTTCGATCTCTTCGGTGGTCGGGGCATTGACCATCTTGGTTTATCTCGTGATCGTCCCGATCCTTATATTTTTCTTTCTAAAGGATAAGAGAATTATCGTTGCTTGGATAAGGCGGTTTGTGCCGAGTGAAAGTCAATTTGCGGAACAGGTCTGGGTTGATGTTGATCGCCAAATTGGCAATTACGTTCGCGGAAAGTTCTGGGAAATCATTATTGTTTGGTTGGTATGTGTGGTTGTGTTCTCGTTCCTTGGGTTGGATTACGCTATGTTGTTGGCGGTCTGCGTGGGCTTATCAGTATTGATACCCTACGTAGGCGCGGCGGTCGTCACCGTACCGGTTGTTCTGGTGGCCTGGTTCCAGTGGGGATGGGGTGGCGACTTAATGTGGGTAGTCATCGCTTATCTGATCATTCAAATGCTTGATGGCAATGTCTTGGTACCGCTGTTGTTCTCGGAGGTGACTAACTTACATCCGATTGCGATTATCGCTGCGGTACTGATATTTGGTGGAATCTGGGGTGTGCTTGGTGTGTTTTTTTCCATTCCACTGGCGACGGTAGTGCAGGCAATTCTCAGTTCGTGGCCGGTGGTGGATAAGTCTCTTAAGAATACATCCTCCTAGTCATGAGGACCCTTTCATTGATTAGACCTTTGAACCCTGAGTGTCGGTAATGCGTGCCAACCCCACCTCAACCGATCACACGGTAGCTGGGCAGAACTATGCCCGATTCCGACGCAGAAGTGAGCGCCCCGTGCACGCTTACGAGGCTTTTGCTCTCAGGCAATTTTTGCAATCGATCGGGTCGCCTAGAGTCACAGTGCGTTTATGGGATGACTCGTGTTATGGCGCGTCTGAGTCTGAGGCAGTNGGTACTATAAATATTAATCATCGTCGTGCGTTCTACCATATTTTGCGTGCGAGCGATTTGGGTTTTGGTGATCAGTATAGTGCCGGCGGGATCGATATCACGGGCAATTTAGTTGATGTTCTGAAGGAAGTTTTCTCCTGTAGGGAGGCGGTCGTCAATTCTTCAAAGACGCTGTTGCGGCGCCTCAATCGGAGCCGCCGCCCGAACCACACGCAGATTCATGCACAGGAGAACATTCATCATCACTACGATGTTGGCAACACGTTTTACAAGCTGTGGCTAGATCAGGAAATGCAATACACGTGTGCCTATTTTTCGGACCCTGAGCTCACGCTCGAGCAGGCACAGCAGGCAAAGATGGACCACGTTTGCCGTAAGCTACAACTTAAGCCGGGAGACCGCGTGATCGAAGCCGGTTGTGGGTGGGGCGGACTAAGTCGTCATATGGCGCTGCACTATGGCGTCAGCGTAACGGCCTACAATATCTCTCGCGAGCAGCTTCATTACGCTCGACAACGGGCTAAGTCGGAAGGATACGANCAGCAGGTAACTTATNTTGAAANTGACTACCGCAATATTCAGGGTCAGTGCGATGCATTCGNATCCATTGGGATGCTCGAACATGTGGGACCTGNAAATTANNCGGNATTAGGTGATGTCATGTANCAAGTGTTGACNGAAGAGGGACGGGGNCTNATNCATACCATTGGTCGCAACCGACCGCGNCCGATGAGTGCATGGGTCGACNGCCGNATCTTTCCAGGAGCGTATCCACCGACCCTGGGGGAGATGATGAAAGTGTTTGAGGNGCATTCGTTTTCTGTCCTTGANGTTGAGAATCTNAGATTGCACTACGCTAAAACNCTGACGCATTGGNTGNCTCGCTATGAGACAGCCAATGCGTCNGTTACGGAAATGTTCGACGATNCNTTTGTTCGTGCTTGGCGTCTTTATTTGTCGAGTTCCATCGCCTGTTTCCTGTCTGGNGGGTTACAGTTGTTTCAGGTNGTTTTTGCGCGAGGGGAGAAAAATNCTGTGCCCTGGTCCCGCCAACANCTTTATACNCAATAGTNCGTTATCACAGATGACGNGTTGTTTCAGGTNACANTGCTTGGTCTTGNATTTTTCAACGCTNCTGAGCGATGCGGTAAACTTATGTTNGTTTCTCTAGAAGCANNCCATNTTTTCTNNTTGCACTGACGTTAGATTCAATTGCAGACAATGACAGAGTCCACGCGGACTAGAACGCGCCAAAGTGAGATTTGGCTACGGCTTTTTCTCACGTTGGTGTACTTTGGTCTTTTTTTCTACCTGATTAAATTTCTGATGGGTGTCTGCTTGCTTTTTCAGGCCGCGATGCAGATTTTTACTGGCCACACCAATCCGCGTCTTTTGCTGTTTACAGGGGACTTGAATCGCTTCGCTTTTCACGTGCTTCAATATCTTACTTATACTTCCGATCAACGGCCGTTTCCATTTTCTGACTGGCCGGGTCCCGATGATTCAGTGCCCTCGAACGTAGAAGCCTGACGCATCTCTACAGTAACGTTTTAAGGGCGCTTGCCCAGATACATTCAGACAGTGCAAACCGAATACGACCCGCATCAGATTGAGCAAGAAGTCCAGGATTACTGGCTGGAACAGCACAGTTTCGAAGTAACCGAGGATCCATCACGGGAAAAGTTTTATTGCCTTTCAATGTTGCCCTACCCCTCGGGCAACCTACACATGGGGCATGTACGCAACTACACCATCGGCGATGTGATGAGTCGTTACCAGCGAATGAAAGGCCGAAACGTTCTGCAACCCATGGGTTGGGATGCATTCGGCCTGCCCGCCGAGAATGCTGCCATCCAACGGTCGATCCCTCCGGCGAGGTGGACCTATCAGAACATTGAACACATGCGCACACAACTAATGCGNATGGGATTCGGTTATGACTGGAGNCGNGAGGTGACCACCTGTCGGCCAGACTATTATCGATGGGAACAATGGTTTTTCTGCAAGCTCCTTGAAAAAGGCCTTNCTTACCGAAAGAACGCGGTGGTGAACTGGGATCCAGTAGATCAGACAGTTCTTGCTAATGAACAAGTGATCGATGGTAAGGGGTGGCGCTCAGGTGCGGTGGTCGAAAAGCGGGAAATTCCGCANTGGTTCGTTCGCATTACCGCTTACGCTGATGAGTTGCTGGACGAACTCGATCGCCTGGTCGGTTGGCCGGATTCGGTTAAGACCATGCAGCGCAATTGGATNGGCCGTTCCGAGGGGCTTGAGGTCGACTTTGAGTTGGTGGACAGGGGTGAATCGCTTCGCATTTTTACGACGCGGCCAGATACGCTTTACGGCGCCACCTTTATGGCAATTGCTGCNGATCACCCGTTGGCAGCCCAGGTGGCAGAACGGGATAACGCNATAAGAGACTTNATTGATGANTGTCGCAGCGGAGGCATCAGTGAGGCTGAACTCGAAACGCTTGAAAAGAAGGGAATGCCGCTTGGGGTCGAGGCGAATAATCCTCTGAGCGGCGAGCCAATTCCAGTATGGGTGGCAAACTTTGTNCTGATGTCTTATGGCACGGGCGCCATCATGGCGGTGCCAGCACACGATGAGCGTGATCACGCGTTTGCCTTGCGTTACGGGCTTCCAATTAGGCAAGTCATCGCGCCAAGCGATGCACGCGAAGTAGATGTCAACCAGGCGGCCTATGTTGAGAAGGAGGGAATCCGAACTGTCAATTCAGGCCAGTTCGATGGGCTTGACTACACGGATGCTTTCGAGCGCATCACAGCGTATGTAGAAGAACGNGGTATCGGCGCCCGACGGGTCAACTATCGGTTGCGTGATTGGGGNGTATCGCGCCAGCGTTACTGGGGTTGCCCAATTCCTGTTATTCATTGTGAGACGTGTGGCATTGTTNCGGTTCCGACTGCGGACTTGCCAGTCATTCTTCCTGAAGACGTGACTTTCATGGGCGTTCAGTCGCCGCTGAAGGCCGAAACAGATTGGCGTCGTACACAGTGTCCCCAATGCCAGGGTCCCGCTGAACGNGAAACAGATACTTTTGATACTTTCGTTGAGTCCAGTTGGTANTACGCTCGNTATTGTTCTCCCGNTGCGGATGCGATGCTTGANGATCGCGCCAATTACTGGNTACCNATGGACTATTACATNGGTGGCATCGAACATGCGGTACTCCACCTGCTGTATTTTCGTTTCTGGCANAAGTTGATGCGCGATGCGGGNATTGTGACGAGTGACGAACCGGCAACGAACTTGCTGTGTCAGGGGATGGTGCTGGCCGAAGCCTATTATCTGGACACAGCGGATGGGGGTCGACAGTGGGTACCCCCGGACGAAGTCGAAGTTGAGCGAGATGGTCGAGGCAGCGTAATCGAAGCACGACGCTGCAACGACGCCAGCAAGTTGATGGCAGTCGGTTGGACGACGATGTCTAAATCCAAGAACAATGGGGTTGATCCCCAGCAACTGATTGATCGTTATGGCGCCGATACAGTCCGTGTGTTTACTATGTTTGCATCTCCGCCGGACCAGTCCCTGGAGTGGAACGATAGCGCTGTTGCCGGGTCGCTGCGGTTTTTGCGTCGATTGTGGGCGCTGGTAGGCCGCCATTCCGCAGCCGTCGTTGACAGTATTATTGATACCGGGTTTGCGCAGGCGGACGAAGAGACCATCATCTTGCGGCGACAAGTTCATACCACACTGGTTCGAATCAATCGGGACATGCAGCGAAATCAGTTTAATACTGTTGTCGCGGCCTGCATGGAGATGGTTAACGCACTGGATCGATTTGACACGGCGGACAAGCCGATGCGGGTTGCCGCGATGCATGAGTCCCTGGGTATTCTCGTTCGAGTGCTAGCGCCAATAGCACCACATATTACTCACGCCCTGTGGCAAGCTTTGGCGATGACTGGTGACCTACTGAACGCCCCATGGCCAGAAAGCGATGCCCAAGCTTTGCAGACAGACCAGATCACTTTGGTTGTCCAGGTAAACGGGAAACTGCGCGGACAGATTGAGGTCGCCGCAGGTGCTAGCGATGAGGATATTCGGAACTTAGCACTGTCGCAGGATCAGATCGCCAAACACACAAATGGCCGTCCGTTGCGCAAGGTCATTATCGTTCCTGGCAAGTTGGTGAACATAGTTGCCTAAAACATCTAACTACAATGTTAACCGTCGGGATAATGGGTGTCGCGCGNTGTTGTCGTGGGTCCGTAGTGGACGNNANGTAGTNATNCTGCTGGTCTTGGTAANGTTNATNGCANGTTGCGGTTTTCATCTGCGGGGNAAANTTCAGTTGCCAGCTGTTTTTTCTGCGACTCATGTNAAAGGCACGGATTTGTCACTGGTCGACGATATCAAANGNGCGTTACGGGTCGCCGGCGGCGCGGTTGTTAATGAGAAGGCTGAGGCNACTGTATCGATCGAATTGTTGCGAGTGANATATAGTCGTGCCGTACGGAGCATTAACGANCAGGGNATAGCTGTTNGNTATGAACTGCANTATGANGTGNGTTATCGAGTCTCCGGACNGGCCAAGCAACGNCTTGTGCCAGATGCNCGGATAGCACTCAAGCGAACGCTNGACTATGGTGACAAAAANATGCAGATCCTGCAGAAGGNNATCGAGGAAAAACTGTTNAAGCAGGAAATGCGNGATGAGATTGTTCGCCANGTAATATCACGTTTAGCCANCNTTAAAGTGGNGCTGANNGCTNATCGCCGACCGCGCAGCGCGTGACGAGAATCCNGGCGAGTTAACTTGCGNATTCCCTCTACCCAACTGGAACCNCATCTGAGCAAANGTCTTGCCCGGTTTTATCTNCTTTTNGGAAGTGAAGCNCTGTTNATCGANGAGGGCAGTGACCGGATTAGNGTGGCCGCCCAGGCCAATGGNTTCTCGGAAGTGATCCGCTATAGCGTTGGGATTGATTTTGAGTGGCNGGAGTTACGTGACCAATCNCAGACACTGTCACTGTTTTCCANNCAGCGNCTGATTGAAATCCGCGTTCCGTCGGGTCGATTGGGCGAGGGCGGGACGNCTGCTCTGCTTGATTTTTTAGCCGAACCGACNCCAGANACTGTNTTGATGGTCCTCATGGGGCGTTTGGATAAGCGGACCCAGTCNAGTCGCTGGTTNANGGCGGCGGAGACGGCNGGGGTTGTGNTCGACGCGCGGCCAGTGTCTTTGCAGCAACTCCCCCAGTGGATTGATCGACGGCTAAGAGCACACGATATCTTGCCCGCTCGNGAGGTNTCCGATCGNCTCGCTTACTATGTCGAAGGAAATCTGCTTGCNGCATCNCAGGANGTAGNGAAATTGTCGCTGTTGCTAGGCCCNGGGGCGAANNTGGATCTGCAGACCTTAGAGGCNATTGTCGCAGACCACGCNAGATTNAGCGTATTCACCTTGGTCGATGCATGCCTTGGTGGGGANGTGNCTCGTAGCGTTCGAGTGTTAGGGGGNCTGCGGCGGGAAGGNACGGANGCCANTTTNGTGCTGTGGGCGCTGGTGCGTGAAGTGCGCTCGATGGTGACGATCAGTCGTCATCTTTGCGAGGGCCGATCGCGTCAGACGGTTTACCNTCAGTGTGGTGTGTGGAGTAGTCGCGGTCCGCTGNTAACGGCGGCGCTTGCGCGTCACCGNCCAAATTTTTGGNCNGGGTTGCGGGCACGGTTGCTGTTAGCAGAACAAGCNATTAAAGGACGTACGCNAGTAGTCGGAGGNCCCTGGTTGGAATTGGAACGAATCCTACTTCGCATTTGTGGTATAAATGGCNTATGGTTTAAATCCTAAATNNCTGAAATNATTGANTAAAAATANAGAANCTCCNATNAACGATTCAGAATTNGAGGTCGTGGACGAGNTTCGCCGAATCGGGCAGGCNGCGCGGGCGACAGCNCGNGTGCTGGCCANTGCGCCCACTCANCAGAAGAATTTGGCACTGNTTTCAATAGCGCAAGCGATTGAAAACGAGGCCGGNCGGATTCTGGATGAGAANGCNATCGATTTGGAACGCGCNCGGTCATNGGGNCTTGTCGAAGCCATGCTCGATCGATTGGANCTGNCTCCTGCCCGNATCGCCGCGATGGCGACGGGNCTTCGTCAGGTCTCGGCNTTGCCCGATCTGATCGGCGAGGTNACAGGTCTGNGGCAGCAGCCGTCGGGCATTCAAGTGGGTCGTATGCGTGTTCCGCTGGGAGTGATCGGNATNATTTATGAATCTCGACCGAACGTGACGGCCGATGCNGCAGGNCTTTGTCTCAAGTCAGGAAATGCGGNTATCTTGCGGGGTGGCTCTGAAGCGACNCATTCAAACTTGGCGATCGCNGATTGTATTNACCAAGGCCTGCTCGCGGCAGACTTGCCCNCGGCCAGTGTGCAAGTGATCAAAACAACGGANCGAGCNGCAGTAGGCGCGTTATTGCAGATGTCGGACAATGTGGATGTGATCATCCCTCGGGGTGGGCGTGGGCTGATTGAGCGGGTTAGCGCCGAGTCCAGGGTGCCTGTTCTGAAACATCTCGACGGAAATTGCCACGTTTTTATTGACGCACATGCTGATGTAGAGAAAGCCGTCGCAATCGGATTCAACGCAAAATGTCGTCGCTATGGTATCTGCGGTGCGATGGAAACTCTGCTCGTAGCAGAACAGTTAGAGGAGCCCGTGTTGACTCGACTAGGGGCGATGTATGCCCAAGCCGGAGTTGAGATTCGAGGTTGCTCGCGGACCCGTGAGTTGGTGCCGGAGGCCACCTTGGCGACTGAAGAGGATTGGGGGACGGAGTTTCTTGCTCCAATCCTGGCCGTCAGGATAGTGGCCAATGTGGATGAAGCGATCGAGCACATCGGTCGTTATGGATCGGGGCATACGGACGCTATCGTAACTGAAAATCTGCAAACCAGTCGTCGCTTTCTGCGTGAGGTTGATTCCAGTTCGGTCATGGTGAACGCATCGACTCAATTCGCCGATGGTTTTGAATATGGATTGGGCGCTGAAATTGGAATTAGCACGAACAAACTTCATGTACGGGGTCCCGTGGGGTTGGAGGGACTGACCATACAGAAGTTCATCGTCATNGGTGATGGCACGGTGCGCGCCTGACGAGTNCGATTGAAAATANNGCAACAAAANCGANTGCGCCCCGCNATGGGTGTCTTCGGAGGCACCTTTGACCCAGTCCATCAAGGGCATCTANGCACNGTGGCATCGGTTCNGCAGCAGTTGGACCTGGCGCACGTGCTTTTCGTCCCGGCTGCCAGACCGAGACTGCGCTCGGNACCTANTGCATCTGCTACGCATCGGTTGGAAATGCTGAAGCGGGCGCTCGCGAGCGAGCCCAGTTTTGANGTTAACGACCTGGAATTGGGCCGCGACGGGCCTTCAACGACTGTNTTGACACTGGAAGCTTTGTACCACGATTACCAGGAAACACCGATTTGTTTCATCCTCGGCATCGATGCATTTTTGGGGTTCCCGCAATGGCATCGCTGGACAGAATTACTTGGGCTTGCCCACTTTGTGGTGATGTCACGGCCTGGAATGGTACTGCCGGTGGAGCGGCCTACTTGGTGGGTTCGCGCCGAAACCACCGATCTGAGCATGGTGCATCGGCGACGCGCCGGATCGGTTGTAATGGTTGAAGTCCCGCCAATGGACGTCGCTGCAAGCAACATTCGTGAACGTCTCAGGGTAGGTGATGATATTAGCCACAGTGTCCCGAAAAGCGTGATCGACTACATTACTGAGCATCAACTTTATGGCTTTGACTTCTGATCAGATCGACATTGGCGATACGCGAGTTGCCGATTTTGTAATCACCGTGCTCGAAGATGCCAAAGCCTCTGACGTTCGACTGCTCGACGTACGCCAACTGACGGATATCACCGATTACATGGTTATTGCTAACGGCACGTCTAGGCGCCACGTCGTTGCAATGGCTGAGCGGGTTCGCGAAGCTGGCTTGAAGCTCGAATTACGACCGCTTGCAGTGGAAGGAGAAGGCGAGGGCGAATGGATCGTGCTCGATTACGGTGATGCCGTGATTCATCTGATGATGCCGGACAGGCGAGTTTTTTATGATCTCGACGGTTTGTGGGACCCAGAACTGGGGCAGATCCTGAAGCAGCGGCGCCAGTTAACGGGCGACGGCTAAAGGTTCATGCGTATCCAGTTGCTGGCCATTGGTGATCGTATGCCGAGGTGGGTAGCTGATGGTTTTGATACCTACTCACGCCGCCTTCGGGGGAAAATCAGGCTACAACTCGTTGAAGTCCCAGCGCCGCGTCGTGGTAAAAATGCAGATATTGCACGACTTGTCCGGGATGAAGGACAACGGCTGTTGGCAAAAGTGGAAGCTGGCGCCTACCGTATTGCGCTTGACGAGGGTGGACGCGTTTTGACGACACAGATGATGGCTTCACGATTCTCCACGTGGTGCGAGGACGGATCAAACGTAGCGTTTTTCGTGGGAGGTGCCGATGGTTTGTCGAATGAGGCCATCGCGTCAGTCAACGAGATCTGGTCGCTTTCTAGTTTGACTCTCGCCCACTCGCTGGCCCGCATTGTGTTTGCAGAACAGGTTTATCGGGCGTACAGCCTAATGGAGGGACTTCCTTATCATCGTGGTGAGCGGCGATCGCTAGAGCAGTAATGACCGGCACCTATCGAATTTTATTCACAACTTCTTGCAGGATCAATCTTATCTAACGATGAGCGAAGAATTGCTGCTTAGTGTAACCCCCCAGGAAACTCGGGTGGCGATTATCATCAACGGTGTGTTGCGGGAAATTCTTATCGAGCGACAACGCGCCCGCGGCCTCGTGGGTAATATCTATCGAGGACGAGTGGCGCGGGTTTTGCCCGGGATGCAGGCTGCGTTTGTCGATATTGGACTACAGCGCTCAGCATTTCTGCATGCTGCGAATGCTGTACCAAAGATTGATGACCGGGTATCCCGGGGCGTGGATGGTGGCACGGTGCCAGATATCAAGCTGTTAGTGCGTGAAGGTGACACAGTCGTTGTCCAGGTGCTTAAGGATCCGCTGGGGAGCAAAGGCGCACGCGTGACCACGCAACTTTCTATTGCTTCGCGTTACCTGGTGTTGTTACCCGGATCGTCCCGCGTTGGTATTTCACAGCGAATAACACAGCCTAGCGAACGGGAACGACTCACACAACAAGTGATTGAACTGTCTACGCAACTCGATGTTAAAGCCGGGTTTATCGTTCGCACGGTAGCCGATGGTGCTAGCGTTGAGTCGCTGAAGAGCGACTTGTTGTTTCTCGTGCGATCCTGGGAAGTGATCCGGGAGCGTCTTAACAGCAACGATGTTGGTCTGTTACACGAAGATCTCCCTTTGACATTGCGAACGGCGCGGGATCTGGTCACCGAGGAAACCACTCGCATTCGCGTCGACGACCAGGCGACTGTCGAAGCGCTGCGTGATTTCGCGCGTGATTTTTTACCCCAAACATCATGTCGCATCGAATATTACTCGGGGGCGCAGCCAATTTTTTATTTGTTTGGTGTAGAGGAAGGCATTCAGGAAGCTTTAGCCACGACAGTCCAACTGCAATCCGGCGGCACGCTCGTGTTAGAGCAGACGGAATCGATGACTACAATCGATGTCAACACTGGGGGTTATGTCGGGCGACACAATCTCGAGGAAACACTGTTCAGAACCAATCTGGAAGCGGCGAGTGCTATCGCGCGGGAACTTCGATTGCGCAATATTGGTGGCATTATCATCGTTGATTTTATTGACATGGAAGAGACAGAACATCGTCATGATTTGGTTCGAGTGTTGACGCAAGCATTGCATCGCGACGGAGTCGGGGTGCAGGTGGCCGATATGTCTGACTTCGGATTGGTTCAGATTGTGCGTAAGCGTTCAAGGCCGAGCCTTGAGCGCGCGATGACTGAAGCGTGCACAGCGTGTGAAGGGTATGGGTTTCAGAAAACAGCGCAAACGGTGTGTTACGAAATTTTTCGGGAATTGATGCGTCAGTCTCGGGCGCATCACTTTCAGGCATATACCGTCTTGGGGTCGCCGCCGGTGATTGACATGTTGCTCGATGAGGAAGCCGGCGCGCTGGCTGATCTGCAGGATCTTATGCAGGGTGTCGTTCATCTCCAGGTAGATACTCTGTTCGGTCATGACAGTTACGACGTGGTGCCGATGTGAGGCGGTCGTTCTGTTTTCGTATCGTTGTTGCACTGTGGGTGCTGTGTTGTTCGGCAGTAGTTTTTAGTGGAACACCGAAAATGCTTCTCAAGGAGCAGATTGATAGAACGCAGTGGCCGGAACAGCGGAACAGTGGTTCTGTTTTGGCCCTGACGCAGATCAACGCAATACTTTCTCAGTTCGACGAAGTACAGGCACATCGCATCACCATTCGTTACCCTGGAGGTGATCTCGGTAATGCGTGGGCGCTGGAGGTTCGTGATTGGCTGGTTGCTTTAGGTATGCCGTCCGACGCGGTGATATTGGAACCGGGTTCAGGTGGAAGCGACCAATTGATCCTGTTGTTGGAAAAGTTGAGCNGTTTTTGACCGAATGAAGGTTGCGGCTATCCAGATGAACTCNGGCCCGTCGGTCGATGAGAACCTTGAGGTGGTGAGTGATCTGGTCGCCGATGCGGCTGCTGCTGGTGCTAGGCTAGTGGTGTTGCCTGAAAACGTCTGTCTAATGGCAGACACTCATCAACGAAGGTTGGCGGCAGCTGCAAGGGGAGACGAAGTCGCCGCTCGCCTGGCTGAGTTGGCACGCGGCTATTCTCTCTGCCTGGTTGGTGGCACGATACCGCTGCCCGCGACCCACCAGCGGGTCACCAACAGTTGCCTGGTGTATTCCGCGCTCGGCCAGTTAATGGGTCGTTACGACAAGATGCATTTATTTGATGTTCAGCTGGAGCATGGCGAGACCTATGGAGAATCGGAATACACCGTGCCTGGTGACGTCCCGTTATCGGTTGAAGCACTCGATACCTGCCTGGGAATCACAATATGTTATGACATGCGTTTTCCAGAGCTTTATCGTGACCTCGCATCACGCGGCGCTGAGGTGTTTACGGTGCCCTCTGCGTTTACGGTGGCAACGGGCGAGGCCCACTGGGAAGTGCTGTTAAGAGCGCGTGCAATTGAAAACTTGGCTATGGTGATCGCGCCGGCACAAGAAGGGACACATGTCGGTGGTCGCAAAACCTACGGACACAGCATGATCATCAGTCCGTGGGGAGAAATATTGGCGCAGCAACGTTTCGGTTCCGGCGTCATATTAGCCGAACTCGATTTGGCACAGCTACGTCAGCAGCGAGATGAGTTTCCAGCCCTAAGTCACAGGCGTTTGCCTGATAGCCTCGATTAGTCTGCCTTCTGCAGCAAGAAGTGGAATTCCGAGTTGTTCTCAATCGACTCCAGCAGTGGATTGCCGGTTTGTTTAGCGAAGGCCTCAAAGTCGCGGACGGAGCCTGGATCTGTGGCCATGATTTTCAGAACTTCACCGCCAGCCATCGTATTGAGGGTTTTTTTTGCCCGTAGAATCGGCAGCGGGCAGTTCAGGCCGCGCGCATCGAGTTCATGATCAAAGTTAGCCATGATGGAGAGTGTTAGATGTATTCAAATTAAGTATATAACGTTTTGAGATGTTGAGAAGATGAAGAGGCGGAGATCTTTTCTAAGTCCTGNTTAATTCAAGCGGTGCTCACCATGCTTTGCCGGCGCAGGTGGCCGCATGACGCGGTGGCGTGATTGCATTCGAGCGCCAATCATCTATCGACCATGGGTCTCAGTGAGGATCAGCTACAATCGGTACCCCGCTGGACGATCGTCTGGNCCGCGCATGATGCCTCGTGTCAATTCGATGAACATTCTACTGGTAGGGCTTCTTGCCACTGTCCTGTGGTTGGGTTTGGGTGCTGGCGTTCGCGCGGAAAAACTGCCGTCGCTGGGAGAACGATCCGGACGTCCCATTGCCACGCCACAAACACGCCAGTTGGGCGATGAATTCATGCGTGAGGCGCGGCGTCAACTGGTTTTTGTTCGCGATCCGGTGTTATTGGCGTATGTTCAGGCGCTGGGATCCCGCGTCAGCGCTTCTGTTGCTGACGACAGTGATTTTTTCAGATTTCACCTGGTACGAAATGGCGAAGTCAATGCGTTTGCTGTACCCGGGGGCCACGTTGTACTGTATACGACGCTGATTTTGGAAACGGAATCTGAAGGACAACTGGCTTCGGTNGTTGCCCATGAAGTCGCTCATCTGGTGCAGCGCCACCCGACGCGGTCGTTGGCGCGGTCGCACGGTCGAGAGCTCTCTGCCAGTGCTGGAATGTTAGTTGCTGTTTTGCTTGGTGGTCAGGCCGGTGCAGCGACCATGGCAGCCACCAGCGCAATGGCAGTTGGTGACCGGCTACGCTACAGCCGCGCATTTGAACAAGAAGCCGATACTGTGGGCCTAGATTTACTCGCGTCGGCAGGTTACGACCCCCATAGTGCCGTTGATTTTCTACACCGTCTTGAGCGAGNAAGTCGAGTCCAGGGACTAAGCCCGCCGGAATATCTGTTAACCCACCCCCTCTCGACTCGGCGAGTGGCGGAAGTACGCAGTCGAATAGAGCGTTACGCGACGGTCACAGATGGCCACGGATCGGATTTTGCCCATGCGCGGGCCCGCATCAGGGCTTTGTTCGAGCCCAATCCTGAGGCGGCTGCGGATTACTTTGCAAGCCCCGCAGGGGGTGATGTGCTAGTGAAGCGGGCCGCACGCTACGGATTGGCGCTGGTGAAATCGAGGTTGGGTGCCCACGATCAGGCCCTCAGGATTCTTCAACAACTGGTTTCCGATTACCCCGATGACCTGCACTATCCTCTAGCTTTGGCGGAAAGCCATGTTGCCGCCGGAGCGCTGCGGAGCGCGTTAAGCCCGTTGCGAAGTGCACGTGCTCGGTGGCCCGATGAGCCAATACTTTACGGTGCTGAGGCGAATGTGTTGATCAAAATCGGCGAAGCCTCCTTGGCGAAGTCAATGATCCGTGCGGCCTTGCGTCTCGATAACGACAGCGTGGTGCTGTATCGATTACTGGCTCGTGCAGAAGGGCAGTTAGGCAACATGGCGCCGTCCTTTCAGGCATTGGCTGAGGCCAGTTATCTGGAGGGTGAGCCGACGCGGGCGCTGGCCGAACTGAGTCGCGCGGAAAAACATGCCGGTCACAGCACGTATTTAGCCGCAAGTATTTCGGCGCGAATGGCGGTGTTGCGAGAGTTGATCGACAGACGCGCAACGCATTAACGTCATTTGACGAGCAGGATGCAGTTGGCTGTTTTGGACAGCGTGTGGGTTGTAATTCGAAGAACAATGGCTAAGATGATAGGTGAAATTACCCCATAGATAATGCGAATAAGATTTATTCTCATTTAGTTAATATGGTCGGGGTGGAGAGGGTCAACTTAAGGGGGAGCATCGAGATGCTAAGTTTTCGATTTGCCGGAACGTTTCTAATGGGCCTGTTGCTACTAGCAGGTGGTGTTGCGTCTCCGACCGCAGCCACCGCAGGTGAATGGCCCAGCGAGAAACAATGCAAAAAACTGAAGGATGCCGACGTGATCACGACCGGATGGTGCGTCGCGATCACTCGCCGTAAAGGCAATTGTCTGGGTTGCCATATGGCGATGGTAAACCCGTGGCCAGAAGGGTTTCCGCCGGGTGGGAATGTTGGCCCGCCACTAGTGGCGATGAAAAGCCGATTTGAGAGCAAAGAAGCACTTAGGGCGCACATTTACGATCCGACCGTGCGTAACCCGAATACCTCGATGCCGCCGTTCGGCAAACATCGGTTACTTTCGGATAAGCAGATTGACCAGATCGTGGAATGGCTTTGGACTATTTGATAACAAGTGACGTGTGATGCATTGCAAGGGAAGGAGTGTGTACAGATGAAACGACGAATTTTGTTGAAGGGCACCGCGGCAAGCGCTTCGCTTGTGGCGGCAGCGGTTGCCGGGTTGCTGGTTCCTGTTCGACTGCTGGCTGCTGATTGGCCGCAAACTGCGTTCGAGTCTGATGACGCGGGTAATGCGATTAAGGACTATTTTGGTGATGCGGCGGTGGTCGATAGTGATCAAGTGGTCATTAAAGCGCCACTGCAGGCGGAAAATGGTGCTGTCGTGCCTATTAAGGTGACCACGACGTTGGCTAACGTGGAATCGATCGCGATCATTGTTGAAAAGAATCCAATCCCGTTTGTGGCGTCACTCGATGTGCTGTCGGGCGCCAGCGGTGCGCTTTTCAGCACTCGAGTGAAGATGGGACAGACCTCACCGGTGACCTGCTTGGTGAAGGCGGGAGGCAAGGTCCACCGAGCTTCACAGGTGGTGAAAGTAACCGTTGGTGGTTGTGGCGGTTGAACCCACGGCGACCAGTTAGGAGAGAACAATGGCAACCAAGATGAAGATTAAGAAGGCCAAGAATGGGGGTTATCAGGTCCTGGTTCTGGCAAAGCATCCTATGGAAACGGGGTTACGGAAAGATAAGAAAACCGGAAAGAAGATTCCCAAACATTTTATCAAGACGATGAAATTCCACTTGAATGGCACACCTGTCGCGCAGGCTAATTTGGCCCAGGGTGTATCGAAGAACCCGCTGATAGGGGTTTCACTCAGCGACGCCAAATCAGGTGATAAAGTCAGTGTTAACTGGATAGACAACACTGGGGGTACTGGCAGCGTTGAGGCGACCGTTAAGTAATAAAATGTTGATCAACGGCGAGTTGTTGTTGCGAAATGCGGTAGCCGCATAAGGAGAAGAACATGAGGACACGCTTAACATGGGCGATCACGGTGCTCTCTGTGGTTTTGCTCGCACCGGTGGCTGGCGCCGTGACAGAGGCCGAGGTCCAGGCNGACATCGACACTTTTCAGGGGTATTTCAAAAAGCGCTTCCCTAATGTTGCGCTGGTGGACTATGCCGATGGGGTTAACGCGTTGCCAGCTTATAGCGAGCGAAGGGCCAATTGGGAATTATTGATGGAATTTCCCCCGTTTGAGCCTGAAATGGAAAAAGCAAGAAAGGAGTGGTCAAAGCCATTTGCCAATGGTAAGGGATTGGCTGATTGTGACTTGGCGCCGGCCAACACCTACCCTGTTTATGACGCGGGTAGCGACGATCTTCGGACTTTAGTGGGTGATATCAACGCTTGTCTCAAGTCGAACGGCGAGAAACCCATAAAGAATGTCAAACGCAGCAAGATGGCGAGATTGGTTGCGGCCTACAGAGAACAATTTAATGGACAGGCCATGGCCGTCGATGTGTCTCATCCCGGTGCTCGTCGCTGGTACGAAGAGGGGCGCCAGTTCTACTGGGCTAAGCGAGGCCAATTGAATTTCTCCTGCGCTAACTGTCATGTAGACAATGCTGGCATGAAAGTCCGTGGTGACGTCCTGAGTGCAGGTTTAGGGCACGGGGTAGGGTTTCCTGTTTTTCGAACCAAATGGGCTGTTGCAGGAAAACCCTGGGGCACAGTCCATCGCCGTTATGGTGGTTGCAACAAGCAGGTACGTGCCAATCCCTTCAAGGCACAGGGACGTGAATACAAGGCGCTTGAGCTGTATGAGGCCGTCATGAATTCGGGAGTACCGCTCAAAGTGCCCAGCCAGCGCCAGTAAGTCGCTGGAGTGACCGTGGAAAAGGCCTGGCCTTTTGGCTGGGCTTTTTCTTGCACTAGAACATCCTCCCACCGTAAGGGGCTAGTGGCCTAACGGCGCGAGCCATTGATTATCACAACCAGTTTCTTTCAATGACCCTTGCCCGCCGAGAATTTCTGCATGTATTAGCGCTGGCCGCCGCTGGTATGGGGCTGACGTCCCGTGCCGCCAACGCAGCCATTGAGTACGACTTGGCGCCAATGGGCAACCTGTCTTTGTTGCACTTCACCGACAGCCACGCACAGTTGTTGCCAGTGCATTATCGAGAGCCCAGTTACAACATCGGACTTGGCGAGGCCTTCGGCCGGCCCCCGCATATCGTGGGCCAGCACCTGCTTGACTATTTCGGTCTCAGTCCTGCTACGGCTCAGGCCCACGCCCTGACTAGTCTCGATTTTGAGACGGCTGCCAGTAAGTATGGAAAATTGGGTGGATTCGCTCATCTTGCTACGTTGATCAAACGGCTTCGTGCTGAGCGTCCTCACAGTCTGTTACTCGATGGGGGAGACACCTGGCANGGTTCTGCTACCGCGCTGTGGACTCAGGGACGTGACATGATCGAGGCCTGTCGCTTGTTAGGTGTTGACATGATGACGGGGCACTGGGAATTCACCTATGGCATGGATCGAGTNCGGGAAATCATTAACAATGAGTTAGCTCCGATCGAGTTTCTGGCTCAGAACGTGTACTTGACCGAAGANGCTGCCTTCAACGATCGACCGGCTTTTGATGAAGAGACGGGCTTGGTCTTTAAACCCTACAGCCTGCGTATGGTCAATGGCGTTGCGGTTGCCGTTATCGGGCAGGCTTTTCCGTATACGACGTTGGCGAATCCGCGCTATTTAATTGATGAGTGGAGTTTTGGGATTCGCGAAGAGCGGGTTCAGGCCAGTGTCGAGGCGGCCCGTGCGGAAGGTGCTGAGGTTGTCGTTTTACTGTCCCACAACGGAATGGATGTCGATCTTAAGTTAGCAAGTCGTGTCAGTGGTATCGATGTGATTCTCGGTGGCCATACNCATGACGGCGTGCCGGTGCCAAG
This sequence comes from Acidiferrobacteraceae bacterium, assembly GCA_002714255.1. Lineage (GTDB taxonomy): Bacteria > Pseudomonadota > Gammaproteobacteria > Arenicellales > UBA868 > UBA11791. Next base: position 38,824 of record PAWW01000046.1, read on the forward strand.
TATTGTTCACAACAATGGGGGCCAGACATTGGTTGTCAATTCTGGGTCGAACGGAAAATTTTTGTCGGTGCTGGATCTGGATGTCCGCGCGGGCCGGGTTCAGAATTACCAATTTCGTTTGTTACCGGTGTTTGCCAATCTGCTTACACCGGATCCGGAGATGGCGAGTCTGATCGAGGCGGTCCGATCGCCCTACGAGGATCGGTTAAACGAAGTGCTGGCAACTACGGATACCTTGTTGTACCGACGAGGTAATTTCTCGGGTACCTTTGATCAGATAATCGTTGATGCACTACGCGAGGTGCANGGCGCCGATATCGCGCTTTCGCCTGGCTTTCGATGGGGCACGACGCTGTTGCCCGGTGATTCAATTACGATGGAGCAGTTGATGGACCAAACTGCCATTACTTATGCTAAATCGACGCTTGCTGAGATGACTGGTAGTGACATTCATGCTTTGTTGGAAGACATAGCTGACAACTTGTTCAATCCGGATCCTTACTATCAGATGGGCGGCGATATGGTCAGGGTCGGTGGATTGTCGTACACCATNGATCCCAGTGTGCCGATGGGNCNGCGCATCAGTGAGTTGCAATTTNAGAACAAACCACTGGATCCTAACCGGCGTTACCGTGTNGCAGGTTGGGCTAGCGTTAGGCCTCAACCTGATGAGTCGCCGGATATTTGGCAGGTGGTCGGCGACTATCTTCGTGACAGAAAACGCATTGATCAGGTTGNCGTCAATATGCCCCATGTTAAAGGGGTGACTAACAATCCGGGATGGATTCGGCAATAAGGGTCAGTCAAATGAGTTCAGAGTACTACGACACAATAGATCATCTGNAAAAGCAATCGGTTGATGCGGACTATATCCTTGGTTGGGCCGGGGGTTACTTGGACAATCCAGCNCGCGAAGAGCAACGGGTGACACCGGCTTATACAGCAGGTTATGCCGACGGCAAGGCGGGGCACACCGAGCAGGCGGGGCAGTTCACGATNCAGTAACACTGTCTCCNNGGGCTTGTTTGATCTGGGGCCCAAGTAAGTTCTTAAGTATGTCCAGAAACAGCCGAACAGCGTCGGGGCCATCCACCGTGATGACTTGATCAATGACCCAGCGATTGGTTTGGCTTTCTCCCATCACCTGTTGGATATTTGTTCCAAGGCTTTTCAGCAGTCCAAANCGTGGCTCTAACTCGTCGAATGAATATTGAGCGTATTCGGTGGTGCGCACATTGAGAAGATCGATGAAGAGTTTCNGATGGTTGTCTAGCCCCAGAATCTCGCTGGCGTTACGCTGCAGATGGCGGGCACAACCTAATGACAGTTCTTGAACAAATGTGTGGCGCTTTTCGGGGGAGAAGTGCTGACTGCACAGGCGATCAGCACAGTGTACGAGTACGAAGAGATACTCACTGATGACATCCAGGCGCTGTCGATCACTCGTGTAGTTATAGTTCTCTTCGTGCAGATTCTTGGTCGATGCCAGTGCGATGGCCCAGGCACGGTAGGCGGCNGCACCGGCGCTGTCGATCAGACTGCCCTGTCCCGGGTTGCGCCAGCGATCAGGAGCGAGACGGGACATAGCGGANCACTTCCTAGCGTTTAGAGTTTTGTTCTTCGTGAGCTAAATCAATGACTCGCGTCGCGAGCGCATCGTATTCCTTTCGNTAGTCAGTTAGGAGGTGATTGNTGGGTGGAACGAAATAGTCTTTAGGNTTGAGTCCGTCCTTCTGTTCATATGCGATGAACAAATGCTGTAGTTCCAACATNCGTTGGATCAATTTATTTTTTTCATTCATTGCATAGTTCTCATGGTTAAATAATCAGTNCGTGTATCGCTGTTCAANCGTTACTGTCACGCCTGACTGACGAAATACTTTTGTGATGGTGAAAAACACCACAGCCCATCGCTCGCCCCAGACCCAAACCGAAAGCTTGCAGATCGAGCGACTCGTCATCTTCAAGATCCGCTACCATGAGACTGTGCGCAGTCCATGTCCCTGACGCGGACCGTATCACGTGTTCCCGACCACACAGGAGTTTCCTTGGTTGAATACCACGGGTGTGGAAGTGCGCAACGATGGCNTTGGTCAAGTCTGCTTCATCGAGTNGTTCGGGAGTCATGACAACGTGTCGAGAAAAAAGGGTTGGGCACGGCAATAGATGCTTCGTACGTCCTTTGCCCACTTTCAAAGTGAAATTATCGACGAGCAATTGTTTGCCGGTCAGTTCGTGACCACTGGTAACACGGTGTGGCGGAAGCCTCAATGTTAGACGGGTCCGACGGGACAGTTGGATAACTCCATTCTCAGTTGGTCGTTGCCAGCCATTACCTGAATCAGGACCATGGTGCAGGTAAATGCCTAGAGAGGGTTCTGAAGGNATCCAGGTTAAGTGNCGCGCAATGGCGCTCTGCAGGCTCAGCCCGAAATCTGATTGCAGGTGTTGACCACTGACGCTGAAATGCAGATCGATCATGCCCTGATTCGGGACACTTGCTTCCTGCGGTTCGTTTTCCTGCCAGTGAATATTCATGGGAGTGAGAGTCAGGTGCTGATCATGCGGCCGGCAGCAGTGACGTGGGCAGTGCCGCAACGCCGCCACTGATGGGATCCCGGAAGCGAGCTCGGTAGAGGAGCCTTGAGTGCGGCGTTACATCGGTAAAGGCGCTGCGTGCGTGAAGTATGTTATGACAGATGATGCCTTCACCGGCTTCCAGTGTGTGTTGGAGTACCAGATCCGATGCTTGCGCGAGCACCTCACGCAGTTGGTCAAGCGCAGTCCGAACGAGTTCGCTTTTTTGCCATTGAATGTGACGCTGCCGACTGGTGTAGCGCATGGCCAGGGCACCGTCCTTTGTAGCAAAGAATACGGGGCCGGCGCAGGCTGGTCGAATCACTGTTCCTTGCTCGGATCGGTGGGCAGGAATGGTCATTGCATTGGGATGGGTGAGTGCGGTTACCAGAGAGGGGTCCCGTCGACGCAGTAAACCATATATGACAGTGTGATCGATAAGAAGGTTACAGCCACCGCTATCAGCCCGTCGTTCGCAATGCAGTAAGAATGATCTTATGGCCTGGTCGGTAGGGTAATAATAGCCATCAGTATGCCAGTTCAGCGCGGCCGATGAGAATGGGATAGATGGTTTTTCTGTAACGATGTGCTGGTCGGCCAGTTCTGCCAACCCTTGATNGTTGGTGGTCGTGTCCNGGTCCAGNCGGGTNAGCCCAAGTTGTGCTGCCAACGANAGAATNCTCTCNTGNTTNACCNGTTCGGGAGTTCGNCANCGGTAAATGACCATATTGGCCNTTGNAATCGNAGTGATNAGGGCTGTNNGTTCGAACGACGTTAATTTTNGTGGATTGGTGATTTCAACNAAGGGATTACGCAGNACCTGTCGATAACCNAACAGTTTCTGCTCAAACCAGGATTCAAAGTTGGAATGGGTCAATAGGTTGTATTCANAAGGNGTNNTNGCNGACAAGGTTNGNATCGATTTTACCGGCGCTACGNTCNATTCGNGCGACANNNNGCTTAGNGGNTTGCTTTCCAGCATTGTATAAAGATCNTTTNTGGNGCCCCATCCTCCATAAGAGGAAGGNCTNTTCACACAGGATTCGGGCNATATCCTATCTCTTTAGGGATAGGTCTAGCTNCGCCATGCTTCCCCAAGGGAGTAATGGNCACCGNNCGGTGGCCCTCTAAAATNGCGAGTTAANCAGNCTGANNACGTTTCGNNGTAACNCCTCGTCAAACTTGTCACGGAGAACACTGGCNATGTCGNATGANAAAAANCATGCCACNCCCATGTTGGATGAACTGGAGANNGGTCCGTGGCCGAGTTTCGTTTCGGGAATNAAGAACCTTCGTGATGGGCACCCAAGCGGGCGGGTNAATGNCATGGCCAATGACTTACTCGGCCAGCTCGAACACTCGTATGAAACCCGCAAGGGATACTGGAAGGGCGGGACCGTCAGCGTCTACGGTTATGGCGGCGGCATCATCCCACGNTTTTCTGAGGTCGGCCAGCAATTCCCCGAGTCTAAAGAGTTTCATACGCTGCGAGTGCAACCTCCTGCGGGACACCATTATTCAACGGATATTTTGCGACAACTCGCCGACAGTTGGGAGAAGTGGGGATCAGGATTNGTTACGTTTCATGGCCAGACCGGGAATATTATGTTTATCGGCGCCACTACTGAAAACACCCAACATTTTTTTGATGAGATCAATGATTACGGTTTTGATCTCGGCGGCGCGGGACCGTGTGTGCGGACCGCACAGTCCTGTGTCGGCTCGGCGCGCTGTGAGCAGTCGTGCGCAAACGAGCACAAGATTCACCGCATGCTGGTGAACAATTTCACTGATGATGTGCATCGACCCGCTCTGCCGTACAAGTTCAAATTCAAGATATCGGGCTGCCCGAACGATTGTATGAATGCCATNGAGCGATCCGATTTTGCGGTGATTGGGACCTGGCGCGACGAGATTGTTATCGAACAGGACCNATGGAAAAAATATGTGGATAAGAAGGGTCGCCAACATGTGATCGACAACATCATCACCCGCTGCCCCACTAAGTGCATGAGTCTGAAGAACGATGACACACTGGAGATTGATGACCGCAATTGCGTCAAGTGCATGCACTGCCTCAACGTGGTTCCTTCCGCCTTGTCTCCTGGCGAGGATCGCGGTGTTTCAGTGCTGATCGGTGGCAAACGCACCCTGAAGATTGGTGATCTCATGGGGACGGTGATTGTGCCTTTTATGAAGTTGGATACCGAGGCCGATTATGAGCGATTGGTTGAACTGGCTGAAAGCTCGATTGATTTCTGGGCTGAAAATGGCTTGGAACATGAGCGCTGTGGCGAGATGATCGAGCGCATTGGGCTGGTGAATTTCCTCGATGGAATTGGCGTTGAAGTGGACCCGAACATGATTGATCACCCGCGGGAATCCTCCTATGTCCGAATGGATGGATGGGACGAGGAGGCAATCAAGTGGTTCGAACAAAAACGTGACCAATCGTTGGCAGCGGCAGATTGACTGTTTGGCAACAACACAACTGACTAGTGGAGCAGTGACCAATGGCTAAACGGGAAATGCGTCAAGCGATAGAAACCGGTTGTCCCGATGGGTTTCAATATATGCATCCATTGATGGTCAAGAATTTCGGCCAGTGGAAAACACATGATCATCCTCGCCCCGGGGTGTTACGCCATATTGCCAAGGGTGGTGATGCCATCTGGACGGTNCGCGCCGGAACACAACGAATTCTCGATGTTTTTACGCTGCGTCAGCTGTGTGACATTGGGGACCGCTATGCAGATGGACGTGTGCGTTTCACGATTCGCAGCAACATTGAATACATGTTGGCGGATGAAGAAAAAGTGGCCCCGCTGATCAAGGCACTAGAAACAGCAGGTTTCGTCGTTGGCGGCACNGGCAATTCTGTTGCCATGATTTCTCACACGCANGGCTGGTTGCATTGCGATATTCCAGGGACGGACGCATCGGGTGTGGTCAAGGCGATGATGGATGAGCTCATCGATGAGTTTAAGAGCTGTAATATGCCCAATCGCGTTCACATCACGACTTCATGTTGCCAGATTAACTGCGGTGGGCAGGGTGATATTGCGATTAATGTGCAGCACACTAAGCCGCCAAGAATTAACCATGATCTTGTTGCCAATATGTGCGAGCGGCCGTCGGTGGTTGCGCGCTGTCCGGTGGCTGCTATACGGCCCGCCCAGGTGAATGGCAAGCCGACCCTCGAAGTCGATGAGAAAAAGTGTATTTGCTGCGGCGCGTGCTATCCACCATGTCCGCCCATGCAGATCAATGATCCGGAACACACTAAACTCGCGATCTGGGTTGGTGGTAATCATTCCAATGCCCGCAGCAAGCCTAGTTTCCAGAAACTAGTGGCTTCGGGTATTCCAAATAATCCTCCCCGCTGGCCCGAAGCCACTGCGATTGTTAAACGGATTCTCCGTTGTTACAAGGAAGATGCGCGCGATTGGGAACGAGTCAACGACTGGATTGACCGAATCGGTTGGCCACGGTTTTTCGAGTTGACTGGTTTGCCATTTACCAAATACCACATCGACAATTGGCGCGGCGCACGTAAGAGTCTCAACGCGTCAAGCTACGTTCGAATCTAAAGGCTTGTTCGAATCAGCGAATGAAATTTGCGCTGATGATTAATCAGGGGCCGTATACCCACCAGGCATCGGATACTGCTTATCATTTTGCCTGCGCGGTGCTGAAGGCCGGCCACGAGGTATTTCGAATATTCTTCTACCATGACGGAGTTAACAACGCTACCCGGATGACGACACCACCACAGGATGAGCGACATGTGATTGATCGCTGGAGTGAACTGGCCAGTCAACATAAGCTAGATCTGGTCGTTTGTGTGGCCGCGGCCCAACGGCGTGGAATTCTTGATGAAGACGAGGCTCGCCGTCACGGGAAGGATGGCGACAACTTGGCCCCAGGATTTCGAATTTCTGGCCTAGGTCAGTTAATTGAAGCGGGGATTGAAGCGGATCGGTTTCTGGTCTTCGGTAACTGAGTGGTATTAAATTTGCCAACGCGAAAGAAATTCATGTACGTCAACCGTAGTGCGCCGCATGGCACTATCTATGCACACGAGGGTCTGGAAGTGGTCCTGGTTGGGGCTGCGTTTGACCAGGAGGTGAGTATGGCGTTCGTGGGGGACGGCGTATTTCAGTTGAAACAAGCGCAAGACACCAGTGGCATTGGCACCAAGAATTTCGCTGGCGCCTACCGTGCACTGGCTGATTACGATGTAACGCGTCTTTACGTTGAGACAGAGTCATTGGAAGAGCGCGGCCTCACTGTTGACGATCTGATGCCGCTGACTTATGACGATGAGGAAGATGATGATCAGGAAAAATCTTCGATTACGCTCATCGATCGTGCATCTCTCGGCCAATTGTTTGAAGCGCAGGACGTCATCCTTAATTTCTAGGATTGTCAAATGTTACATACTGTTAACAAGTCGCCATATCAGTCTGATGCGCTGACTACTTGTTTTGGTTTAGCGCAGCCTGGCAGCGCTGTGCTGCTGATCGAAGATGGTATCTACGGAGCGATGACCAATACGAAATTCAGTGCTGCTGTCGTGATTGCACAGCAGTGTTGCGCGATCTATGTGCTTGAGCCTGATCTCCAGGCGCGTGGTTTTAACACTGATTGCATAATGAATGCGATCCAAACTATTGATTACGATGGGTTTGTCTCCTTGGTGGAGGACAATCCGGTAGTGCAGGCATGGTGACCTGCCGACTATAGAAGGAGAAGCACGATGTCTTTTGATGTGAACGGTAGATCTTATGAGACGGATGAAGAAGGATATCTCGCGGACTTAAGTGAGTGGTCGAGTGATGTGGCTGGGCACATGGCGGAGTTAGATGACTGCGATCTCACTGATAACCACTGGGAGGTAATTAATTTCCTGCGTGAGTATTACGAGGAATACCAGATCGCCCCCGCAGTGCGTGTGTTGACAAAGGCGATTGGCAAGAGGCTCGGAAAAGAGAAAGGTAACAGCAAGTACCTGTATGAACTGTTTCCCTATGGTCCGGCCAAGCAGGCCTGTAAATATGCAGGATTACCNAAACCGACGGGTTGTGTTTGAACGNTAGAAAAGTTTTGGCGNNCGCCNCGAAGNCTCTTGTNGAAACGGCCGTTGTTAGGAGCGAGAGAAGNNTTGAGCCATGATNCTGACCGCTATTTTTGCNATCGGGCTGTACCTTGCCGTGCTGGTGTTGGTGGTGGGAACGGCGTTTCGCNTCGTTCACTACGTANGAATACCGGTNCCTCTGGTGATACCGACCACGCCGGCNCCNATCACNCGNANAGGCGTGGTNGCCCGCCTATTGCGCGAAGTCGTTTTCTTCGAGAGTNTGTTTAAGGGTAGTAAATGGACGTGGCTATTCGGTTGGATTTTTCACTTTGCNATGCTGATGGTTCTGTTAGAGCANCTGCGTTATGTCAGTGAACCCGTATGGTTGTGGATCGTGGCCATACAATGGNTAGGTCTCTATGCGGGTATTGCTATGTGCCTCGGGCTGGTTGGCCTTGCAGTGCGTCGTGTAGTGGTTGATCGCATCCGCTATATCAGTGCACCGTCTGATCACCTGATGCTGCTGCTCCTCGTTGGAATTGGCGCCAGTGGTGTTGGCATGAAAGTGTTCTGGCATACAGATATTGTCGCACTGAAAGCTTTTGTCATTGGATTGATACGATTTGACTGGCAGCCCTTGCCTGGCGACCCTGCGCTCCTTGTTCATCTGTCGCTGGTGATTGTTTTAATGCTGATCTTTCCGTTCAGCAAGTTACTGCATGCACCGGGCATGTTTTTTAGTCCGACCCTCAACATGGTTGATACGCCGCGCGAGCACCGCCATGTTTCGGGGTGGGGAGAAACGCGAACAAGTCATCGCAAAGTAGCGTCGCAGGAGTTGAAGCCACGTGGTTAAGCAGGAGTTTCCCGTGCCGGTGATTACGGAGCATCTCCAGGTGCCGCGGGTGCAGCCCGATGCTATGGCAGAGACGAAACCCTTTGTCGCTAAGGCCGAATTTCAAGAGGCGTTAGGCTTTCCTGGTGAATTAGTCGACAACTGGCAATCGGTTGCGCTGGATAAGATGTCGGAACTACTGGGTAAGTATCGTGCGCTCCCTGTATTTCTGGATTCTTGTGTGAAATGTGGTGCGTGTACCGACAAGTGCCATTACTACCTTGGTACGGGTGATCCGAAGAATATGCCGGTCGCACGACAGGATCTGATGCGCAATGTATATCGTCGCTATTTCACTTTCGCCGGTCGTTATTTTCCGAAGTTGGTCGGCGCCCAGGACCTGACGGAGTCCGTGCTGGAAGACTGGTACCGCTATTACCATCAATGTTCAGAGTGCCGTCGTTGTTCTGTGTATTGTCCTTTTGGAATTGATACAGCTGAGATCACGATGGCNGGGCGAGAGATTCTGGCGTCNGTNGGNCTCGGCCAGAAGTATGCCAATGAAATTATTGGGAAGGTCCACAAGATAGGGAATAACCTNGGGCTACCGGAACCNGCCCTGGCCGANACNNTGANAGGATTGGAGGAGGANGTCGAAGAAGACATNGGCNTCNAGGTGCGTTTCCCCTTAGATGAAGCGGGGGCAGATGTCCTNTTAGTGACACCATCNGCGGATTTTTTTGCTGAACCGCATGTGGATGGNCTGATTGGTTATGCCAAGGTNTTTCATCAGGCCGGTATCCGTTGGACCCTGAGCTCTTACGCATCTGAAGCTGCNAATTTTGGNATCTTTATCGGCAACTACGATCAGATGCAAAAAGTAGCNGAGCGAATTCGCCAGGCAGCGCTTGATCTGGGTGTNCGTCGAATTGTCATTGGAGAGTGTGGCCACGCNTGGCGAGTGGCCTACAGTTACTGGAATACTTTGATCGGCCCGTTNGATTTTCTTGATACAGATTATCCNGCGCCACAACACGTGTGTGAANTNACNTACGATCTTATTCAGCNGGGGGCATTGACGCTGGATCCATCGGCCAATGATAANAAAATCGTGACTTTTCATGATTCGTGCAATGTATCCCGTGGATCGCGCATGGGGTCGACTCCAGGCGGCCAATTCACATTGCCGCGTCAAATCATTCAAGCTGTCTGCAATCACTTTGTTGACATGGCACCTGAAACGACGCACGAACAAACATTCTGTTGTGGAGGTGGTGGCGGATTGCTGACGGACGACTTACTGGAACTCCGAGTGAAGGGGGCGTTGCCGCGGGTGACGGCACTCAAGCAGGTTGTGGATAACCACGGAGTCACTCATATGGCCGCCATCTGCGCCATTTGTAAGAGTCAATTTTCCAAAGTGTTGCCCATCTATGGGTTCGACATGGATATGATCGTTAGCGTGCATCAGCTGGTCGGCGATGCACTGGTATTCGACTCGGCGCACTGACTGAAGTTGCGACAACCAAGCGAACTGAAACACTGTGACTGAAGAAATCTCGATACCGTTGAGCTACCGTCGTTATCAGGATGGAGATCATACCTGGAGCGATTTTAAAGATGACATCTTCGTTGGAGATGCGTCGGATAAATGCCCCACCTATGTTCACCGTACACCACCATGCCAGGGCAGTTGTCCCTCGGGCGAGGATATCCGGGGTTACTTGCAGATTGTGAGAGGCATGGAGAGACCACCAGAGGGTATGGCCTGGCAAGAATATGCATTTGCCCGTGCAACTGATGCCAATCCATTTCCCTCAATGATGGGTCGTGTCTGCCCGGCACCTTGTGAGGATGGTTGCAACCGTAACGATGTGGAAGATTTTGTTGGCATCAATGCGGTAGAGCAATTTATCGGAGACACNGCGTATNANAATGGCTATCGCTTTGCTGAGCCGCCNCCCCTGACAGGAAAGCGGGTCGCNATTGTGGGAGGGGGTCCTGCAGGCCTGTCNGCAGCTTACCAATTGCGACGCAAGGGNCATGCNTCGACTATCTTCGAGANCCAAGATCANCTCGGGGGTATGTTCCGCTATGGGATTCCGGGCTATCGTACGCCGCGTGATGTGCTCGATGCTGAAATCGAACGGATTCTTGCGCTAGGTGACATCGAAGTCAGGACCGGTGTGCGTGTTGGTCGTGACGTCTCAATCGTTACTCTGGAGCGCGATTTCGATGCTTTGTTGTGGGCGATCGGTGCACAACAGGGTCGGGGTCTGCCTGTTCCAGGTTGGTCAGATACACCGAATTGCGTCTCTGGAGTGCGTTTTCTTGAGGCGTTTAACGGCGGCAAACTGCAGGTCACGGCCAGTAAAGTAATTTGTGTTGGCGGGGGAGACACCTCCGTTGATGTGGTATCGGTCGCCCGGCGGTTGGGCAAGATCGAGAATATTCGGGAAAAGGATCGCGCTGAACGCGTCATCGGTGGCTACGCAGCCCATGACTCGGCGATGGCAGCGGTTCGAGAAGGNGCAGAGGTTACGCTGACCGCGTTATTTGGCAGAGAGGCAATGACCGCGACCGAAACGGAAGTAGACGATGCGCTGACGGAAGGGGTGCGCGTCTTCAATGGAGTGATGCCCATTGGTCTTGTCCGTAACGGAGATGGGCGCGCCGTGGGTTTGCAGCTTGCTCGTTGCAAAGTTGACGAAAAAGGTATTCCTACCCCGCAGGAGGGAACAGAGTTTGAGGTCGAAGCGGATCTCATCGTTTCGGCAATCGGCCAAGGAGGCGATCTGACTGGCCTTGAAGAACTGGGAAACGATAAGCATTTAATCGAAGCGGATGCGTTTTACCGAGTGCCAGGCCGCGATGGACATTTCGTTGCTGGCGATATTATTCGCCCTCACTTGCTGACAACGGCCATTGGTCAGGCGTCTGTGGCAGCGCAGAGTATTGATGAGTTTTTTGCTAATGAGATACGGTCGCGTCGCCCACGGGTGGATGTCCATCATTTCAATTTATTGAACAAGCTGAACGAGCATCAGTTGGCACCGACGCCTTACGATCACACCCAATCCTGGGGGACCGATGCGGGCCAGTTCGCGGTCCACAATTACGAGGACCGTGCTGCCCACGAAATTATTCCGAGCCAGCGCCTGTTCCTAGGCCACTTCGGTTATGAATCACGCAATCAACGCGAGGACCGAGTACCCACTAGCGATGAAGTATTGGGGGATTTTGACGAGCGCCGGCTGAATTTGAGCGAAGAGCAGGCCGTGGCGGAGGCAAAACGTTGCATGAGTTGTGGCATGTGTTTCGAATGCGATAATTGTGTGATTTTCTGCCCACAGGATGCGGTCTTTCGCGTAAACAAAGATCGATCGACTACTGGTCGTTACGTCGACACAGATTATGATCGCTGTATTGGATGCCATATCTGTGCCGATGTTTGTCCGACGGGTTACATTGACATGGGCCTTGGCAAGTAGCGCCGTAGCGAACAGACGATGGGATCCGTTTGGCAGTTGCTTCTTTTGATAATGTTGACTGGTGTTTTGCCGTTGTCGGTCATTGCGGATGAGCCGATTTTCCCGCGTGCGCGCGGTGAGCGTTGTGTGGAACCGGTTGGCATGATGCGCAGGGCGCACTTTGAGTTTCTTAATCACCATGGTCAACAGACAGTGGAACGTGGTATCAGGACAGGTCGCCATAGTTTGGCCGGGTGCATCGGTTGCCATGCTGCTCGCGACCAGAACGCCGACTGGATTCCGGTGTCCGCCCCGGGGCAGTTCTGTGATAGCTGCCATAGTTACGCGGCCGTGCGTATCGACTGTTTTTCTTGCCACCGGGCTGTGCCAGAGGCCGATAGGGTAATGGCCAACTGATGGCTGCCGGCGATACAAGTACGCTTCCGAGGCGGGAGTTTCTGGGTCGGGCAAGTGCTCTAGCCGGCCTTGTGGTGTCGTTTGCACCGGGTATGCGCCTGATTGATCTGGCTGCTGCCAAGCCGGATGGTGAAGCGGCTAGCGCCGAGGTGCGATGGGGCATGTTGGTGGATGCAACCCGCTGTGTGTCGGGATGTGACGCCTGCGTCAAAGCCTGCGCGACGGAGCATGGCCTTGAGATGACCGACCGACCAGAGATTGATGCGCAATGGATTCGCAAGGTGGACCTGATCGATGAGAATTCTGGAAGAGAGATATCACTGCCGGTGATGTGCCAGCACTGTGAGGATGCGCCGTGTGTTGCTGTGTGTCCCACAGGCGCGTCATTTCGAAGGGAAGACGGCATCGTGTTGGTCAACAAGCACACGTGTATCGGTTGCCGTTACTGCATGATGGCTTGCCCGTATAAGGCACGTTCGTTTATTCACATTAATCTGGTCGGTCAACGCACTCATTCCCCGAGAGGTAAGGGAACGGTCGAAAGTTGTACTTTTTGTGTGCATCGAGTTGATCGTGATCGTGAACCTGCTTGTGTCGAGGCTTGTACAGCGGCGGGCCATCAGGCACTGCTGTTCGGTGATTTGTCAGACAATGAAGGAGAGTTAGCGCAGCGGTTGAGTGAGGTGCAGACTCAGCAACTCAGAAGTGACCTNGGGACTAATCCTGGTGTGCACTACCATGGACTGTGATGAGATAGTTTGATGAATGACACGGACTATCATGTTGCACCGGCGCAAGGATTCTGGGTGTTCGTGCTTATCCTGGTGACAATTGTCATTGCAGCGCTGTGGGCTGCGCATCAGATGGACACCGCTGGCCACGCCATTACAGGAATGAACAATCAGGTGGTTTGGGGCTTGCCGCATGTCTTTGCCGTGTTTTTGATTCTGTGTGCATCAGGTGCCCTGAATCCGGCTTCCTTATCGACGGTGTTCGGTCGTACGCGCTATGCACCGATCGCTCGGCTGTCGGGTGTTTTCGCAATTTGCCTGTTGGTTGGTGGTTTGGTAGTGCTGGTATTGGACCTTGGTCGACCCGACCGACTCCAAGTGGCCATCACCACCTATAACTTTCGGTCAATTTTTGCCTGGAATGTATTGGGTTATACCGGCTTCATCGTGATCGTTGGGGTTTATCTGGCGTGTTTCATGGACAACGCTCCTCGCGGTGCTGTCAAGGCGGCAGGTTATGTTGCCTTTGCCTGGCGGGTATTGCTGACCAGTGGAACGGGCGCAATATTCGGCTTCTTGGTCGCCCGTGAAGGATATGATGCGGCTATTCTCGTACCGCTTTTCGTGGCCACCTCGTTTGCTCTTGGCACCGCATTTTTTCTGATTGGCCTGGTGCTTTCATTTCGTTGGAGTGGTCAGGTGCCAGATTCGGAAGTGCTGAAAAAACTGGGACGATTACTTGCAATATTTGTGCTGGTTGTCCTTTACCTGGTGGCGGTCCAAACACTAACCAGCCTTTACGGTGGTCGTCAGCGAGGTATTGTCGAGTTTCTATTGTTTTCGGGTGGGGTCTATCCAGTTTTGTTCTGGCTGGGTCAAGTGGGCCTTGGCAGTATTTTGCCGTTGATGTTGCTGTATTCCCGTCGCTCGCGCGGGTGTGCTTCGATACTGACAGCGTCTGTCTTGGTCCTGGTCGGGGGCCTTTGCCAGCTTTACGTGCTCATCATTGGTGGCCAGGTTTATCCGCTGCGCATTTTTCCAGGGTATCGTTCGAGCAGCAGTTTTTTCGATGGTGTTGTTACTTACTACGTGCCAAGTTTGTGGGAAGTGCTGCTGGGTGTTGGTGGCGTGGCAATGGCCGTGTTGCTGTGCCTAGTCGCCATGCGAATACTGCCGTTGCTGCCTCGTGCGCTGCCCTTAAAGCCAGGCACGTTGGTGAGAGATCCATAACGCGCGCCTGCGCTTTTAGTCGCAAGGGATCGTCGCGGCTGGATTGACCATGCATTATTTTCTTATCTCAGCCGCGGGCAAGTCCTCTGGAAAGACAGCGGTCAGTGCTGGGCTTGCCGCTGCACTTTCCCGGCGTGGTATGAAAGTCGCACCGTTCAAAAAGGGTCCGGACTATATTGATCCAATGTGGCTCAGTCAGGCAGCTGGCAGGACTTGTTGGAACCTCGACTTTTTTACAATGGAAAATGATGAGATTAACGCATGTTTTGACCAAGCTCGACAAGGTGCCGATGTCGTGCTGGTCGAAGGAACAAAGGGTTTGCACGACGGTGTCGATGTTAACGGAAAGGACAGTAATGCGGCTTTGGCACACCAGCTTGGTCTGCCAGTTGTTTTAGTGCTCGATGCCCGAGGGATTACTCGGGGTATTGCACCACTACTGCAGGGTACCGCAAGTTTCGATACGACTATTCAGATCGCTGGAGTCATCCTCAATTTTGTCGCTGGCGAACGCCACGAACAAAAATTACGCGCCGCGTTGTCGCGGTATACGGACATTCCTGTGTTGGGGGCGATTCGTCATGATCCCGGTATGGTCATTGGCGAGCGTCACTTAGGGTTGGTGACCGTATCGGAACATACGTATGGCCAAGCGCAGGTNGACCGGATGGCGCAGCTCGTGGAACAGCAAGTAGATATTCCCGAGCTACTGCGGCGCACGGTGATCACTGAAATACCCCCGCGCTCGGTGGTGACTCCATCGCCAACACAGTTAACGGCCAATGTGCGAATTGCCATCGCCAAAGATGCGGCCTTCGGTTTTTATTACCCGGACGATCTCGCTGCATTTGTTCGGGCGGGGGCTGAACTGGTACCGTTCGACACGTTGAATGACGCGCGGTTACCAGCGGTCGACGGGTTGTTTATTGGCGGGGGCTTTCCAGAGTCGTTTATTTCGACATTGGCGGCTAACCAAACATTGCAGCGGGATATTCGAGATTTCATAGAAAACGGTGGACCGTCTTATGCGGAGTGCGGGGGACTCATGTACCTGTGTCGTTCCCTTCGTTGGCACGAGGACTATGGTGAGATGGTTGGCGTGATTCCAGCCGATGCGGTGATTGAGAAAAAGCCGGTTGGTCGGGGGTACGCAAGGTTTCAGCCGCGGGAGACCCACCCATGGCCCGGGGTCAATGGTGATGATTGTCCTGCCCATGAGTTTCATTACGCACGACTTGTATCATTACCGAGTGATACGCGTTGGGCTTCATCTGTGACTCGAGGTCACGGCATTGATGGCGAGCACGATGGCATTGTCCATCGCAATCTGCTGGCGGGTTTTCTACATCAACGCCATGGGACTGCTAACCCTTGGGTTGATCGGTTCGTCGATTTTGTTCGGCTTTGCAATTAATCGAGCACAGACCCTGGTTAACGCATGATTTTGATCATTACCCCCAAAGCCGCTGCCCAGGTAGTGCGCGCGGTAGCCGAAGGTGTTGAGGGGCAGCCTGTTCTTCGCGTGGCGGCCAAACGTGACCGTGACGGTTCAATTGACTATGCCATGGGATTTGATGAGCCGCGCGAGGAGGATACGGTTAGCCTGCAACATGGTGTTCGTTTGCTTATCGCGCCGACCAGCATTGAGTTGTTAAACGATACGGTGCTGGATTTTGTTTATATGGAGAACGAGGTAGATCCGCAATTTATTTTTAGAAATCCCAACGATCCGAATGATCAAACGGTGACGTAAAACAGCTGCCATTTTGCTAATGGTGGTTGCGTCATTTGAGAGCCACAACGCATCGCCCTTGANTGGTCGGACTAGAACATGAACTGCTTTGGCGCTCTGGTGAAACTCAGCCGAGCTCGGGTGTGTGTGCTTCAGGAGTCGAGCTACATCGCCCTTATTGATCACGCCACGATTCGGTTGTGCGCATACCCCGGCTATACGATCTAGGCGCAACGAGTCCGTTGGGCTAGGGCGCGACGAAGAATTCACGCGCATGCTAGAGTGCTTCCAGCACCTGCTGGCAGCGATCACGGGATAGCGCACCTGCCAACTACGCGACCGATTGACTGCGTTACTACGCTGGAAACGATACATGGAGTTTATCGATTTTTCGATCCGCGACACCGATACCATCTTATCGCCCGGATTAGTTATTTTTCGACAGGCGTTGCAGCACAATCTTGATGAGATGATTCGTCAGTCTGGCGGAGTTGCGCGCCTTCGTCCTCATTGCAAGACGCACAAAATGGCTGCGGTGATCAAGTTGCAACTTGAGCGCGGTATTACACGACACAAGTGCGCAACCTTTGCTGAAGCGGAAATGTTGGCGAGTTGTGGGGTAATAGACGTAGTACTCGCGTATCCGCTGGTCGGTCCGAATCTGCGGCGGGCAGTGGAATTCAAAATGGCCTACCCATTAGTAAATTTACGAGTGATTGCCGATCACGAACAGCCGGTGGCTGATCTGGCTTCAGCGATGAAAAAAGCAAACATGGTGGTTGATGTGCTGCTTGATCTCGACAGTGGACAACAGCGCACCGGGTTGCCGCCGGGGGGCCGCGCCATGGCGCTGTACCAGCAGATCTCGAATTCCCCAGGTCTCCGTGCGGGCGGCCTGCATCTTTACGATGGGCAAAATCATCAAACTCATTTAGATGATCGAACCGAGGCAGTGTTGCAGTGTTGGGCACTGGCTGACGCTTTTCGAAATCAACTCGAAAAGAAGGCGCTGCGTGTTCCTAGGATCATTGCTGGGGGTACTGGCACATTTCCAGTTTATGCTGCCATTGACGACTCAGTGCTGGAACTGAGTCCAGGAACCAATACATTTTTTGATGCGGGATATGGTGAGCTCTATCCTGATCTTGATTATGTTCCAGCTTTAAGAATCTTGACGCGTGTCATTAGTCGTCCAACTCATGAGACGTTGACCCTCGATCTGGGTTACAAGGCCTGTGCATCTGATCCTGCGCTATCTAAGCGTTTAGCGTTTCCATCATTGACAGGCCCAGAAGTCATTCTTCAGAACGAAGAGCACCTCGTATTGAAAACACTCGATGCCCACCGGTACCAGCCTGGGGACACCCTGCTAGCGATTCCGGGCCACGTTTGCCCGACCAGCGCCCTGCACAAAGAAGCCTTGGTGATCGATGATGGGCGCATCGTGGATACTTGGCCAGTGTCCGCTCGTGATCGTTGGCTGACTGTCTAACAAGGGAGCATTCAAGACTTGAATGCAGCCAGTTGATGAGAGGATCCGTATTCATAGCGAGATACTGGGTGTTGCTGATGGCAGTACTGGTGGCNATAACAGCAGTCAGCGTGTGGTTGGGGGTGTCCTCGTTATTGCTCCAAATGGTACCGTTGGGTCTGCTGCTAGTCCTATTGGCTATGNTGCTGATGGATCGACGGGGTGCGGCCCCGNATCAGGCACTGGCTCAAGTTCGCCAGTGGGCATCTGAAATTCGCCAAGGTAATTTTTCCGCGCGGTTACCCGCGACAAGTCTCACCGATACGAGCGAACTGTGCGATGACATTAATCGGCTCGCCGAGTGGCTGGAGTCACTGGCCGCTGATCAGGAGGCCCAGCTGCAGCAGCAGCAATCGCGGTTGGTCAGGCATTCTGATCGCCTTCTTCGCTTTGAGGATCGTTCGGCAATAGCCAACGAATTACACGATTCGCTTGCCCAGAGCCTCGCCAGTCTAAAGATGCAGGTGCGGGTGCTCGATGATACGTTGCGTCAGGATAATGAAGTGGCCATCTGGAAAGAGATGGAGAATATTCAGGCCGGCCTCGACGAAGCCAACATTGAATTGCGCGAACTCATTACCTACTTTCGTTTACCGGTGGATGGCAATGGTGTGGTCTCGGCGATCGAGAAAGCGGTATCGCGTTTTCGCCTGACTAGCTCCATCGAAGCGGTACTGCAGAATCACTGGCCCGCAGTTAACTTACCCGTTGAGTATGAGCGGCAAGTACTGCGCATTGTGCAGGAAGGGCTTGCTAACGTGCGTAAGCATTCNGGTGCTGATATGGTGCGTATCCTTCTCAACCAGGCNCATGATGCACGCCGCGTGCTGATCGAGGATGATGGTNTNGGAATGTCGTTAACCCCTGNCGAGATGGACAACCACTTTGGTCTTTCTATNATGCAAGAACGTGCCGGTAGTATCGGCGCAACGTTACAGCTTGAAAGCGAACCGGGAGACGGTACTCGAATTATATTGACTCTACCAATCATGCAAGATAAAGCTTTGGGAGACAGTGTCTGATGCGTGTGATTCTAATCGATGATCATGCGCTTTTTCGCGTGGGTCTGCAGGGGCTGCTGGAGCGACGCGGTATCGATGTGGTGGCAGCGGTTGGTGATCCCGAAGAGGGGATTCGCCTCGCGGCTGCTGAAAAACCGGATTTGTTACTTATTGATTTGCGCATGCCGAAGATGGACGGTCTCTCTGTCTTGCGTCATCTCGCACGTGAACAGATGGCCCTGTCAGCAGTAGTTTTGACAATGAGCCCGGATGAGACTGACCTTGCCACCGCACTGCAACTCGGTGCGCGGGGCTATTTGTTAAAAGACATGGAGCCGGATGAACTGGTTGCTTCTCTGCACAACATTTTGACTGGCAACGTCGCTGTTGCACCTGGACTTACATCGGTGTTGGCCGAACTGGTCAAGCAAGGGCATCCCTCGAGTAAAGACGATCATCAGTGGTTTGATAGTTTGACGCCCCGTGAGTTGGAAATACTCAAGCATCTATCGGAAGGACAGAGCAATAAGGTCATTGCGCAGCGTTTAGAGATTACCGATGGAACAGTCAAACTGCATGTTAAAGCGGTATTGCGAAAGCTCGGCGTACGCTCACGAGTAGAGGCCGCGGTGATGGCGGTCGAAAATGGATTTCGTCGTCACGACGGCGGGACTAAAAAAACCGCTGACTGATCGAGTGATCAACAACGATTATACATAGAGCTTGCTATCGCGCCGTCGCCGCCCTGCTCTTTGAATGACGCGTCCGCGTATCTGCTCAAGGCCGTTGATTGCAAGTGCCGGGTAGTTATCTGCTAGNGCATGCAAGAACCAGTGGCCGTTCAGCATCTTCAGTTGTCGTAGCAGGATTTCCCCCAAATGTTCCGCGACAACGAAACAGCCATCGCTCACAACGCCGGCTGGCTCAACGATGACGATGCAGCCTGCCGGAAACTCGGGGGCCATGCTGGGCCCTAGCACTTGCAGTGCGAAGGACTCGGAGCCATTACAAGCGGTCATGCGGGCTGGAGCTCAGTCACTTGTGCCGTCATTGAGTTGAGCGATCAGTTGATCCAACTGTGAGGGTATGGACGCTGCCAGGATTTTCTCAATCGTAGCTCGTTGGGCGTTGATGTCAGACTCTCGAATTCGTTGTTTTATTTCCGGCAAACTTGAACATTCCATACTGAACTCCCTTAAACCCAGTCCTAGCAACAGGCGTGTGTAGTCCGAATCACCGGCCATTTCTCCGCACATGGAAACAGGGATACCGGCAGTGTCCCCTGCTTGGATAATCTGACGAATCAGTCGCAGGACCGCCGGGTGNAGTGGGTTGTATAGATAGTTTACTTCGTCGTCAATGCGATCAATGGCCAGGGTGTATTGAATTAGGTCGTTGGTCCCGATTGATAGAAAATCCAGTTTCCTCGCAAAGAGATCAGCAGCGATAGCGGCAGCCGGGACCTCAATCATCCCGCCAATGGGTACATCTGATTTGAATGGGACGCCGTCACGCGAAAGTTCATCCTTCACCTCGTCGATAATCATTAAAGTCTGATCTAACTCCGACAGNCTCGAGAGCATGGGAATCATAATGGTAGCTTGACCGGTGATCGCAGCTCGAAAAATCGCTCTCAGTTGTGGTTTGAAAAGATCCGGTTCGCGCAGGCAAAGCCGTATCGCACGTAGCCCCAGCGCCGGATTCACGGTGTTTTGGCTATTGCTACGGCCACCGTCCACCTGTTTGTCTGCACCGAGATCGAGGGTGCGGATAGCAACAGGGCCCGGGGAGTGTTNCAGAACCTGGCAGTAAGCGCTGTATTGTTCTGATTCGCTGGGTTGCTGATGAGCATTCATGAATAGAAACTCGGTGCGATACAGCCCGATGCCGTCGGCGCCGGCATCGTGCAGTACATCAAGGTCCTCTGGCAATTCAACATTGGCAAGAAGACGAACGGTACGACCGTCCTGCGTTTGCGCTTTTTCTTTCTGCAGTGATTGGAGCGAAAGTGTTCGCGCCTGCGCTTGATTCCGACGATGTCGGAACTCTGCCAGTAAGGTCTCATCCGGTGCCACCAGAACCGTGTTGTTCGCACCATCGATAACCAGAAGATCGTCGTTACGGATGTAGTCGATGGTGCCGTGCAGGCCCAACACTGCGGGAACACGCAAACTTCTTGCGAGAATGGCAGTGTGAGAAATGGGGCCGCCAAAACGTGTGACAAAGCCAGCCATGTGTCGATGTCGCAACATCACGGTATCGGCGGGAGTGAGATCGGCCGCCACAACAATGTGACCGGCCAGATCATTGGCCAGCCTGTTATCCGCCTCAGTAGGTGTCTGTTGCAATGACAGCAAAATGCGATCAACAACCTGAATGACATCGTTTTGCTTACTGCGCAGATACGAATCTTCAATGCCCTCAAAAAAAGNAATCAACCTCTCGGCATTCAGTTTCAACGCCCATTCCGCGTTCTTCTTTTGTTCGCGAATGGTGTTGATTGGAGCGGTGGCAATCACGGGGTCGTCCAACATCAGTAGATGAACGTCGATAAAGGCCCGCGTCTCCGGCGGGGCATTCAGCGGTAGATTGTCTGCCAGGCGTATCAGCCCCTCTCGCGCATCGTTAACTGCGAAACGNAACCGGGATATTTCGTCATCGATCTGATCGTTTGTTAACAGNTGCCGTGAGATTGTTCGCNCAGNNTTGCCGAGAACAACCGCGCGGCCGATAGCGATGTGACGGCCAATNCCTGTGCCGAAAAGCGATAGCATTATTCGTGCTCGTCGAAGCGGTNTTCAAACAGGCCGANAATGTCGTGCATTGCGNTTTCTGCGTCTTCGCCTTCGATGGTTATTGTCATGGTTGTNCCCTGTGTCGCAGCAAGCATCATGAGGCCCATGATGCTCTTACCGTCGNCAGTTTCGGAGTCGGTACNGATNNGTATCGAGCTGGNATAACGACCTGCAGATTTGACGAGTTTGGCGGAGGCACGAGCATGTAACCCCAATCGGTTGATGACTTCCGTTTGGCGCTCGAGTTTCATTCCGTCGTTCCCTTTGGTTACCGACGTGCCAGACTCAGACGGTCGTTAGGCAATGCGTAATCGGGTTAGGTAAGGAGATTGAAAAGATCATCGCAACTTGTCGCTGCATGAAAATCAGCGCGTCGGGCAGGGTCATCACTCAGTTTGGCTAACCCAGCAAGAATTGCCAGGTGTGTTTCAGTGGCATCTGCAGGCACGACCAGGGCAAGCACGAGTGATACGGGTTCTCCATCAATTGCATCAAAAGACAGGGGTCTGGTCAGTCGAAGAACGGCAGCAGTTGGTGTCTGAATACCGTTCAGTCGCGCATGTGGAATCGCAATGCCGTGACCAATACCCGTGCTGCCCAATCGNTCTCGTTCAACAAGCAGATGAAAAACCGTGTCTTTATTCAGAGAAGAATTTCCTCGGATCAATAACGTTGCGANTTCTTCCATCAGGCGTTTCTTGCTTGAGACAGAGACATNGATGGCCACCTGATCCGGCGTTAGNAGGCCGTGCAAGACCCCGTTAGGGCGACTACTGCCTGATGGATTCAGGTGTGTTGGAATAGACAATCGGTTTTCTCCAGATCGGAAGAGTGAAATGCTTATTAGTCCGACCGTGGGCTTAGGCAATGGTTCCCTTGCTTAAGGCTGGGGCGTTGATTTTGCGTCGTTGACTCGCGGTGAGAATTCGCAGGTCGTTACGGTATTTAGCCACCGTCCGACGAGCGATTTGAATCCCTCTNGTATCCAATGCCTGCGCAATATCCTNATCGCTAAGGCGNGTNTCCGATTGCTCGCATTGTATCATTTCGCGGATGTAATTCTTGACCGCTGCGATGGAAATATCGGCACTATTGGTGACGGTGACGTGGCCCGAAAACAACTTTTTGAGAGAAAGCATGCCGCGCGGCGTCAGGATTGTTTTTTGATTAATGGCGCGTGACACGGTGGAGGCGTGGATGTTTAGTGTGGTTGCGATGTCCTTGAGTATTAGTGGTTTAAGCGGTGCTATNCGATTTTCAAGGTAATCAGATTGGTGTTCAACGATCGCTCGCCCGATGCCTAGAACGGAGTGATAGCGAAACGCTAGGTTGCGTATCCACCACCGCGCATCTCGAAATTGTTGCTTTAGAAAGTGTTGCGCCTCAGATGACAGATCTGATGGGAAATCATGCCAGTAATTTTCGTTGAGATAGAGTCGATGCTCGTTGGCAGGATGCAGGCGCACATGCCATCCGTTGGTCAGTTGTTCTGCGATGAGGTCGGGCGGACCCAAATCCGGTGTTATCGTCTGTTCGATNGTCCCCGGTCGCGGATTGAGTTTGCGCACCAGGCCCGTGGCTAGGTCCAGTTCATGGCTTGAAACGCCAATGGATTTTTGGAGCGTATCGTAGCTGTGCTCTGCCATTAATGGGAGATGATCAGACACGATCGTTAAGGCGATATCCAGAGCNGCTGGTGGAGTAACTCGTTGTGCTTCTAACTGTAATAACAGACATTCCCTAAGATCTCGAGCACCGACCCCGACTGGTTCAAGCTGTTGTATGTGTTGTAGACAGCGTTCGAATATGTCCTCGGTGAGCGATGTGGGTAAGTTGAGGGTCTCTTGGACATCACTGAATGAGTCAGCGAGATAGCCCCGTTCGTCGAGACAATCGATAAGCGCCTCNGTGACTATTTGTTCAAGCCTATCGAGATTGTGTATTGATAGTTGCCGTTTCAGGCGTTCGCTTAAGGTTTCGTTTGCCGCAATCATATCCAGCATACTTACTGGTACAAGTGTGTTCCCCGATCGCTCGTCGAGCGACAGATTGTCGTGCTCGAGAAATGGATTACCCTCGACTACTGCGCTTAGCTCGTTTCGTAGAGCCAATGAAGCGCATTGCAGTATGCGAAGCGACTGTTGCAGTCTAGGCGTAGGACGCAGGCGCTGACTGTGCCTGAGTTGGAGACGCTGTTTCATGCGGATCGGGTTGAACCGTTGATATCAGAACATAGGGGGTCTAAAGTTGGAATTCCTGCCCAAGGTATNTGGTGCGAACGCTGTTGTTCTTGAGAATGTCGCTAGGACTTCCGGCCGCCAATACCATTCCATCAGCGATGATGTAAGCGCGATCACAGATACTCAAGGCCTCGCGGACGTTGTGATCAGTGATGAGGACCCCAATACCTGCTTCGCGGAGCTGTGTTATGGCGTTCCGNATATCGCCGATGGANATGGGATCAATACCAGCGAACGGCTCGTCGAGCAACATGAATAAAGGCTTGAGAACGACGGCACGGGCAATTTCGACTCGGCGACGTTCACCGCCTGACAGCGTCGCGCCTTTGCTGTNACGTTTGTGGGCAATACCAAAGTCAGCCAAGATCTTGTCAGCACGGTGTTGACGTTCTTGTGCCGTTAATGCCGATAANACTTCGAGGACTGCCAGCAAGTTCTCCTCCACAGTCAGCCGGCGAAAGATAGAGGGCTCTTGCGGTAGATAGCCGATGCCAAGGCGNGCGCGCTGATGCATGGGTAGATGCGTGACGTTTTGNTCATTGAGTACGATAGAGCCTTCGTCNGGCCGAAGCAGGCCACAGATCAGGTCAAAACAGGTTGTTTTNCCNGCACCGTTCGGNCCCAGCAAGCCGACGATTTCTCCNCCGTTGAGNGCCATGTCCACATGGTTAACCACGGCTAGCTTGTTGAAGTTCTTGACGAGCCCCTGTGTTTTGAGTGTCGTCAANGTTGATCGCTCCATTGTTGTCAGTAAATCGGTGTGCGTAACGGTATACGAACACACTTTTATCTAGTCTACGGTGGAAATCGGTAGTTGCGCTGATTCAATACAAGGATTTATTTCGGNGCTGCNNCCGNNCGNATTNTGTCTGCCNGGACCCAAGCAGGGACCTTCATAGGCAGGTCAATTGCGCTCCAAAGNNCTCGCTGATCGATGATTCGGACTTGGTCTCCCNGATTGAGAAAACCGACCACTACGGACGTTGGGTNTGTTGAGGGCTTGGTGCGAATTCGAATACCGTTCGCCTGCACTGAAGAGTGGCCAGCCGTTTTCGTTAAGTATTTTCCA
>PAWW01000047.1 GCA_002714255.1 Acidiferrobacteraceae bacterium
CTGGTTTTATGACACGCAGATGCTCAGTGCTGATTGCTTTGTTGCCATGGGGGCCGCTGCAGTAAAGACGTCACGGATTCGCCTTGGCACCGGTGTGCTGGTCCCAAGCAATCGAATCGCCCCGGTCACCGCCAACGCGCTGGCATCGCTCAACCAATTGGCACCGGGCCGTATCGACTTTGGTATTGGCACAGGCTTCACAGCACGCCGTGCCATGGGGCTGAATGCCATGCGTCTTGCGGACATGGCGCGTTACATCGAAGTAGTACTAGCGCTTCTTGCAAAAGAAACAGTGGAAGTCGACTTTGATGGACAAACTCGAAAAATCCGCTTCCTCAATGCNGATGACGGGCTAATCAATACGCGTGATCCCATCGCGCTGCATATTTCTGCGTATGGACCACGCAGTCGTGCCCTGACTGCGGCCTTCGGCGCCGGCTGGCTNAATTTTGTNGGNGACGTTAGCTCAGCGGTCACTGCGCTGCAGGCGATGCACACAGCCTGGGANGATGCCGGGCGAACCCAAGCGACGCTCTCAGCG
Source organism: Acidiferrobacteraceae bacterium (assembly GCA_002714255.1). Lineage (GTDB taxonomy): Bacteria > Pseudomonadota > Gammaproteobacteria > Arenicellales > UBA868 > UBA11791. The sequence goes on from PAWW01000047.1 coordinate 542, forward strand.
ACAGCCTTTGCCCTTGGCTGTGTGCTCGAAGTTAACGAACCGTTTGANTCACCNCGCGCCATGGCCCAGGCNGGCCCACGCGCTGCAGTCACACTCCACCGGGCAGCNGATGAAGCACTCTCAGGATGGCAGAACACCAGCACAACGTTGCCCTCCTTTGCCGATACGGTCGCCGGTTATGTGGCACTCGCGGAGCGTTTCGAACCCGCTGACGCGCGTTATCTCACTAACCACCAAGGGCACCTGATGTTTGTTAAACCCGAGGAACGGCCATTTGTAACCGCTGAACTGATCCGCGACACCAGCTTTACCGCGACCGAACCTGAATTAATTGCCCGCATTGGAGACCTGCGCGATGCAGGCTATACCCAATTCACGGTACAACTCACTCCTGGGCAGGAAGCGGCGATAGAGGATTGGGGCCGCATCCATCGCGCCCTTTCTTAACAACATGGACCCACTCACGCCACTGCTCTTAGACTCTCAAGTGGAGGAATACNAGCAACAAGGGTATTTACGAGTGTCCCAACTCCTGAGCGACCACCACCTGAATGCCATCGCCAACGAGCTAGACGCTTTCCAGCGCGGTGAAAAAGAAGTCGGTATCGTTCCCTACGCAAAATCACTCGATGCCGACCCANGTTTTAAAAAGATGTCCTTAATGTGCTGGCTCGCNGGTGTATCGGAACCGCTCCGTGCGGTGCTTCATCACCCAACGATACTCGCCATGGTTACTCAACTCCTTGGACCCAGCGTGCGTTGGTGGTGGGATCAGGGCGTGGTTAAGAATCCGGTTAGCGGCTCGACATTTCCTTGGCACCAGGATGACGCCTACGAGTCAACCGACCCGCCACGCAGCTTAAATGCAATACTTTCAATCGACTCGACCACACAAGAAAATGGCTGCCTGTGGGTTATTCCCGGCAGTCATCATGGCCCACTTCATGAACACTGGACCGAACCTGGGGAGTGGCATCGCAGATGTNATAACGGTGACAACCCGGGTGTCCCTCTGGAAAGCGCGCCCGGCGATATCATTTTTCTGCACTGCCGCACGATTCATTGTTCGCATGAGAATCGTTCTGAAAGCCGACGACGGACTTACCAGGCGGCGTACTGTGACGCCGATGCCCGCAGCCANATCACTGGACAACCCTATAATGAAAAACCCCTACTACTAGAGGATGGCCAGCCAACAGATNTCGTGCGAAATACCTGGACACACCTCGGCCACCATATAGANCACTGATTAACCGCGCGTNTGCGCCTAACCGAAAACACNCTACTGATGAACACATCAAAAACCCTCTTTCAGAAAATATTTGATCGCCACGTCGTCCTCGAGCGGGACTCGGGCGATGCCTTGCTCTACATTGACCGCCACCTTATTCACGATCTGCATCATCGTGCGTTCGCCACACTCAAAGCCAATGGCCAGACCATTCGCCGACCAGAATTGTTATTTGGCACACCAGATCATAGCGTGCCGACTACCGCCCGAACGCTGGTAGACATTCCACAAGGGGAAATGCGCGANACCGTCTCCGGGCTTGAANCCGCAGCTAAAGAGATGGGTTTCAATCACTTCGATTTAACTGACGATCGTCACGGCATTGTTCACGTAGTCGGNCCGGAACAGGGAATCACTCTGCCTGGCCTGGTATTGGTGTGCGGCGACTCGCATACATCAACTCATGGGGCGCTTGGTTGCATCGCCTTCGGAATCGGGGCAACCGAGATACAACATGTACTTGCCACACAGACGCTGTGGCAACGTCGACCACGGAATATGCGCATCAACATCGATGGAGCACTCGGTCCCGGTGTTACCGCCAAAGATCTGGCATTGTTAACCATTGCTGAAATCAGCGCNGCGGGTGGCGCCGGATTCGCCATCGAGTACACGGGTTCCACTATTCGCGCACTCTCTGTCGAAGGGCGCATGACGCTATGCAACATGACCATCGAAGCCGGTGCCAGATCGGGAATTATTGCACCCGATGAAAAGACTATCGCTTACGTCAAAGATCGACCCTTCTCTCCGAAAGGACACCGCTGGAACGAGGCGCTCACCTATTGGAAGACACTGTTCTCAGATACCGATGCCTCGTTCGATCACGAAGTGTTGATTGATGCAACGGCGCTGGAACCGCGCGTCACGTGGGGAAACAGTCCACAATATTCCGGGAGTATTGGCGACACCCTTCCGAATCCAGCCAACGAACCCAACTCCATTAAACGATCAGAGATGGAGGCCGCGCTCACTTACATGGGGCTTCAGGCGGGTATGGCCATTTCTGATATTAAAGTGGATAAGGTTTTCATCGGTTCGTGCACCAATAGCCGAATCGAGGACCTGCGCGCTGCGGCGGCGATCGCCAAAGGCAGACAGGCCGTGGTGCCCACCCTGGTGGTCCCAGGATCGGGACTGGTTAAAAAACAGGCCGAAGCAGAAGGCCTTGATCAGATCTTCAAAACGGCTGGAATGGAGTGGCGCGAACCCGGTTGCTCCATGTGCGTGGCCATCAATGGGGATACCTTGGCACCGGAGGAACGATCGGCATCCACCAGCAATCGCAACTTTCGCGGTCGCCAGGGCAAAGGCAGTCGAACGCACCTGGTCAGCCCCGCCATGGCGGCCGGGGCCGCCATCATGGGTCACTTCACTGATATCCGCTCGTTGAACTAACGGAAAGTCACCATGCAGCCCTTTTCCTCAGTAACCGCTATCGGCGTGCCGATCGATATTCCCAACTGTGACACCGATCAAATCATTCCGGCTCGATTTCTACGGCGCGCGAAGGACGACCCCAAGTATGCGACGTTTCTACTTCACGACCTGCGTTTTAATTCAGACGGTAGCGAAACCGACTTCATTTACAATCGCGCGCCCTACTGTGATGGTCAAATTGTGGTCGCAGACATCAACTGGGGCTGCGGATCTTCCCGCGAAACCGCGGTCGACGCCCTGGTTGCAAACCATATCAGGGCCGTCGTAGCCCCCTCGTTCGGTGATATCCATTACAACAATTGCATTCGAAATGGCGTGCTGCCCGTTCGCTTACCCACAACGTCATGTAATCAACTTCGCGAACAATTGCACGCCGCACCAGGCGCACAAATGACGATCGATCTGGAAACTCAATCTGTTACGGGACCTGACCAGGCCCTCTACCCCTTTACTATCGATGTGTTCGACCGAATGCGTCTGCTCGAAGGCTTAGATGACATCAGTCTTACTCAGCAGCATGAGAAAACAATCGAATCGTTTGAGGCGATCTATCGCGATCAGAATGCCTGGGCATTTGACTCTTAACCCTACATTATTTCGACGCTCATCCTTGGCCAAATCTCCATCGGGAAAACAAACCTAATCCAGATCAACAAGACGTGTGCGATCACGCAACAAGTAGAAGAGCACACTGGCNAGCAGCACCGCGGCGGTCAGATTAACAAAAACTGTAATGAGCGTTGTACCAACAATAAAACTCATGGCCCAATGGGTCACCGGATTTGACTGCGCAACACCACCAACCCCGGTGTCACCTGCCCGTCTGCGAAGATAAGACATGATAGGACTCCAATCAAAGACGTCGTAGCCCACCTTAAGCAGAACCCCACTGAAGACAGCCTGAGGTATGAGTCCGATCCAGTCCTGGAACAGCAACATTTCGATCAATACAAACACTCCAACCATGATGCCCGCGATACGCATGGTTGCACCCTCATTTAAGATCAACACCGAACGAATGGTTGCCTGCGCGCCCGGAATGCCGCCAAACAACGCAACGCTCGCATTGGCAACCCCCTGCGCGGCCAGTTCCTTATTCGGTCGGGTTGTCTCACTCGTCTGATGCATGAACTGGTATTTACGATCCACTACCAAAGAAGTCAGTAAAGTGTCGAGGTAAGCCAGCACCATGAGTTGCATGGCAAACGGCAGCGCCAACATCAACAGTGGCAGTGACCATTCAGTGGGCAAATGGTGCGCGACCATCGTCGTCAAGTCCTGCAATGAATTGATCGATGCACCCAGAGAAACCCGCTGTATTTCAATCTGACAAAAAGAACAAATCGCAGTGGCGATAACGATCGCCAGCAGTGTGGCTGGAAAGAACGAATTTAATCGGCGATCTACTCGTCCGAGTAAACCAGGCAAAACAACAATCAATATCAAGGTCATGGCGGCAACAGCCAGGTTGCTCGTAATACCGCCAGCGTAATTATTTTTTCCCCACCAGCCGAAAAGTGACTGGATTTCTCCAACCCAGATCAGCACGGCGATACCGTTCATGAACCCACTGATCACGACCTTGGGCACCCAACGAACAAAACGTCCTAAACGNAAGACGGCCGCCGCCATCAGTAGCAGGCCCGTGAGCAACAANACCAGATTGATAAATCGATCCGGGTCTGCCGTGGGATGCTCCGCGAGCAAGCCNCCGGTAACCGCGCTCACCAGCAGAATCGTGACCGCGGTCATAGGCGCTGTTGGCCCTGAACACTGGACTCGCGTGCCCCCCAGCGCTGCAGTAATCAGAGCAATTACGCCCGCAGACAGAATGCCAGCCAAAGCGCCTCGACCGCTCAAGACGCCAAACGCAGCACCGAGGCTGATGGCGACGAAGCTGACCGTCAACCCAGCCAACAGTTGGCGCGCGAGTTGCCGCGTCGATACCACTCCGGTGGAATGCTTCGGTAATTTCAACTTCAGACTCGATTATTACTATTGGTTTCACTCGCTATACTATGTCGAATAAGGACACAGCGTACCCACACCCTGGCCAACCATTCGCCAGCAACTCAGCCAGATCGAGCACAACCTACTGGAGACAACTGATCATGGAAACCAAAGCCGCGGTGCTCTACGAGCCAAATACACCCATGGTGATTGAAACGCTCGATCTAGAGGAACCCAAGGAAGGTGAAGTGCTGGTTAAAATCGCCGCCGCCGGCGTGTGTCATTCGGATTTTCACATCATGAAAGGCGAATGGACTCACCCGCTGCCTGTTGTTCTGGGTCACGAAGGGGCCGGCGTGGTTGAACGTGTAGGGCCTGGCGTGACACGCATGCAACCGGGTCAATCAGTTATCCTGAACTTTCGGGCAAATTGCGGCACCTGCCACTACTGCATTATCGGCCGGCCGGTACTGTGCAACGGCGTCGATGCACCGCGAAACACGATGTTTGACGGCACCAGTCGNCTGAGNAAGAACGGTCAGACGATTCATCACATGGCTCGCACGTCCTGCTTTTCGGAGTACACGGTGGTGCCAGAATCGGGTGCGGTACCCGTCCGTTCTGATATGCCACTCGACAAAGCCTGTCTGGTTGGTTGTGCAGTAATGACCGGCGTTGGCGCTGTAACGAACACCGCGCGGATAGAAGCCGGATCAACCGTTGCTGTCATCGGCTGTGGTGGCGTAGGACTGAATAGCGTACAAGGTGCCGCATTGGCCGGCGCCGTTCAGATTGTTGCGATCGATCTGCTGGATAACAAACTCGACTATGCTCGCCAATTCGGGGCCACCGACCTTGTCAACGCGGGCAATGGCGATGCAGTGGCCCGCGTGAAAGAGTTAACGGGCGGCGGTGTCGACTACGCGTTTGAAGCGATCGGCAATTCGCACACTATTCTTCAGGCGTACGAAATGCTGGCCCCCGGCGGAATGGCGGTTATTGTNGGAATGGCGCCAGAGCATGATGAGGTTTCAATCAATGCCCTTTCCCTGCCACGCACCGAATGCGGCATCATCGGCTCATGGTACGGTGGCGCACGCCCATGGGTGGATCTACCCAAGATGGCTGACCTTTATCTCAGCGGACGTCTGCAAATTGATCCGATGATCAGCCGGACCTACCCGCTCGAGGACATCAACGTTGCATACGATGCACTGGCGGCAGGCGAAGTTGCACGGAGCATTATTCTCTTTGAGTAGTAACTTTCCCTTAACAACATAACCAACCGATTCACGGGAGATTTACCTTGGCAGTTGTCTCTGCAACGCTCGGTCATCACTATGTCGTCAGTGCCGGCCACGAACTCGCCGCGCTGGCCGCATTCGAGGTGCTGGAAGGCGGAGGCAATGCCATTGATGCGGGCGTTGCCGCGATGCTGACCCTCGGCGTTGTCTACAGTGACCAGGTCAGCGTCGCGGGCGTTGCCCCGATGATGATCCGTCTAGGCGCAACTGGTGAGATTGTCACTATTGCCGGAGTCGGTGGTTGGCCTCGCGCTCTCAATGTGGATGACTACATCGCGCGATACGGGGGCGAGATTCCGTTGGGCGTTCAGCGCACCGTCATTCCCGCCGCACNCGACGCTTTCGTGCTGGCATTATCGCGTTACGGCACCTTTACTTTTCGCGACGTCGCAGCCCGAGCCATTCGCTGTGCCTCACAGGGGTTTCCTCGCCACCAAGTCATGTTGGATTACATCGCACAACATGCCGACGATTACCGNCACTGGCCTGAAAATGTCGACATCTGGATGCCTGACGGCCANGTACCCGACCTGGGCAGTCAATTTGTCCAGTCCAACCTCGGNGCTACGTTACAGTTTCTGTGTGATCAGGAACTGGCAGCCGGTGCCGATCGACTGGCCGGGCTCGCTGCGGTTCGCCATGCGTTTTACCAAGGTGATCTGGCACAACAAATCGTCACCCACCAGCGNCAGCACGACGGACTGCTGAGTGCCGAAGATCTGGCGAACTTTCATTGCCAGGTGCTGCCTTCACTGTCGCGGACCTTCCAACTTGGCGGTGACCCGGTTGAGGTGCATACCTGTGGCGCCTGGAGCCAGGGTCCTACCCTGCTGCAGGCACTCGCCATACTAGAAGGCAGTAACGTGACNACACTGGAGCCGGGGTCCGCTGCCTACTATCACACCATGGCCGAAGCCATCAAACTCGCTCTCGCCGATCGCGAGGCTTATCTTGGTGACCCTGACTTTGTTGATGTGCCCGTCGACACACTGATGAGCCGTGCCTACGGCGCCGAGCGCGCGCAGCTGATCGATGCCAACCTCGCCGCGCCAGGCATGCCCTCGCCAGGATCAATTCCCGGCTACCAGCCCTATCACTCGCCCGTTATCCACGATCGGGGCTTACCCAAATTGCCTGCTGACACTTCGATTGTCTGTGTCATCGATCAACAAGGCAACGCCATTTGCGCCACCCCTTCCGACACCAGTTGGGACACCCCGGTTGTCCCTGGAACGGGGCTCGCCATTTCGTCGCGCGGTGACCAATCCCGGGCTGTTCGCGGGCATCCGTCTGTCATGGCCCCGGGGAAACGTCCGCGATTGACCCCGAATCCGTGTTTTATCCAGCTTCCCGGCCAATGGATCATGCCTTTTGGAACGCCCGGGGGAGACGCACAGGTTCAAGCCAACCTGCAGGTGCTATACCATCACCTGCAGTTCAAGCTTCCCTTGCAAGAGGCGATTGAAGCACCCCGTTTTATGACCCACTCTCACCCCGACAGCTTTGCGCCGCACCGCTCTCGGCCTGGACTTTTAACGATAGAAGGCCGCGTTGACGAGGCGATTACCNCGGACCTTGCGCGTCGTGGCCATACGGTTGAACGACTGAATGACTGGACACACGCCGTGGCCGGCGTTTGCGCCGTCCGACAAGATCTAAGATCAGGNGAAATCNAAGGGGCTGCCGATCCAAGACGGACCAGTCGCGCCATGGGCTGGTGATGTCCTTTGCTTTAACGTCCCCGAAACTCGGGCTTTTGTTTCTCCACAAATGCCTTGGCTGCCGCCTTATGATCGTCGGTCTCAAAGGTTCGTATCATGTGAATCGCCTCTGAATCCAACACATCGCTCAACACACCGCGCACAGCAACATTGAGGTTNCGCTTCATATAACCCAACGCGATCGTAGGCAGAGCGCTGAGCTCGCTCGCATAGTCTTTCGCCGCCCCTGGCAATGCATCCGCCGTAACAACTCGATTGACCAAGCCGATCTCATGAGCTTCGCTCCCACTGAGCACTTTCCCGGTNAAGTAAAGTTCCCGGGCCATCGCAGCCCCTACAAGATAGGTCATAAAGTAACTCCCACCAAAATCGCCTGACAGTCCGATGCGCGAGAACGCGGTCGTCAATTTAGCGNTATCGACCGCGATGCGCAGATCGCACGCCAAAGCAAGCGACAGGCCNGCACCCGCCGCCGCACCAGGGATNACAGCCAGCGTTGGTTTGGGCATTTCGTGAAGCACTCGACTGACTTCCATCCTGCTACGAAGATCGTGCACCTTCTCGTCAAACGTCTTTGCTGAGGGANCTGAGTCCGAGGCTTCTGCGAATCGTTTGACATCNCCACCCGCACAAAACGCGTTGCCTGCACCGGTTAANACCACCACTCGNACCGTTGTATCGGCGGCGAGGCGCGGTAAGGCTTCTCTCAGACCGGCCATCATTTGCGGCGTCAACGCGTTGCGCGCTGCCGGTCGATTCAGAGTCAGTGTCGCTATTCCGCCGTCAATTGATTCCAGCAAATCATCATTCATCGCGCTATTCTCAAATGCTTTATAAAACACCGGCCACCTTGACGGACAGTAGCTTCCCATCGTCGGATTGGCTAGAGTCTAAACCAATCCGAATAAGNGTCTGATCCNCGATGATTCCGTTATCCGTTCTTGACCTTGCCCCCGTGCCCGTCGGCCAGCATCCAGGTCAGGCATTACGCAACACCGTAGCCCTGGCCCAACGTGCAGAAGCGCTAGGTTACCGCCGCTACTGGNTGGCCGAGCATCACAACATGGTTGGCATCGCCAGCGCCGCCACCGCCGTGGTCATCGGACTGGTCGCTGGAAATACTCAGTCGATGCGCGTTGGTTCCGGGGGCATCATGCTGCCGAATCACGCGCCGCTGGTGATCGCCGAACAATTCGGCACCTTGGAGGCGCTTTACCCGGGCCGCATCGATCTTGGATTAGGCCGGGCCCCCGGTACCGATCAGTTAACGGCTTACGCCCTGCGTCGCACCCTCGAAGGCAATGTGGATGACTTTCCGCGAGATGTTCAGGAACTCCAGGCNTACTTTGCCGAGACAACCGATGATCAACACGTTAAGGCGGTACCCGGCGCGGGACTCAACGTGCCGATCTGGATATTGGGCTCCAGCCTGTATGGNGCACAGCTGGCAGCAGCGCTGGGCCTGCCCTATGCCTTTGCCTCGCACTTTGCACCCGCCGCGCTGATGCAAGCGATCGAGCTGTATCGTGACCGNTTTCAACCCTCTGAACAGTTAGACCAACCGTACGTTATGCTCGGGTGCAACGTCTGTGCGGCCGACACGAACGAGGAAGGTCGTCGCCTGCGTAGTTCACATCAGCTTTCTACCCTCAACCTGCGACGCGGAAGACCCGGGCTCCTTCCACCACCGGTGGATGATCTTGAGCGGCAACTATCNGGNGCCGAACGGGCNGTACTGGAAGAGGTCGGCTCATGTNCNTTTGTTGGTGATGCCCAAACCGTGCGAGATGGCCTTGAGANNTTTGTCGCACAAACGGGTGCAAACGAACTCATTATCGCCTCACAAATTTATAACCCGGCCGCCCGCATTCGATCCTACGAAATCACCGCCAACATCGGCATTGAACAACCCTTATCGAGCCCGCACCACTCAGCGATACAACCCGCTTCGGCTCAAGTCTGACTGTCCTTGGACCACTGACTTGGTCGATTCACTCTGCCGCCGCGATGTTCTGAATAATCTCGACGACATCCCGAGTTCGCGTTACTCGATCCTTCCAGGTGAGATCAAATTCTTCGATAAGCGCTTTGATCGCCTTGGAATCGGCAATCGCATTAGCCGCCTGCAACGTTGGAAACTCATAAAATGCGAAGTGCACGCCGACTTCAACATCGCTCCACCCACGCGTCGCACCCAGTGCGTTAAACGCCACCACGGCATCAGGCAAGTGTTTCTCCTGATACCAACGATCAAATGCTTCTCGATCTGCTTCGGCCACAGAAGCTTTTACAATTAGATAGGCTGTCATGTGAAATCTCTCCTTTTAAACCAATCAGTCGATACTGTTGTGTCTCCTCCCCCCTGACCACGGCGCCATAGGCCATCTGTGATTCAGCGCCTAACNCTCGTAGTCAACACACACCCCCGCAAAACTCAGCCCCGATTGATATAATTGATATCGCTGTGCTTCGTCCATTAATAATCAGGAGAGTTTAAAGTGAAATTGAGCCTGTTATTCAAGATTAGTGGGGTTATATTGGTCGTAAACGGCATCTCTATGCTCGCCACCCCCGGCATGGCCATCGAAATGTATGGCATGGAACAGACCGCAGACCTCGTGGTGGCCATGGGCGCNCTNGGTCTTTCTTTTCTCGGCACNGGANTNCTNANCTTNATGCTACCGTCCTGGATCGACGANAAACTCGCCGCGGCGGGTATCCTGATTGGGTTGATCCAGCTATCTTGGGTGGCACGGGTTGGTTACGACCTGTACGCGGGCAGTATTTCTGGACCGCCGGCCATCGTCAATGTGTGCGTCGCTGCAATCCTGGCAGCGCTCTTTCTTATCATGAGTTTAAGAGCATCGGCCCAATGAGGCAGCGCTGATTAATCTATTTCTAAAACCAAATCACCAGAGATGCCCTTGACTCGGCATCTCTGGTGGTAGCGACTCATAGTAAACGCAACAAAGTGCACGTCGTCACTCCAGAAAATAAGCGCGCTGTCCTTCGAATCACTTCCCAGCGCGTCTTGAGTCCGCCGGTATGAGTGTGCGGGGGAAAGTCGCTCTAATTACCGGTGCCGGCACAGGTATCGGCAAAGCCACAGCAGAACGCATGAGCGCCGACGGAGCCCTTGTCATTGCCGGCATCATCGGGGACAAAGAGCGCACTGCTGCCAGCGACTTCACGCAACGCATACTCGATGTTCGATTGCAATCTGACTGGGACGCCGCACTGGCTGATTGTCGCGAACAATTCGGCGGTATCGATATCCTGGTTAACAACGCAGGGCTTTTAATCGAAGGAACGGCCGAAGAGACTGATGATGCCACCTGGGATAAAATTTTCGACGTTAATCTAAAAGGCCTGTTTCGGGGCTGTCGTGCAGTCATTCCCGAGATGCGCCAAAGAGGCGGCGGCGCTATCGTTAATCTGGCTTCAATTGATGCACTGAGCGGCGCTATCGGGCATCTGGCTTATTCCGCTTCAAAAGGGGGTGTCACGGCTTTAACCCGTTCACTGGCTACCGACCATGCGGTCGATGGCATTCGTGTGAACGCTGTGTGCCCCGGCACCATCACGACCCCCATGGTCGAGAAAATGTTCAAAGATACCGGCGACATCGACGCTGCCCGTAACGCGTCGATTGCCAAACACCCGTTGGGGCGACTGGCTTCAGCAGATGAAGTCGCGAGTGTGATCACTTTTCTCTGCTCTAACGACGCCAGCTTTATTACCGGACAATCAGTCTCGGTCGATGGCGGGCGTAGCATCCGCTGACCTTATAAAAAAGGACTCTATCTCGATGAATACCCGTGAACTCGATCACAAGACCATTGAAGTGCTTGGACGCCAGATGAGTTACGTCGAAATAGGTACCGGCACACCGATTGTGTTTCAGCACGGCAACCCAACGTCCTCCTACCTGTGGCGAAATATCATGCCACAGCTATCCGCTTTAGGTCGCTGCATCGCGATCGACCTCATCGGCATGGGAAATTCAGAAAAACTGGATCCCTCGGGGCCAGAGCGTTACACCTTCGAGGAACACCGCCAATATTTCGACGCTGCTCTCGCCGCACTTAATGTAGAAGCGAACGTTGTCCTGGTCGTACACGACTGGGGTTCAGCGCTGGGTTTTGATTGGGCCAATCGTCACCGTGAGGCGATCAAAGGACTATGCTATATGGAAAGTCTTGTCCGCCCGGTATCCTGGACCGAATGGCCCGAACTTTCCGCAAAAGTCTTTCAGGGCTTCAGATCTCCGGCCGGTGAGGCCATGGTGCTTGATAAAAAGATCTTTGTTGAAAAAGTGTTACCAGGATCTGTCCTTAGGACATTGACCGATGAAGAAATGGCGGTCTATCGACGCCCCTATCTAGAGCCTGGGGAAAGCCGTCGGCCTACGCTCACCTGGCCACGGGAAATTCCAATAGACGGCGAACCTGCCAATGTCGTGGAGATTGTGCAATCTTATGCTGACTGGCTGTCGGAAAGCCCCGTGCCCAAGCTATTTATCAATGCTGAGCCCGGCGCCATTCTCACAGGCGAACCCCGAGAATTCTGCCGACGTTGGCCCAACCAAGTTGAAGTCACCGTGGCGGGCAGCCATTTTATTCAAGAGGACTCTCCCGAAGAAATCGCTCACGCCTTAAGTAACTGGATTCAGACAATTTAGGTATTCCAAAGCGATGGGGCTGGCACCTGCTCTTATGTACTTCCACTCTCGCCGAAGGCCCAGTCCGTCAGAGGGGTGCCGACCGCCAGCAGCACCGCGCCGATCACCAGCACCGGGACGGCGCGGCCGATTCGATCGGCGCGGCCGCGCAGCTG
>PAWW01000048.1 GCA_002714255.1 Acidiferrobacteraceae bacterium
TTCNCCACTGCTGCCTCCCGTAGGAGTCTGGGCCGTGTCTCAGTCCCAGTGTGGCTGATCATCCTCTCAGACCAGCTACGGATCGTCGCCTTGGTGAGCTCTTACCTCACCAACAAGCTAATCCGCCGCAGGCTCATCCAAACAGCGCGAGGCCCTAAAGTCCCCCGCTTTCCCCCGTAGGGCGTATGCGGTATTAGCCCGAGTTTCCTCGGGTTGTCCCCCACTGTTGGGCAGATTCCTACGTATTACTCACCCGTCCGCCACTCGCCAGCACCAAACGCACCCCGAAGGGATTGTTACGGTCTGCTGCCGTCCGACTTGCATGTGTTAAGCCTACCGCCAGCGTTCAATCTGAGCCATGATCAAACTCTCCGGTTCAAACTTCTTGTCCGAAAAAACCCAAAGGCCTTTCCGGNCATTCCGCAAAACCCATAAGGTTTAACGGAATGTTAACAACTTGAATTGACGTGTCGACGCAGAAGCGCCCACACAATCTGTCTGATCTAATTGTTAAAGAACGAAACGGCCCCCNTNNGGGAGCCGCTTAAAAAGCCTGCGAATTATACAGTCGAATTGACTGCAGTCAATCGTGAAATAGCCAGAAATGCCGTAAATACGTTACTTTCTTCAATTAAGGNAGCGGTTTTAAACACCAAAACACAATCCATCAGGACAAGTTGATCCTGGCCACCCTGCGCTTTCCTACCCGGACCACTACTCGGCTTCCCCGAGGCAGTTGGAGTGCGCGATCTGAAACCCGCTCTCCATCGATTCGCACAGCNCCCTGATCGATCAATCGAAGCCCTTCNGACGTACTCGCAACCAATCCAGCNGCCCGCATCACATGCGTCACTGACATCCCCTCACCCTTGCTATCCACATCAACCTCCTGAAGGTCTTCTGGCAGCACGCCTTTCTGAAAACGATCGACAAANGCTTGTTTCGCACGGTCCGCAGCGCTTTTTGAATGAAAGCGTGTGACTATTTCAAGTGCCAACTCGTACTTGACATCCCGCGGGTTGGCNCCCTCCTCGGTCGAGCGACGCAGCGCTCTTATCTCAACAACCGACCGAAAACTCAACAGCTCGAAGTAGCGCCACATCAGATCGTCAGAAATTGACATCAACTTACCGAANATTTCTGCCGGTGGCTCGGTAATACCAATCGCATTACCCAGGGACTTAGACATTTTCTGCACGCCATCAAGTCCCTCGAGTAACGGCATCGTCAAAACAACCTGTGGCTTCTGCCCGTATTGCTTCTGTAGTTCGCGTCCAACCAACAGGTTGAATTTCTGATCAGTNCCCCCTAACTCAACGTCGGCTTCGAGTGCCACCGAATCGTACCCTTGCATCAGGGGATAAAGAAATTCGTGAATCGATATCGGCTCACCGTTCTGGTATCGGCGGCTGAAGTCATCACGCTCCAGCATGCGAGCCACCGTGTGGCGAGCAGCCAGCCGAATCATTCCCTCGGCACCGAGCGCATTGCCCCACTTGGAATTAAACTCGATACGGGTCTGATCCCGGTCAAGAATCTTAAAAACCTGCTCCTCGTAGGTCGCGGCGTTTTCCTCGATCTGTTGTCGACTCAAAGGAGGACGAGTAGCATTCTTTCCACTGGGATCGCCAATGAGTCCTGTGAAGTCCCCGATCAAAAACACCACCTCATGACCAAACGTTTGAAACTGGCGCATCTTGTTGACCAGCACCGTATGGCCTATATGCAAATCTGGGGCGGTCGGATCGAAGCCCGTCTTGACACGCAGTGGACGTCCGGACCGAAGCCGTTCTTTCAGCTCATCCTCAACAAGAATTTCTTCGACTCCCCGTTGGAGTTCTTCGAAAACAGCATCAGGATCGGCTATGGACATTCGTTACACCCTCGGCAGAGGACTCGATTGTAACGTGCCTACTGAATCAGTCCGCGACGAGGCGCCCGAACCCACTCGACCGGACAAAGCACCACCTGCGCTTGCCCATCGACCCCGCCGCTGTGCCCGGTCAGTGTTCAATAAATCTTCAGGTTTAGACGCTAATGTGTCCTTATACCAATCGATTTTGACGAAACTAGGATGGGCCGTTAGAGTTACGCTCCAATTGCCCCGCCCTGACCTTGCTCGAGTTTTCTGCCATGGTCACGTCAGACCCTAATTCGTCTCAATCAGTCGAACAACTCGACCTGCGCTATGTCTACCGGACTGGGCGCAAGCCTCCGCTTCGACCCTCTATTCGCACCTGGCACTGGGGAGTGATCGCCCTCATCATTGCCGGCGTGGTGATCTGGCTCGCCCGAGAACCTATTGCGTCGATTGGGATTTTGGCGCCGAAACTACCAGAGCAATCCGTATTACTACGACAACTCGATACGGTGCTCGAAACAGAGCAAACCCAGATCACGGCCGCTCAACAATCAGCGAATACGCCGATAGCCGCGCTCGAAAACACCCTTGAGGTTTCGGCAACGACGCCCGACCATCGGCCACCCGGCTCAAGGCTTGTGTCTCCAACCCTACCTTTAGATGAGCTCGTGAGGGAGCTCGGTCTCGACATGGACCTTGCTTATCAACTCGTCATTTCAATACCACCTGTTACGTCAAGCCCAACACGACTCACCCAACGCGAGGAACATGTCCCAGCTCTAAGCAACAGGGCCTCAGCCGAACCGGTCCTTAACAAAACCGAAACAACAACAGAGAAGAAAACAGAAAAAATCGGATGGAGACAGGCCACCATCGAGGACGGCGACACCTTGACCGCTATTTTTAAGCGTCTCGGTATCAATCCGACAACTGCGATTCAACTGTCGCACCTGCCCAACGGCCCATTGCTAAACCAACTACGACCTGGTCCACATCTCGAAGTATTGTTTCGAGGCAAGATCTTGGAGGCCCTGCGTTACCAACATAACCAGCTTAGATTTGTCGAAGTCAAACGCACTGGCAACACTTATGTTGTCCAACCTATCGAGAGACAGTTCGATATTGTCGAGCGGAAAATTGAAGGAACAATATTGTCCTCACTTTACAGTGATGGACTTCAGGCCGGGCTTGACGAAACGGTACTCTACAAACTGACGCGAATTTTTCGCTGGCAGATCGACTTTACGCGGGATCTACAGAAGGGAGATCGCTTCGCTGTGATTGTTAATGAGCAACATTTAGATGGTCAAAAAGTCAGTAACGGACCGATTCAAGCGGCGGCGTTTAATGTTAAGGGAAAACCCTATCAAGCCCTTTTACACGTTGGCCCTAGCGGAGTGGGTCGATACTACACACCATCGGGGGAGAGCCTTGAAAGCGTGTTTCTTCGCTCGCCACTTCGTTTTTCGCGAGTCACCTCACATTTTTCTAATAACCGATACCATCCGGTGCTAAAAAAATGGCGAGCCCATAAAGGCGTGGATTACGGCGCCCCGCGGGGAGAACCCGTCATGGCAACAGCGGCCGGCAAAGTCGTCCAAATGGGGACAAAAGGCGCGTATGGCCGACTCGTGACCCTGCAGCACGGGAAAACATACCAAACGGTCTATGCCCACTTATCACGGGTGGCTAAAGGCTTGCGCAAAAGCACATCAGTAAAACAAGGCCAGGTCATTGGCTTCGTTGGTAGTAGCGGACTGGCCACCGGCCCACATCTTCACTATGAATTTCGGGTCAATGGCCAACATCGTAATCCATTAACGGTGAAACTACCCCGCTCCTCATCCATCGCCAGGAAAGAAAAGAATGCGTTCTCACACAAGGCAAAACTTTGGACTGCTCGACTAGAAACCTTGTCGACAAAATCAGTTCAATAACCCGCACCCCATATGGCCTGCCCTCCACTAGGAGCGTAGTCCGTACTTGTAACCAGACGGTATATCGATGAGCGACGACACACAAACCTGTATCGGTCTAATGTCAGGGACGAGCAGCGATGCCATCGATGCAGTACTGATAGAAATTGCCGATCAAGGGCGCAAGGTCCAGGTGATCGCAACGCACAGTGAGCCGATTGAACCCACGCTGCAGGAGAAGATCCGTACAGTCAGTAGTGGAGAAGATGATCGTATCGATACCGTTCATGCGTTGGATACAGCACTGGCTGAACAGTTTGCCAAGGCCGCAAACCAGGTCATAGAAAAGACGACCCGCAGGGAGGACATTGCGGTAATCGGAAGTCACGGACAAACGGTTCGCCATCGGCCTGAAGGACCTTTTCCGTTTTCGCTCCAACTGGGCAGCGGTGCTTTAATCGCTGCTCGCACAGGCATCACGACCATTGCTGACTTCCGTTCTGGCGACATCGCAGTCGGCGGCCAAGGCGCACCTCTGGTGCCCGCGTTCCACGAGGCAATGTTTCGGTCACCCACAGTCAATCGGGCCATTGTCAACATTGGCGGGATTGCAAACCTGACTGTTCTCCCGAACACCGGAACAGTGTTCGGCTTCGATACCGGACCTGGCAATACGTTGCTTGATCACTGGTATCGTTGCCACCATCCCGATGCCTTTGATCAAAACAGTGCGTGGGCCATCGGTGGGCACCGCATCGCTTCGCTCTTGAACATTCTTTTAGAGCACCCTTACTTTGGTGTAATACCGCCTAAATCTTGTGGGCTCGAACAATTCCATCTGGCGTGGCTAGGCACACATTTACAGGGCGGGGAAAAACCGCAAGACGTCCAGGCAACACTCCTTGATCTGACTGTGGAAACGATCATCAGTGCGATTCATCAACAAGCAGACAAAACGACAGCGCTTTATCTTTGTGGCGGCGGCGCCAATAACCCAGCAATTGTCCAAGCCATCTCCCGCAGACTAGACCCAATCACCGTTGAGACCACCTCGGTATTGGGCATTGACCCAGGATGGGTTGAGGCAGCCGCCTTTGCCTGGATGGCGTGGGCCCGGCTGAAGGGGATAACCACTAATCTGCCCGAGGTCACTGGTGCTCGGCGTCGATTGTCGCTAGGTGCAATCTATGCGCCCTAAACGAAGCGAAGGTCAACTACAGATCAGATACCGAATGAGGACCCGCAACCACAGGTAGTCGTCGCGTTAGGGTTATTAACCACGAAACGGCTTCCCTGAAGATCATCGATAAAATCGATACTGGCACCCGTCAGATACTGGTAACTCAAGGGATCAACAAGAACAGCAACACCAGCGCTCTCAAACTCAAAGTCATCCGCCGCTTTTTCTTCTTCAAACTGGAATCCGTACTGAAACCCTGAACAACCACCGCCTTGGACATACACTCTGAGCCGCAGCTCTTTATTGCCCTTGGACGCAATCAAGTCGGACAATCGACTAACAGCCGATGTTGTGATTTCAAGCGGGGTTGGACTGGTCACTTAGTTTGCCTTTTCAACTTGGTGTTCGGTGTGAGAGGGAACCATATCAAAGCCCACGTCTTAGCACCAGAACATACCTGGTGTTGTCGAATCCCACCCTCAAAACTATGGTACCAAACCAGGCGCGGCGAGACCTGCTTTTTCATCAAGATTGCACATTAAATTCATGTTCTGAATCGCCTGGCCTGCGGCCCCTTTTACTAAATTGTCCACAACCACCAGAATCACGGCCACGTCACTATCCTGGGGACGGTGGCATGCGATTCGTACAGTGTTAGAACCGCGGACACTGCGCGTATCGGGGTGACTGCCCGCGGGCATCACATCAACAAACGGTTCGCCTGCATACCGAGTACTGAAAAGCGTTGTCAGGTCGCCCGTCGATTCCTTCAGCCTGGCATATAGCGTGGCATGGATACCGCGAATCATTGGCGNGAGGTGTGGCACAAAGGTCAACCCCAGNCCCTCATCGGCGACGGTCTCGAGTTCTTGTCGAATNTCCGGTAGATGCCGGTGTCCAGGCACGGCGTAGGCCTTTAGCGAATCCGCAGCCTCCGTCAACAAAGTCGGCACCGCAGCCGTTCGACCTGCCCCGGAAACACCAGACTTCGCATCAGCAATCAGCGTCTTGTGATCGACAACGCCAGCCTCAAGCAGNGGAATGAACCCCAACTGCACCGCCGTTGGGTAACACCCGGGATTGGCCACCAAGCGAGCCCCTCGAATGGCATCACGGTGGCGTTCGGGCAACCCATAGACCGCCTCAACAAGCAATTCCGGACACTTATGTATCTGGCCGTACCACTCATTCCATTGGTCAACATTCTTCAGTCGAAAATCAGCAGACAAATCGATCACTTTGATTCCCGATTCAAGNAGTGCCGGNACATGGTTCATGGCAACGCCCGTCGGAGCTGCCAGAAAAACCACGTCACAGTCAGAATAATCCACATCGACAGGATCAACGTAGCGGAGATCGCACACGCCTCTGAGACTTGGAAAAAGATCACTTACAGCCGTTCCGGCTTCCCCCCGAGAAGTAATTACTCGAACGGCGGCCTGCTGGTGTCCTGCCAACAATCTCAATAGTTCAAGCCCGGTATAGCCCGTGCCACCAATAATGCCGATGTTGATCATGATGTCTCGTGATGTTCCGGTTAGGTTGACTCGGAAATACTCGCCTTTGGACTAGCACCCCAACACTAACAGCTCGGCCACAACACAGGCAGCCTGCTAAGTTCAGATGGCTGGGGGACCAGGATTCGAACCTGGGTTGGCGGAGTCAGAGTCCGCAGTCCTACCGCTGGACGATCCCCCAAGCGTTGTCGTCTAGTGGTGTCCTGACCGGCAGGGGCCTGTTAGGAACTCCTGATTAACGTTTGGAGTACTGCGATTTCTTACGTGCCTTACGAAAACCGACCTTTTTCCGTTCGACTTCACGAGAATCTCTCGTCACGAAACCGGCCTTGCGCAATGTGCGCCGAAAACCCTCATCGTATTGCAACAACGCACGGGTAATCCCGTGACGGATCGCGCCTGCCTGACCGCTGTTTCCACCACCGGNGACAGTCACTCGGATATCGACCTTGTCCATCATCTCAGACACGTCAAGCGGTTGTCGCACGATCATTCGCGCGGTCTCGCGACCGAAATAAACATCCAAAGGTCGACGATTGACGACAATGCTTCCGCTACCGCGCGAGAGAAATACGCGGGCAGTGGAGGACTTTCGACGTCCGGTACCGTAATAGGTTTCTACTGCAGCCATGGGCGAGGTTAAATATCCAAGGGTTGTGGTTGTTGGGCTGTGTGCGCATGATCTGGGCCCGGGTAGATGCGAAGTTTGGACAACATCGATCGACCCAATGAATTGCGGGGCAACATCCCCTTGACAGCCCTTTCGATTATTTTTCGAGAATCGGCCGCCAACTGCTTCTCAAACGTTATTTCCTTGATACCCCCAGGATACCCCGTATGGTGATAATACTTCTTCTGTACCGCTTTGTTACCAGTAACTCGGACCTTGTCAGAGTTCACAACAATAATGAAATCACCGGTGTCCACATGCGGTGTGTACTCGGGTTTGTGTTTCCCACGCAGTCGTCGGGCAATCTCGGTGGCAAGACGACCCAGCACTTTGTCGGATGCATCAACCACATACCATCCGTGGCTCACAGTCTCAGGTTTTGCAGAAACAGTTTTCACGATAAAAGTACAACACGGCGAGAAAAATCGAGGTGCGGATAGTACAGGATGACCCAGCCACCTACAACCACAGAGTGGTCCTTTGCCTGCTATCAACGCGGCGAAAAAAAAAGCGTGGCGGGGTGCGCCACGCTGAATTCACCAAAGGAGGATGGAGGAATCGTTGGTGTTTCAGTCCGGTTAAGCAGGCCCGGTTTGAACCAAATACAACCACTGAAACATTTAATTCAATACGTTGGTGAATTATTATTCACTAATAAAGTTAAAAAGTCAAATTCTGTGACCAATCATATCCTTTACTAGTATTTATTATTTAAAACAATGGGTTACAACTGGTACCGCTGCTAGCCAAGCAATCTAAAGTAATAAACGATCGACAATGCGCCCATTGATNAGGTGTTCTTCNAGAATCTCGTCGATATCCGATTCGTCGATGTAGGTGTACCANACCCCTTCCGGGTACACCACNACACACGGCCCCTCCTCACAGCGATCAAGGCACCCNGATTGATTAATACGGACTTGTCCGGGCCCATGAATCCCCCGAACCTTNGCCTGTGACTTNGCGTAGTCACGCATGGCAACCGCATTCTTNCCGGCACAGCATTCGCGCTCACCATCGCGCTCATTGATACAAAAAAATAGGTGGCGTTCGTAGTATGGGGACAACATGATGAATCCTTTTTATCCTTTCCTGCCCAAATTGTTGGCGCACCCTCGCATTATGCCAGCCGGGCGACGGACGTCCATCGTTAGCCACCCCCTCTGGCACATTCCACCATCAATCGGTCAGGAGGGTTCCTCATCTTGCCGATCGAGTAATTCAATCCAGTGGCGAACAGGCACTTCGGCCTCCGATGCGAGATGAACCTGACAGCCAATGTTAGCCGTCACGATACAGTTGGCGTCTGTCGCCTGCAGCGCCGCCAGTTTGTTCTTACGCAAAGCGTCTGCCATCTCAGATTGCAGCAGAGAATAAGCCCCCGCCGATCCGCAACACAAGTGCGCATCAGCAAACTGATGTAAGCGGTACCCCACAGTTGAAAGGATGCTTTCAACCACACCACGAAGCTGCTGCCCGTGTTGCAACGAACACGGCGAATGGAAAACGACATCACGATTGACGGTGNTCGCTTCCCAATCCGCTANANCCGCCATNTCGTCGGCCACAATTTCNGCCACATCGCGCACCTTTGANGCCACCTGCTCAGCCTTTCTTGCATACGCAGGATCATCNGCCAGGTAGGTNGCATANTCGCGTACCGTCACACCACACCCCGATGCNGTCATCACGATNGCCTCGACATCGCTCATCACNAGTGGCCACCAAGCGTCGATGTTACGCCGCATGAAGTCCCGTGCCGCCTCACCCGCTGACAANTGCAGGGGCAAAGCACCNCANCAGNGTGCCCTACTTTCCCGTAACAAAGAGATTCCAAGNCGATCAAGCACCCTCGCAACAGCGCTATTGATGTTGGGCGCAAGCGATTGCTGGACACAGCCGTCTAACACAAGCATGCGGCGTGCATGTCGGGCCGGTGGCCAATCACCCGCAACCACGGGGGATGGAATTTTCTGAGCGACACGACGCGGTAGTAATCGACGTAATCGCTGTCCGATACTTAGCAGTAACGGGAATGCCGTTCGATGGGTAAGTACTCGCCACAAAATGCTGCGCAAGAGTCTCTCACCCACCGGTCGTGCGACATGCTCTTCTACGATCTCCCGCCCAAGTTCTAGCAACCGTCCATAACGAACGCCTGATGGACAGGTGGTTTCACAGGCTCGACACGTTAAACAACGATCAAGGTGTGTCTGAGTGCTGGTACCGAACTCACCTCCTTCGAAAACATTCTTTAACAGGTAGATGCGTCCTCTTGGGCCATCCAGTTCATCACCGACTAACTGATAAGTAGGACATGTTGCATTGCAGAAACCACAATGCACGCAAGTCTTCAGAATCTGCGCTGACTCATCACCGACTGCGGTGTTGCGCCAGGCTGCGCTGAGCTCGGTTTGCATTGCTACCAGCCTTCTACCATACGACCAGGATTCAAGATGCTTCTCGGGTCGAAGGCTCGTTTCAATTCCTGCTGAAGTCGGAATTGGACACTTTGTAATGGCTCGAAAATCTCACCATCACGATTGCCGCCACGAAACAAGGTGGCATGCCCGCCGGCGTCACGAACGACTTGCCGCAAAGCATCTGCCGAATGCTCACAAAACAGCCAACGCTGTGCCCCACCCCAGTCGATCAGACAGTCTCCGGGAAGATTCATTGGCCCGGTTGCCGGAGGAACAGACAAACGCCATAGCGGTTCTTCCTGAGCAAAGAATGGCAGGGCCTGTTCACGCAACGATTCCCACCATGTCATGGTATCGTGCACTTCATCACCGCCGATCTCGCGCCCAGCTGCTAAAACCGCATCCCCTGAACCGCAAAGCCGGACCAACAGTCGATCCGCATAGAAAGCACAGGCACTCAGTGGCAGGGGTCGACCAGCCCAGATATTCATTTGCTCCAACGCCAATATCTCAGACATCTCAAATGTCCGCGTCATCGTCACTTCAGGCGCGGGTAACACCTTGAACGATACCTGAAGAACCACGCCCAGAGTTCCCATGGCTCCGACCATTAATCGTGAAGCATCGTAACCCGCAACATTCTTAATCACCTCTCCCCCGAAGCGTAGCTGTTGTCCCCGACCATTAATGATCTCGACCCCGAGTACGGCGTCACGCACCGATCCACGGTACGGGCGAGCGGGGCCTGAAAAACCGCAGGCAACCATGCCCCCGACCGTGGCATCCGTGCCAAAAGCCGGCGGTTCAAACCCCAGCAGCTGTTGCGCGTCGGCCAACGCCTGTTGTAACTCTGACAACCGCGTGCCGCTGCGAACCGAGACCACTAGTTCTGTGGGTTCGTAATTAACAATGCCTTGATGACCCTTTACCCGCAGTAACGACCCCGCGGAGCGGCGCCCATAAAACTGTTTTGTCCCACCTCCTTGAATTTCCAACGCAGTGCCACATTCAAAAGCGTCGGCCACTGTGGAGATGAGTTCTGCGCTGATATCGCTTGACGTCACGGCACCATTGCCTAGAACCGCGGTAACTCTGGAAAAGGGAGACGACCCTTGTGCACATGCATTGCATTGAATTCCGCACAACGCGACAACGTTGGGACCGCCTTACCTGGATTAAGCAACGCAGCAGGATCAAATGCCTTCTTGATAGCGTGAAACTGGGCAAGTTCAGGCGCCTCGAACTGGACACACATCTGGTTTAATTTTTCCACGCCCACGCCATGCTCGCCGGTGATTGTGCCACCGACTGCAATGCACAGTTCAAGGATTTTTCCACCGAGTGCTTCGGTTCTTTCAAATTCTCCCGGTTGACTACCGTCATAAAGTATCAATGGGTGCAAGTTTCCATCACCAGCATGAAATACGTTAGCTACCCGCAAATCGTATTCATTCGAAAGCTTGCTGATTCCGGTTAACACCTCGCCAAGGCGCTTCTTAGGAATCGTTCCATCAATACAATAATANTCTGGAGAAATGCGCCCAACAGCCGGAAATGCGTTCTTGCGACCCGACCAGAATCGTTGACGCTCCGCTTCATCAGCGGCCACTCGAATTTCTGTTGCGCCCTGCAGCTCCAGAATGCGCGTTACCACNCGAATGCCTGCTTCAACTTCTGATTCCGTGCCATCGAGCTCACACAACAGCAATGCAGCCGCATCCNGCGGATAACCTGCATGGACAAAGTCCTCANCAGCGCGAATTGCCGGATTGTCCATCATCTCCAGACCTCCCGGAATAATGCCNGCGCCAATGATCGCCGCAACGGCATTACCGGCCANGGCGAGATCGTCGAATGCAGCAAGAATAACGCGCGCCACAGCGGGTTTAGGCAATAAACGAACGGTGACTTCGGTCACCACGCCCAACATACCTTCCGACCCCGTCATCAAAGCCAGCAGATCGTAACCTGGCATATCAAGCGCATCGGCTCCNATAGTGACGGACTCACCGGACATCAGAACGACTTCAAGCTTGAGGATATTGTGAACGGTCAAACCATATTTCAAACAGTGCACTCCACCTGAATTCTCCGCTACGTTGCCGCCGATACTGCAGGCGATTTGTGATGATGGATCTGGGGCGTAGTAAAGGCCCATACCCTCCACCTCTTCAGAGATCGCAATATTTCGAACTCCAGGCTGTACACGAGCGGTCCGGTTAGCACGATCAACACTTAGAATTCGGTCAAGCCGAGTCATGCTCAACAACACACCGTGTGGATGAGGCAGTGCCCCTCCCGACAGACCTGTTCCAGCCCCCCGCGCAACGACTGGTACACCACAGGCCGTACACAACGCGAGTATTTTCTCGACTTCCTCGCTATTCGAGGGCAGAACCACGATCCAAGGGAGCTGCCGATAGGCAGTGAGCCCATCACACTCGTACGGCCTCAATTGCTCCGTCTNTGTCAGAACAAACTGTCGGGGAAGAATATCTCGGAGCTTAGCAATAAGCGCTTCGCGGACGCGTCTGGACTCAGCCTGCGGCATGACAAANTACCTGCGAGTGTGTCGAANAATATGGGTAAGTATGCCATGGGTTCACGGCCGCCCGGTGGAGCCCACTTGCCCTGGTGTTCCNCCCAGTCGAACCTGTGTAATGACTGCACCNGCCACCACCAGACACGCGCCGATGATCTGATAGCTCGACAACCCACCGCCACTAAAAAAAGCAATCACAATGACATAAAAAGGCACCAGATTAATATGAATCGCCGCAACGGTAACGCCTAAATATTCAGCACTTCTTAACCAAAAAACCAATGACACACCCGCCGCAATGGGGCACAACCAGAGTATCCAAAATAAATTCCATCCCTCAATAGACCAAGCGATTTCGCTTACGCCAACAAAATTGAGCAACGCAGTGACTGGAATCAATACCAGCGCACCGGAGAGCATCGTGATCACGGCTCTTGGGTACGGCGGNATCGTNCTGAGCTTCGCNGTTGACGCTCGGCTGAACCAGGTCCATGTCACCACTGACACCATCACGAATGCCTCACCACCGCGCCATCCAAACTCTTGTTCCGCAGCCGAAAGCACAATCAAAACACCCCCGAGCACTGCAATACCGATGCCCATTGCCAGGCGAGGAATGATCTTCTCCTCCTTTAGAGCGATGCCCATGACGGCCGATACCAACGGAAGCGTCGTAGACAACACGGCTGCATTAACAGGATTTGAGTACTTCACTCCAAGGGTCAGCATGACAGTGGAGATGCCCACTCCGATACCGCCAATCAGTACGGCCCTGCGCCAGGGCCACGTTCTCCACAAATAACGCTGCCCAACAAGATACGCCGCCAGTGCAAGCAATAGACCCGCGAGGCCAATGCGTGCCGCTGCCAGCGTATAAGGATCCCAAGCCTCTAACAACAGATACGTAACGGGAAACCCCGTGGACCACAAAATGCCATAGGCAAGCCCGTAACTGTTCCCTTGAAGGCGGCGAGTCACTCGAGACTCCGTGACAACATGCTTTGACAAGGTGAAACTATTGTCCTGTTGAATTGCAAGAAATGACACCCCTAAAANCNCTAACGATTAACCCGCGTTGTCCACTACCGAACCGGTAACCGACGCCAGNATCAGTCATATGGATCTGCGAAAGACACGCCTTTCCGTTATACTANGGCGNCGCGCAAGCGAGTTCTGGTCACCACCTGCCCGAAGAGCCTGACCATTCACTTTCANTATTTGTCCCCCCAGTCTATTCGAGATGCGCCTCTTCACCATTTTTCATATTGTGTAAATTCGATCATGCCACCAAAGAAACCCGAAGACCTCCCACAACCGGATATCAAACGCTTCAAGCACCTCGAATACACCGTGGTGACTCTCGAAAAAGCCGACCTGCCGAGCAGCAGCCCGCGAGGCGTGTATTACCGCTACGTCGTCGCCAACACCGTTTCTGAAGTGACTGGCTATCGACAGGGAACCAAACGCGAAGTGATGTCCTACTGCTCGACGCTGATCGATGACTTAAATATGCGCACGATCCCGAAGAAAAAGGACTAGACTTCCGTCTGAACNCGACAGAAAGCCCGCTAAATCACCGGATCGGGCGACATCTCCAAATGTAAGGCGTCACCCTCATACGGGTGCGCCTGCGCAACACTTTCGTCCAGTTCGACACCCAAGCCAGGCTCCGTTGGTGGAATCACGTACCCTGCTTCCCATTGGATCGGGCGCTGCACCAGTTGGGCCTGGAACCCACTCCAATCCAGAATACCCTCCTGAATCAGGAAGTTGGGACTGCACACTGCCAATTGCACGCTCGCCGCTGCCACCACAGGGCCACAATACATGTGCGGCGCAATCTGACAATAATGCGCCTCCGCCATTGCCGCAATCTTTTTACTCTCAAGCAGACCCCCAACGCGGCCAAGGTTCATCTGCAAAATGCCCACGGCACGCAGACCCAACAAACGATTGAATTCGTACTTAGTGGAGAGTCTTTCCCCACTCGCGATAGGAATGCTGGTCCCCCGAGCCACTTGCGCCATCGCGGCCTCGTTCTCAGGTGGCACGGGTTCTTCGAGCCACAAAGGATCATATGGCTCCAGACGCTTTGCCAGTCGGATCGCTCCGGTTGGAGTCAACTGCCCATGGGTACCCAATAACAAATCTGCCCGACTTCCGACGGCCTCACGAATGCAGCGGGTGAACTCCGTTGCCCGATCTAACGCTGCAAGCGACGGTTCACGAGGGTCAAAAGCACTGTAAGGGCCCACGGGATCAAATTTAACAGCGGTAAAGCCACGCGCCACATAGGCGGCGGCTCGAGCGGCAGCAAGTTCTGGATCTAANTAAACATCAGTTGAATCGTCNGCCTCTGGATAAAGATAGGTATAAGTCCGCACTCGATCACGTACACGTCCACCCATCAAATCGTAGACCGGCCGATTCAATTCCTTACCAACAATGTCCCAACAGGCCATCTCAATCGCGCTTAATATCGCCATGAGGACAATCCCCGATCGTTGGCTGTATCCAGACGAGTAGATCTGTCGCCATAACCACTCGATACGGAAGGGATCAGATTCGAGCACATAGCGCTGGCAGACNTCCTGGATAAGAGCCTCAACAACGCGCGGATGAAACGGCAATGAATAAGCTTCCCCATAGCCGACAACGCCACCATCGGTCACGAGCTTAAGGAAAACCCAGTAGCGACCGCCAAAGCCTGGCGGNGGATTGCCCACCACAAAGGTTTTGAAATCAGTAACTTTCAATAGATCAAACCGGATCTTATCAGGCCGCCCCAAACTACTCTCGGGGATTCGGCCCACAAAAAACTGGGGTTACAGTTTACCCGGTTTTGCTCGAAAATCAGACAAAACCACTTGCCCAAGGGTGTCACTCTCCACGGCGAACTGGCCGCGCTGGACTCCCGTCAATACCGGCAAGATAGTTATGATGGAGAGAAGCAGAGACCCTCAAACAGGAGCCAATTTGACGAAAACACCGCCCAATATATTGAATTGCAACCGGGTCAAGTGTCGTTACACGATATCGGGGGTGCTTCACGGTTCTGCGGCAAACACCTCAGGNCGAAGACGGACAGGCCTCGCACTACGCTACATGCCCTCGACAGCGTGGTTCCGACGTGACGCTTCAGTAGAAAACTCAAAACTTGACTGGACCCTACTACCCCTACAACTCGTGCGCNGCGTTAATCGAAACGAACTAAACGATCTGCGCGNCGGTCACGGGGACTTCGATCCACTNACTACGTCTGCCACGTTCTGAGTCTCTCGCCCCGGAGCTGCACTACTCGTTTAGCTCAACCGTGGCCACCTAGTAGTTTACTGGCGCGCCCGAAGGGATTCGAACCCCTGACCTCTGCCTTCGGAGGGCAGCGCTCTATCCAGCTGAGCTACGGGCGCCATCAGGTGTCGTCCGTCACGGGCTCGAATTACCTGCGCAAAACATTGATTCCCCAAAGTGCTGAAGATGCCGTACCCGTCTCCAGAGCATTCAGTATAAACCGGTGTGTGCCAAATTATTTGTGCTGACCTCGCCCATCAAACCCCACCCATCNGTTTTATTTCATNTCTTATATACCTTATCCCACCCACACAGCNGAGGAGCATTTTAGAGAGTGTGTTGAAATTGACCAACTAACGCTACGACGGTAAAACTAAACGTCTTCGATAAGGCCAAGAAGTTGACTGTGTTGGTGGAGTGTTTGCAGTAACTAAACCAACTTCCTCGCTGAATCTTTGAGTTACGGTTAGAGCAGATGGTTCAGCACGGAAGTTGGGATGAACAGCTCCGCCCGCGGCATAGTCAGTTGCCCCACTTCCTTACCCCGACAATCAGCTGAAAGCGTTGAATGTAATGATTGTTGAAGTGTCGACTACGTCACCGACTAGATGAATCTTCTCGTTAACAAAATGGCCCACATCTTCTTCAAGATGGCATTTGACGAGTAAATCATAAGGCCCGGACACCGAATAGACTTCGGAAACACCATCCATGTCAGCCAGCGTCTGAGCTACGCTGTAAGCCCTACCGGGCCCGCACTTCACCTGTACAAATATAGTCTCCACAAATATCTCCCATCGATAGTGACTGATAAGATGCATCCCTCACCGAAGAGTTTAACAAAGTCGTCCATGGCAGAGAATTTATCGATGAAGTTGGAATGGTTATTGTTGGTAGTCCACCCAATCGTCTTAAGGCAAATCAAGAGCATAAAGTCTCTAATTCGCTTTTCCAGCAATTTATCGTGCAATGGCTCTACAATCAGTCGACCCAAATAAAAGGGCAACCTATTTCAAACCAACAAGTACTCGGAGGAAAACAATGCTAGGCGACCAAATTGGTTCAATGGAAAGCGCAACTGTCAACAAAACCCTTACGGCCGAAGGCGCACTACCGAAGTTTGAGGTGTCGGCGACCGGAGCAGGACAGTTGTGCGGTGTTGATGTCACTTCGATCGCTACTTATATAGCGCAAATGCGCTCCGATGGTTCTCTTTACGGTGAATGTCCTAACGCGGGTGTCGTTATGGCTGCTGACGGCGTAGCAACATTTAGGGCCAGTGGAGCTGGTTCTTTCACTGAAGACGGCGGCTCGAAATTTCGAGGTGTGGTGTATTTCGAAACTGCGGCACCATCGCTATCGAGCCTTAACGGAATGTGCGTGGTTTACCATTGGGATGTGGATGC
>PAWW01000049.1 GCA_002714255.1 Acidiferrobacteraceae bacterium
GCTCATATGCGGCGAGGTCACGGAGCACAATGCGAAGTAAGTAGTCAAATTCTCCTGTCATCAGATAACACTCCATCACCTCTGGCCGTGAAGCCACCGCCGCTTCAAAGCGCTCCAGNGCGCCTTCTANCTGTTTTTCCAGNGTNACCGTGGCNAATACGTTGATTGGCAANCCCACGGCGTCGGCATTCACCANAGTGACATAGCGCTGAATGACGCCCGATTCTTCCAGCGCCCGGACCCGCCGCCAGCACGGCGAGGGGGAAAGACCGACGCGCTCAGCCAACTCAGTGTTGGAGATACGCGCCGCCCCCTGAATGATGTTAAGAATTTTTAAATCGATTGAATCCAAGCGAGATGGAGACATTATCTGTCTTTTTACATCGAATAAATGAATGAATATTGCTATATTATTCCATTTATTAGCAATAAAGAAATCCTCTGCCTAAGACTTCGAAATATACTGCAGGAAATACGCTTNCCAAGTTTCTGCCATGAATCACGCACTGCTTGATCCCGATGCTGAACCCATCTTTCCGGCCACGGACATAGACCGGCTGGCGGCACTGAAAGCGCTGGAGCAGAAAGTTCTCTGGTTGTCGGTTTGGATAATTCACCACGCCAATCACCTGCGTTCGAGTGACGGCGAACTCAAGGTTGGCGGTCACCAGGCGTCATCCGCCTCGATGGTGACGCTGATGAGCGCCCTTTATTTCTCCACGCTACGTCCGCACGATCGAGTGGCGGTCAAACCACACGGTAGCCCCGTCTTTCATGCGATCCAGTATCTATTAGGCAACCAGACGCGTGAGCAATTGGCCCGTTTTCGCGCCTTAGGAGGCGCTCAGTCGTATCCATCGCGCACCAAGGATGTTGACGATGTCGATTTCTCTACCGGGTCAGTCGGCCTCGGCGTTGCCATGACCAGTTTCGCCGCCCTGGTGCAGGACTACCTTGATGCCCACGGTTGGGCTACGGAGCGCGGCCGAATGGTGGCGGTGGTGGGGGATGCCGAACTCGATGAGGGCAATATTTACGAGGCGTTGTTAGAGGGCTGGAAACACGATGTCCGTGACCTGTGGTGGNTCATTGATTACAACCGGCAGAGCCTCGACGCTGTGATTTCAGACCGCCTGCTCAATCGTTTCAGCCGATTATTTAACAGCATGGGCTGGCGAGTCGTAACGGTCAAATACGGTCGCCTGCTGCAAGCGGCTTATGCCCGCCCTGGGGGAGAAGCGCTTCGCCAATGGATCGACGCCTGCCCCAATACGCAATACTCGGCCCTCGTTTACAAGGGCGGGGCTGCCTGGCGTGAACGCCTGCTGGATGACATTGGCGCACGCTCAGGCGTACAGCAACTGATTGGCCACTACGACGACGAAGCCCTGCATACGCTGATGACCAATCTCGGCGGACACTGCATGGAGAGCATGCTCGAAGCGTTCGAGGCGATTACAGATGATCAACCGACCTGCTTTTTTGCTTACACCATCAAGGGACACGGCTTGCCGCTTGCCGGACACAAAGACAATCACGCCGGCTTAATGACGCCTGAACAAGTCGATACGATGCGGCAACGGCACGGCATCACCGAAGGCGCCGAATGGGAACCGTTTGAGGGCCTGCCAATCGCCGACACGCTACTGCAGCGTTTCGTCGAGCATATTCCCTTCAATACAAAAAAAGCCCGGCGTCACCAGTCCAAACCCATTCCGGTCCCAGAGACCCTGAAAATACCGGGCAGCCAACGGACCTCCACACAAGAGGCCTTCGGGCGCATCCTCGACGGTATCGCGCGCGCCAACGACCCACTGGCCGAAAGGATTGTGACGACGTCGCCGGATGTCACGGTGTCAACCAACCTTGGCGGTTGGGTTAACCGTCGCGGGCTGTTTCATCGCAGTACCCAGCGCGATCTTTTCTCCGAGGGNGAAGTGAACTCCCTTCGCCAGTGGGAAAGTTCCCCCAAAGGCCAGCACCTGGAACTTGGTATTGCGGAAAACAATCTTTTCATCCTGTTNGCCG
This sequence comes from Acidiferrobacteraceae bacterium, assembly GCA_002714255.1. GTDB lineage: Bacteria > Pseudomonadota > Gammaproteobacteria > Arenicellales > UBA868 > UBA11791. Next base: position 2,029 of record PAWW01000049.1, read on the forward strand.
CCGCCGGGCTATCGCATTCCTTGTTTGGAGAGCGGTTGCTACCGATCGGCACGCTTTACGATCCGTTCATTGACCGCGGTCTCGATGCGCTGAACTACGCGTGTTACCAGGACGCACGATTTATCCTNGTGGCAACGCCCTCGGGCATCTCACTCGCGCCGGAAGGAGGCGCCCACCAATCGAGCGCGACGCCGCTGCTGGGCATGGCCAAACCGGGCCTCTCCGCGTTTGAACCGGCTTACGCCGACGAACTCGCGGTCATTCTACGTTGGTCATTCGAACACCTGCAGGCCGAGGAAAAAACACTCGAACCCGGTGATCTTTTGGGTGATCAACGCGGCGGTTCGGTGTATCTGCGCCTCAGTACTCGTCGCATCGACCAACGCGAACGCCCTCTGGATACGGGCCTTGCCGATCAAATCATTGAAGGGGGTTACTGGCTGTGCCCGCCAGCGGACGGTGCCAGTCTAGTGATCGCCTACATGGGGGTCATGGCACCCCAAGCGCTCGAGGCCCACAAAGCAATGACCGCGCACGAACCCGGCGCGGGTCTGCTGGCAGTGACCTCTGCAGACCGCCTGCATCGAGGCTGGCTTGCGGCCCAACGCGCGCGTCAAGTCGGTGAACGGGAAACAACCGCCGCCATCGAACGATTGCTCGAGCCACTGGCGGGCAATGCCCGTCTCGTCACTGTTTCGGACAGCCATCCGGCGGTTTTAAGTTGGCTCGGCGCCGTGCGGGGGCAGCGCGTCAATGCGCTCGGCGTAGAACAATTTGGCCAGTCGGGAACACTCAGCGAGCTTTACGAAACCTATCAACTCGACGTGGCGTCGATTGTTCAGGCCTGCCAGCGAAGAAACTGATCGGCCGTTTCTTAAGAGACAAAAGTCACCAGAAAATCTGCGACGTGGCGAGCAAATCTGCGGTCACGCCAGTACAAAAGGTGTGCCGCCGGAGTCCAACCGCCCACAGCACCACCGACCTGCAGCCGAATGTCCGCGTCAACTGACCGCGCATAGGCGGAGCTGACGGGTTTGAGCGGCCAACCCAAGACGTCATCGGGGTCATAGAAATTGAGCCAGCGCGCTTTTTCTTTGAAACGCGCTGGCAATCGAGTCGCGGGAAAGCGGATGGGCACCGGCTTATCAACGGCGAAAGTAAAAAGGGGAATGTTGCAGCCAAAGGTGATGAATCCGGCCAACCAGTGCATGCGTTCAAAAGCACTCAATGTCCGGTCAGGGGTCTGTTGGCTGTCCCAAACGTAGTTCGACAAGATGTGGCCACCAAAAGAATGAGCCATCAGCACCAACGGTAAGGGACGCCCGGACAATGGACCATGATAAAGCTCTGACAGTTGCTCCCGTATACGCGCGTGCACTCGCTCGTATGTGCGGCCCGATTTAGCCCCGGCCACCGAGCCGGAAGGACGCTGGCGATACGCGCCAGCATCGCCTAGTGCAGACACGACGAACTGGCGAAGGCGCTGATAATTGAGACGCCCATCCTTAAGAGCCCGCTTCAGGTAAGCCTGCTGACGCGGCACGAGCAAGTCATCCCAATAAACGGATTGCCAAGCGATCGCACTCGCATCCGCGCCCAGCCGCTTCACTTCGCGGTTCACGCCCCGAATCAAGGGTTCAGCAAAGTCNGTGCGCTGACCACCGATACCGTGAATCACCAGCACCGCGACCCTTTTNTTGCGCTCCATCACTGGCTTCTTTTACCCGTATAGGGCCCCTTTCTGGCCTAAGCCATCATTCGCCGATTTGAAGATCGACTCGATAAGACGTAAAGTAAACATCCGTTTACTTAGTGATCTACCCATGCGCGCCTCGAACCGGCCGTCACGTGCCAACAATCGCAGCCTGGAACTTCGCGATGCCGCGGCTCACCTGTTCGCCCATCGCGGTTATGACCAGACCACAGTACGCGAGATCGCCGCCGCGTGCGGCATGACCGCGGGGGCTGTCTACGTTCACTTCGGATCCAAGCACGCGCTTTTGAGCGCAGTCTACGGCGAAGCCGTCACCCGCGTCACAAAACGCNTGGCTGTTAGCATCGCAGCGCTCGACTGTCCCTGGCAACGACTGGAAAGCGCCGTGCGCGCGCATCTCGAGGCGGTGCTGCAACCCAATGACTACGCGCGGGTCATGACCCGCGTGCTGCCCGAAGATGCCGGCGAGGCAAGAATCGAACTGATCGCGCTGCGTGACCGCTACGAAGCTCTGTTTCGAACATTGATCACCGGGTTACCGCTTGTTCCCCAAACCGATTGCGGCTTGGTTCGCCTATTACTGCTCGGCGCCATCAACTGGACACCGTTCTGGTACGGACACGGCGGCGCAACGCCGAGCGAAATTGCCCACCTCACGGTAACACTCCTGCGCAACGGCCTCGCACAACCATCTGCGAGGGGCTTATGAATAGCGACACCACCCGTCCCTCGCGCGTGCTCATTACTAAAATTGGCCTTGACGGACACGACCGCGGCAGCCGCCTGGTGGCCGCCTTCCTGCGTGATGCGGGTTTTGAGGTCATTTATACCCCCCCCTGGCAGTCGATTGACGCCGTCGTTGATCTATCGCTGCAAGAGGATGTCGATGTCATCGGCATCAGCTCATTGTCAACAGACCATCTGATCGTGCCCGACCTGATGCGGGCGCTAACGGTCGCCGGACTGGGCCACATACGGGTCGTGGTCGGTGGAATCGTCCCAGACGAAGAACATGCCCTGCTGTTTAACGCCGGCGTCAGTGCCATCTTTGGGCCAGGCGTATCCAGCGCATCCATCTGCGAACAGGTGACAACATTTGCTACCGAAGCACGAAACGACAGTGCCGCAACCATCAACGAGGCGCCATAGCCATGTCCGAGACCACTAAGAAACAACGGCGAGGCGCATACGACCAAGCAGTCGAACATTGGGAACACACCTACGCACAGAATCTTGCTAACGAGCGTCCGGTCTACAACCGATCCGGCATAGAGATCGATCCACTCTATCTGCCCGACACCGATCCTCCCCTGGATTACGTCGATCAACTCGGCCTACCGGGGCAAGCCCCTTATACCCGAGGCATCTATTCCACGATGCACCGGGGCCGCACCTGGAGCCAACGGCAACTGATCGGGCTGGGTACACCGGCTGAGTACAACCGACGGGTGATGAAACTACTCGATGCGGGGACCACCGCAATTAGCCTTATTCCGTGTAACTCGGTTTACCGTGGTAACGATTGCGATGAGGTCCCACTGCCATTGCTTGGCACCTGCGGCACCGTGGTGAACACCGTTGATCATATGGCAACCGCCCTGGACGGGGTCCCGGTGGGAGAGATTTCAACCTCGATGAACGACCCGTCGCCGTTTACCCTGCTCGCCTTTGTGCTCAACGTGGCGCAACAACGCAACGTCCATTGGCAAAAGATCACAGGAACTTCGAACCAAAGTGACTACCTGTCGCACTGTGTTGCTAACCACATGTTTTTTCGCCTGTCGCTCGCCGGTGCGCGTCGCATTCTGCTCGATCACATCAGCTATTGCCGCGAGCGGGTGCCACACTGGAATCCGCTGTCCGTGGTGGGTCAGCATATGCAGCAAGCCGGTGCGACGCCCGCTGAGGCAATGGCTTTTACCTTGTCCTCTGCCCTGCAGTACGGCGAAGACTGTATCAACCATGGCATGGATCCGGACGACGTCCTGCCACGGTTCACTTTCTTTTTCGATATATCGATGAGCCTATTTGAGGAGGTTGCCAAGTTTCGTGCTGGGCGACGCATCTGGGCCCGCCTAACACGAGACAAACTCGGTGCACGGGATCCTAGATCTCAGCGCTTCAAGTTTCATGGTCAAACCTCGGGCGTTGACCTGACGCGGCAGCAGCCACTGAACAATATTGCACGCGTCACGGTGCAAGCCATCGCGGGTATTCTCAGCGGCCTGCAGTCAATGCATACCGATGCGTACGACGAGGTGATTAACACGCCCAATGAGGGTCCGGCGCGCGTTGCCGTCGCCACACAGAATTTGTTGAGAGAAGAAGCATATTTATGCGATGTCATCGACCCCCTGGGCGGATCATGGTACATCGAACAACTCACCGATCAGATGGAAGAAAAAATTCTTGCTGTCATGGATACCATTGCCGAGTCCGGCGGCATGTACCGTGCCGTTGAAAAGGGATTGGTCCAGGCGATGATTGGCCGCTCGGCACTGGCCTGGCAAAAACGCGTTGAAAATGGCGATCAAAAAATCGTCGGCGTTAACTGTTACACAACCGATGACAACGAGACTAACGACCCATCGCCGGCAACCGAACGTCCCGACTCGAAGACCATGGGCCAACATGTCGAGTCACTGCGCGTTTTCAAACGCCAGCGAGACCAAGAAAAAGTCAGCGCAGCGCTTTCAAATATCGCACGCGCTGCAAATTCAAAAGACGATAACGTGTTTGCCACGGTCGTTGCCGGCACCGCTATCGGAGTTACCCATGGTGAGGCTGTCGCCTGTCTGCGGCGTGAACTCGGATTTGGTCAACCCCTGATCGTTGAGTGATGGTCAACCTCTCAAAACCCACTGACTCACTGGCAAGCGCCGTGTGCACAGGCCACCGCGCTGCTATTGGGAAAGCCCTCAGCCTGGTTGAAGGTGACAGTGTCGCCGCCTCTCGTTTTTGCCAAGAAATCACTTGTTACACCGGCCAAGCCACCGTGATCGGCCTAACCGGTCCCGCCGGCTGCGGCAAATCGACGCTGATCAATGCAGCCATTGCTCACCTGCGCAGGCAAGGTCTCCAGATCGCCGTAGCCGCCGTCGATCCCTCCAGCGCTATCACAGGCGGCGCCATTCTCGGTGATCGCCTGCGCATGACCGATCATGCCCAAGATGCNGGNGTCTTCATTCGATCACTCTCCTCGCGAGGCCACCACGGCGGCCTGACGCGCCACATTCATCGCATGGTGGACGTCTTCGACGCGGCCGGNTTCGACGTCGTCATGGTTGAAACTGTGGGAACAGGCCAAAACGAGCAGGAAATCACCCAAATCACCGATGCCCTCATCGTTGTCTGCACGGGCGGGCAAGGAGACGATGTTCAGGCACTAAAGGCCGGCATCCTCGAAATCGCCGACGTGTTGGTCGTCAACAAAGCTGACTTGATCCCGGCCAAGACCACCATAGAGCAGTTGCGTTCAGGTTTGGCACTGCGACAATCAGGCAACCGCGAGGTGCCCGTGATCGCCACCAACGCCCTGTCGGGCGAAGGTATCGATGAGATGCTCACNGCAGCAAATACAGCCGCTCAAGGGCGAAACTCAACGCGAGCAGATCGACGACGCGCTCGCATCCGCGAACTGCTAGCCCAGTCGTCAGCTGAACTTGTTAAGGGTAAAGTACTGGGTGATGAGTCAGGACTTATCACCACACTGTGCGATCAAATCGCCATGGGCCAACGCAGTATCAAGGACTGTGCGGCCGACTTCCTGCATGAGCTTAGCTCCTGAGGTGATTACCAGGACCTACCATTCCCATCAGAACATTTAGAGGTAGGATACCGAGTGCTTTTACCTATTCGTTAACGCCGCACTGCGGCCGACGTATTGATGGGTGAGCGCCAACACCACTTNTTTATCGTTGTTGACATACTTTAAGTAGGAGAACCGAAATGAGCCTCATCGCGACACAGTCCCCATGAGCGGACCCCTCGCCGGCATTCGCATATTCGACCTGACTCGTATTCTGGCCGGCCCGAGTTGCACACAAATCCTGGGTGATCTCGGTGCCGATGTCATCAAGATAGAACGTCCGGGTGTCGGTGACGACACGAGAAAATTTGGCCCGCCTTTCGTGCTTGACGCGAACGGCAGCGAAACCACCGAAAGCGGTTATTACCTNTCAGCTAACCGCAACAAACGTTCGGTCACACTGGATCTGACCAGCGACGAAGGTCAGTCCTTGGCCAAGCGGCTGATTGGCGAATGCCAGGTGCTTGTCGAAAACTTTAAAGTGGGCAATCTCGCCAGATTTGGCCTGGACTACACGAGTTTGCGTAGCGAACATCCGGGACTGGTTTATTGCTCTATCACGGGATTCGGTCAAACCGGACCCAAGGCGAAACAGCCAGGCTACGATTTCATGGCGCAAGGCCTGGGCGGCATCATGAGTATTACCGGACCCCCCGGAGGAGAACCCCATCGGGCGGGTATTCCAATCGCCGATTTAACCGCGGGTCTGTGGGCCGCCGTGTCCATCAATGCCGCGTTGCGCCACCGCGAAGTCACTGGGGAAGGACAACACCTGGACATCAGTTTATTGGACACTCAGGTTTCCATGTTATCAATTCAGGGGCTGAACTACCTGACCTCAGGAGACGTGCCTGGATTGCTCGGCAACGCCCACCCCAACATTGTGCCTTACCAGGTTTTCCCAACCGCCAACGGCAACATCATCGTTGCCGTGGGTAATGATCAGCAATTTAAGCGCTATTGCGAATTCGCGGGCGTGCCCGAACTGCACAGTGACGACCGGTTTGTCACCAACGAGGCNCGCGTGCGAAACCGCGATGCGCTGACCGATATTCTTAATGACGTCATGCGACAACAGACATCCACTTATTGGCTCGAAAAACTGGAAGAAAACCAAATCAGTTGCGGCCCCATCCACAACATCGATCAAGTATTCGCCGATCCACAGGTAACCGCGCGGGACATGCAAATAACAATGGATCACCCCGCTGCCGGTGGCAAGCCCGTCAGTCTGATCGGCAGTCCAGCAAAACTGTCGGCAACGAAAGTCTCCTATCGGCACGCACCGCCGATGCTGGGCCAACACACCGAAGAGGTGCTTGAAGAGCTGTTAGGCCTCGATGCGGCGGAACTTCATCGACTGCATCAAAAGAACGTGATTTAAAGGCATGGCGAAAGCGACGCCTTACCCGGACAACCCCTGATCGCTTGTGAGTTACAGGTAGNCTTTACGGNANCCTCTCGTCNCATCGTGGCAGNCCCCGTTACCAGAGGGCATCAGAATTCGGAGTATTTGCGAGCGTTCCCTCGCGCTTTTTCGACCGGGTACTTNGCACGGTTTTTNCGCATCTTCAGTAACACGGCTTCTTCCAGATTAATCTCTAATCGGTCTGCCAGACACACAAGATAAACCAATACGTCGGCCAACTCGTCNGCAACGGCGGATTTTTTCTGAACATCGAGTGCGGCACTTTCCTGCTGAGTCAACCACTGAAAATGCTCAACCAACTCAGCGGCCTCAACGATCATCGCCATCGCCAGNTTCTTGGGCGAATGAAACTGCTCCCAGTCACGTTCAGCGACGAAGTCGTTCACCTGGGCGGTCAATTCAGGGATAAAAGATTTCGTCATGCGCTCAATGGCTGTTCAGTCAGTCGAACCGAAACGGCGAAGATCCTCTCCCACATCAGCCACTGCCGCATGGTAAAGACGCTCGCCGTGCTCGACACTCGCGAGTGAGGGATCTGACCCGATTCTCCCGTCAGCAAACTGGCGCCGATAATCTGCAGCGTCACGGATGGTCCCGACTGGNGCCACCTTGGGTGACAAAGGCGCCTGCTTAACNGCCTGCGGATAGGCGTAATAACTAAGAGATACTTCTGAAGGCGTCGCATGACTGCCTTCTGCCCCGCCAAACAATTCTCGGGACAATCNGCGAACCCGCTCNCCGGACCACCAGTTATAAAGCCGCAATCGGGGCGCGGGCNGCGACTCGCCGGCGAAACTCGCATCGGCCCAGATTTCTGAAAAAGCGGCGGTCACCGTCGCAATATTCCCGCCATGGCCATTGAGAAAATAAATGCGNTCAAANCCATGNCGTAACAGTGAACGCACGACGTCATTGATGAGTGCCATCAGTGTCGATGGGCGGAGCGCTATGGAGCCAGGAAAAGCAAGATGGTGCTGGGCCATGCCCAAGGACAGCGTGGGGGCCACCAGCGTGACCGTTTGCTCAGCCACACCTCGGGCCACCACTTCGGGACAGATGGCATCTGTACCGATCAGTCCAATGGGCCCATGCTGTTCGGCCGANCCTATCGGCACAATGATAGTGGTCGATTTCTCGAGATAGCGTTCGACCTCAGGCCAGCTACACAGTTGTAATTGCATATCCGCGCCACGCTCCATAACTTCGCTTCGTTGCACTCGAAAGTCAGCCTCGCACCGCTGCACGAAGATTACTGACCGTGGCAGTCGGGCTAATGGTCTCCGGGTCAATCTCCAGTTCGAGTAACGCGGGTGCCCCCGTAGCCTGGGCACGGCGAAACGCAGGTAAGAAGTCTGCCGTGGCCCGCACCTTTTCACTATGCACACCGTAAGCCGCTGCCAACAGGCAAAAATCAGGATTAACCAGATCCGTATTGCTTACCCGGCCAGGATAGTGTCGTTCCTGATGCATACGAATCGTGCCATACATTCCGTTGTTGACCACAATGATGATAACCGCAACAGCATACTGCACCGCTGTCGCAAGTTCCTGGCCGGTCATCAAGAAACAGCCGTCACCGGCGAAGGCCACCACCGTTCTTTCGGGGTAAGCCAACTTAGCCGCAATGGCTGCCGGTAGGCCGTAACCCATTGAGCCGGATGTGGGTGCCAACTGACTTGGCAACCCACGGAAACAATAATGTCGGTGAACCCAAGCACTATAGTTGCCAGCACCATTGGTGATAATCGCGTCGTCTGGCAACTCATTGGTCAACCCGTCAACGGTGGCACCGAGTTGCAGTGGTCCCGGATGCGCCACCGGTTGCCGCCAGGCCAAATACGATTCGCGCAACGCCGCACGTAAGGCAGGCCAGCGCGGGGCCGGTGGGGGCTCAAGCCCCAACAAAGCCTGCGCAAAACGGTTCGGCCCGGCATTAATGGCCAGGGTAGGCTGATACACACGGCCCAGCTCTTCGATCCCCGGATACACATGCACTAGCTGCTGGCGCGGACAAGGCGGCACCAGCAGAGAATAACCTCCGGTGGTCATCTCACCCAACCGTATGCCAATCGCCAGCAAGAGATCGGTATTGCGTACCGCCTCAGCCAGTACGGGATTGATTCCGATACCTACGTCACCCACATAATGGTCATGCGTGTTATTGAAACGGTCCTGGAATCGAAACGCAGCGGCAACCGGAAGCCCCCAGCGCGAAGCAAAAGTCTCAAATGCCTCCCGCGCCTCTTGCCGCCAGCCATGCCCACCAACAATCGCCAGCGGTCGCTCGGCGCTGTTCAGCAACTGTGCCAATTGTGCCAAATGCTCATCCGCAGGGGCTGCCTCCGATCGGTGATACGGGCCGGTGTCTGGCACTTTGGCTTCCGCCACCAACATATCTTCGGGCAATACCACCACTACCGGCCCGGCTCGACCATTCACCGCCGTATGAAAAGCGCGGCTGACAATCTCCGGCATTCTGGCGGGATCCTCAACCTGCTCAACTGCCTTGACCATGTCGGCAAACAAAACGCGGTACTCAACTTCCTGGAACGCTTCGCGACCCGCCATGTCTCGACCGACCTGCCCCACGAAAAGAATCAAAGGAGTCGAATCTTGCGCGGCAATATGTACGCCTGACATCGCGTTAGCGACACCGGGACCACGCGTCACCATACAAATCCCGGGGCGGCCCGTCAGTTTGCCATGGGCTTCCGCCATCATCGACGCACCGCCTTCCTGACGGCAAACAACGGTGCGAATGTCGGTCACATCGTGCAACGCATCAAGCGCTGCCAGAAAACTCTCGCCCGGCACACAGAAAATATGATCCGTCCCGTGGCGACGCAGTGCATCAACCAGGATGCGACCCCCTGTTCGTGTTTGCAGCATTGTGGATACCCAAGNATCAAGTNCGCCATNGAGTATCGGGTAGCNCTTCACGCGCTGGCAACTCTTTAGCAACNACTTTTGTGCCCACAGCCCGTTNGTCGTGNGGCCCACNCTGTGNTGCTGCAGTAACGGNCCCGTCCTTAGCGCCGAGAAACTTTGAGGCGAAGCGTTTTGATNCCCATNGCNGTGAGACGACGGTTGGCGGCCTCCATCTGTGCCATATCGATAAAAGGCCCAANGCGNACGCGATAAAACTGNCCCTGCCCCTGAATNGTCACCTGCTGCTTGATCGGCCGATAACCCGCGAGAGTCAGTTGAGCTCGCAGGTGATCNGCTGCACCGGCTTCTCGAAAAGACCCTGCCTGCAGCATGTAGTGACTCTGGCTGGACGGCTCCTTCTCCTGGGCAGGGAGTTTGTCAGGTGTGCCTTTGGCCGATGGTGTCACCTGCGCCTCAACACCTTGCAGTGTGGGCAGCAACTGCTCAATTTCTGGCAGGACCGTATAAAAGTCAAAGGTTGCGCGTTCGGGTAACTCTGCCTCATTTGCACTATCGTCGGGGTTAGTGGGCCGCTTATTAGTCGACGTGAACAANGTCATGATCCCCGCACCCATTCGATCCGATTCACCACTCTCGATACCCTGATACGCCAGGCTTGCAACAAATCCCAGCCCCACACCGATAGCCAGTAGAACGATAGCGCCGAATGATTGGGTCCCCCTGGACTTAGTTACTCGGGCACTCTGGTTTTTCGAAGGACTTTGCAAAACGAACGCCTACATGCTCGACGGCGCAGAAACGCCCAGCATAGAAAGCCCGTTGTCGATAACCTGTCGAGTGGCATCGATCAGGGCCAGGCGGGCCAGGCGAAGACTATCTTCTGCCGCAATAAAAGGGTGGGCGTTGTAGTAGGTATGGAAATCGTTAGCGAGTTCGCGCAAAAAATAAGCCACCTGATGGGGTTCTCGCGAACGCGCTGCGGACTCAATGACCTCAGGATAGCGCGATAACGCACGGAGCAACTCAAGCTCCCGCTCCTCGTTCAGCAACTGATGATCAGCTCGTTCTAGATTGACCTGAATGCCTTTCACTTCCAATTGACGAAAAACACTGCAAATACGCGCATGGGCATACTGAACGTAATAAACCGGATTATCGGCTGACTGGGACGCTGCAAGTTCAAGATCGAAATCCATATGCTGCTCGGGTTTTCTAATCGCATAGAAAAAGCGGGCAGCATCGCTTCCCACTTCCTCTCGTAACTGCCGCAACGTGACAAACTCACCGCTACGTGTTGACATCGACACCTTTTCCTCACCCCGATAGAGCACGGCAAATTGCACCAGTAGGATATGCAACGCGCTCGAATCACACCCAAGTGCAGATAACGAAGCCTTAACCCGACTGATATAGCCATGGTGGTCTGCGCCCCAGATGTTAATCAACTCATGGAAACCACGTTCCAACTTGTCAAAGTGATACGCAATATCGCTAGCAAAATAGGTCGATTTCCCATTCGCTCGAATCACCACCCTGTCCTTTTCATCACCAAAATCGGTTGAGCGAAACCACCAGGCACCGTCTTTTTCGTAAAGGTAACCATTGTCTTTCAGTTTTTGCACCGCTCGTTCCATCGCGCCCGACGCCATCAGACTTGTTTCCGAGAACCACTGATCGTAATCGACAGAAAACGCGGAGAGGTCACGACGAATATCCTCGACCAATGTGTTTGTCGCCAACTCATGAATTCTTTGAAAACCTTCCGAGCCGAGACAACGTTGCGCCCGTTCGANGAGCATATCCGTGGCGCCATCTTCATCGGTCGGCAGGTCCTGCATCAATGGGCTAACCACGTGCTGGTAGCGTGCCCCCCCTTCGCGGTGCAGGATTGCAGCAATGTCGAAAACATAATCACCCTGATAAATTGAGCTCGGAAAATCGAACGACTCGCCGCACAGTTCAAGGTAACGCAGCCAAACACTCAGCGCCAGAATATCCATCTGCCGCCCCGCGTCGTTAATGTAGTACTCGCTCTGAGTGTCATAACCCGCGGCTCGCAAAACCCGTGCCAAGGCGTCACCATGCGCCGCACCACGCCCGTGACCGACGTGTAGGGGTCCGGTGGGATTGGCCGAGACAAATTCCAGCAACACGCGCTGGCCCTTGCCGATGCGGCAACAACCATAGTCTTTCTGTGCCTTGCGCACATCATCGATGACCTGATAGTAAGCTGCTGTGGACAAATAAAAATTGATGAATCCTGGGCCTGCGATCTCGGCTCGCGTGATCCAAACGGACGCAGGCAACCGCTCCAGGACAGCCTGTGCCAGATCTCGAGGTTTGCTACCCAGTGGTTTGGCCAGCACCAGAGCCACATTGCTCGCGAAATCACCGTGGCCCTTTTGTTTCGTTCTTTCCAAGGTCCACAGTGGCATTTCGCCCGAATCGATTGAGCGCTCTTGCAGCAACACATCGACTGCGCGAGTGATGAGTGAGCGAATTTCGGATCGCATGGCTTGGGCTTGGCTATTCGGTCAGGTGGGTTGGAACAAGCCGAACCCTACGGGTGGAGAGTAATGCAACGACGCGGGGTCACGAATTGTACCCGTTTGCCATCACACTTGGACACACGATAACCAACACCATGTAGTACCCTATTCACGAAATAGGATTAACCCAATCAGTAGACTATCAGTATTGTGGATCATCTTTCGAACAGCACAGCAAATCTGTTTTCCAGTGTCACTGTCGATCGCGCACCAGAATATCGGCTAAGCAATGAAGAACTGTCAGTGCTGGCCGACAGCACCAACGCTCGATTCCTTCCTGTGCTTGGCTCACAGGTATTGGTGTCGAGCAGCACGACGGGGTACGCCGTTGCGGCGCTGACTCGATCTATCTTTGACGCCGAGTTCCACCCCGCCGGGCCGATGATTTATCTCGGCCGCTTCAATGGCGGACACCATTTCGCGATCGATATCGAGCCTGCCTCATCTGCGCACACTGCCGGTCACCTGTTTGGTGACCTGCGTCAGTTCGCACCCCTGTTGCCTGACGCCGATTGTGCGCTTCTCGGTTACACACGGGCCATGGTGCACTGGCAGCGAACACACCGTCACTGTGGCCGCTGCGGCACACTTAACGAAGCACGAAACGGAGGCCACGTCATGCGGTGTACCGCCAAGGACTGTTTTCGCCAGCAATTTCCTCGCACCGATCCGGCCATCATCGTGCTGGTTGAAAATGGAACACGCGCCCTGTTCGGCCGCCAGGCGCAGTGGCCAAAGGCGCGTTACTCCACCATTGCCGGCTTCGTGGAACCAGGAGAAAGTGCCGAGCAAGCGGTTGTACGAGAAGTCTCGGAAGAAACAGGGGTGGAAGTGGTTACCATCACTTACCACTCCTCGCAGCCATGGCCGTTCCCCGGCACCTTGATGCTCGGCTATCACGCCAAGGCGGGCGACACCGGAATCCGTCTTAACGACCATGAACTTGATGAGGCGAAGTGGCTGTCCCGTGCAGAAATCGAAGCGCAAATGCGCGACGGCACCTTCGTTCCACCGACGCCCACTTCTATTTCCTTTCGGCTAATAGAAACTTGGTTTGACCAAAATGCCGCCACGCCACTGCGCGTGTTACGAAAAACCTACTCAGAACTAGAAACATAAGCGTTTGCGTCCGGACACAAGACCGTTACAATGCCAACCAGTAGCGGTCGGGCAGCCATTTTTCCGACCGTCTGCTTTGTGAAGTAATTAGACTGGAGGAGTTATGTCCGAGCGGCACAACGGGACCGTTAAGTGGTTCAACGAACGCAAAGGCTTCGGCTTCATTGCGCGTGAAGATGGGGCTGATGTATTCGTGCACTATCGTGAAATTCGCGGAGATGGTTTTAAAACCCTGGCCGAAGGCCAACGCGTGGAATTTAGTCTGGTAACGCGGGACAAAGGTCCCGCCGCCGAAGACGTCGTACCTGCGGACTGACTGACAACCCTGCCACCNGTTGTTACGACCGGGCTGGCTCACCTGTCGTTATCCGTCCTAGTCCGTTGAGGCATTGCCACAGCGGTAGGTTCGGTGTGGCTACTCTGTAACCAGCCAATTCATTAAACGCCAAAGCCTAGACGCGATGGCTCATGCCATCGCGTCTAGGGCTGCGGTNGCTTTNTCAATNGTCTGNTCGATTTCCGTATCACCGTGGGCTATTGACATAAAAGCNGTCTCGAATGCGGAAGGTGCAAGATAAACCCCCGCCTCCAGCATCGCGTGGAAAAATACCTGAAACCGATCCGTGTCGCTTGCCATCACCTCACTGAAACACGTAACGCTTCCGCTGGCAGTAAAGAAAAAACCAAACATACCACCGACCTGATTCACAACCATCGGCAGACCCGTAGTCTCGCCGGCGCGTCGCAACCCATCGACGAGACGGCTGGTCTTTTGCTCAAGTCGTTCGAAAAAGGTGGGGGCCAACACCTTATGCAAAGTGGCAAGACCTGCCGCCATCGCCAGCGGATTGCCCGAAAGTGTCCCTGCCTGATAGACCGAGCCAACGGGCGCCAGATGCTGCATGATGTCCGCACGACCACCGAATGCTCCAACCGGCAGCCCGCCGCCGATAACTTTGCCGAGCGTCGTCAGGTCAGGGACGATCCCGTAAAGCGCCTGCGCACCGCCGGGTGCAACGCGAAATCCTGTCATAACCTCATCGAAGATCAACACTGCACCGTACTTGTTGCACTGATCACGCAACGCCTGGTGAAATACTGCCGACCCGGGCACACAGTTCATGTTACCTGCGACAGGCTCCACGATTACCGCGGCAATCTCGGGACCCATTCGACTGAATACGTCCTCGCTCTGTTGCGCATTATTAAACTCCAGCGTCAGTGTGTGCTGTGCCATCGCCACCGGTACCCCAGGAGAGGTTGGCACACCCAGTGTTAGCGCACCGGAACCGGCTTTTACCAACAGCCCGTCAGCGTGTCCGTGGTAACAGCCTTCGAACTTGATCACCTTGTCTCGGCCAGTAAAGCCCCGCGCCAACCGAATGGCACTCATGGTCGCCTCAGTGCCGGAATTGACCATTCTCACCTGTTCGATCGAGGGCATGGCCTCGCAGATCAGCTCGGCCATTTCCGTCTCAGCCACCGTCGGCGCACCAAAACTCAGACCATTCTCAACCGTGGTCTGTACCGCCAACACCACGTCCGGGTCAGCATGGCCAAGGATCATCGGCCCCCATGACCCCACATAATCTATGTATGATTTCCCCTCGCTGTCATATAGATAAGGCCCCTTTCCGCGTGCCATGAAAACGGGAGAACCCCCCACCGCTTTGAAAGCCCGCACCGGTGAATTTACCCCCCCGGGGATTACTTGCTGAGCGCGTTCAAATAGTTTGCCAGATGCTTGGGTCATCGCCTTGATATCCAAAATTAGTGAGTGGGTGCAATCGCAGGTAGTGTCGACCAACTCCTTGTTGTATCCAACCTTTGACTAAACTACGTTAGAATCGTGATGGTTTTTTTTGCTCTCATGGAATACAAAACTTGGATGTGTGTGATCTGCGGCTTTGTCTATGACGAAGAGCTCGGATTACCGGAAGAAGGGCTAGCCCCCGGAACACGTTGGGCCGATATCCCTGAAACTTGGCAATGCCCGGATTGTGATGCGACAAAGATCGATTTCGAAATGATTGAGATCTAGGCATTTCAGCACTTCGTAAACTTGCGTTGGTGTAACCTCAACTCCTCCTTCGATAACAGGAAGATCACCGGATCGCCGTCGCCCGACACCAGCCAAGTGAACGGCACTGTCGGCCACGCCAGTTCTACCTGCGAGGCCGCGGCACCGACTTCGACAAACAACGAGCCGCCTGCCATGAGCCGCGGCTCAACGTCAGCCAATAAGCGACGCACAACGGCCAGACCGTCCTCACCACCCGCAAAAGCGATTGCCGGTTCGTGCTGGTATTCATTAGGCAGCGTGGTCATTGTCTTCGCATCGACATACGGTGGATTACATACGATCAGGTCATAGCAACGATCACTAATCGGTTCCAATAGGTCGCCTTCGAATAAATGGACCCGATCGCTAACACCATGTCGTTCAACATTCTGGTTCGCGACTACCAACGCTTCTGCTGAAAGATCGGTTGCATCAATCCTGGCCTCTGGAAATTCAAGCGCCATCGCAATGGCGATACACCCACTGCCAGTACAAAGATCCAGCGCCTCCGTCACCGACGCCGGGTCCAACCAAGGCCGCAGTTGCTCAACAATCCATTCACCCAGATGCGATCGGGGCACGATCACTCGAGAGTCGACGTCAAAGCGGTATCCAGCAAACCAGGCGTGCCCGACGAGGTAGGCGAGCGGTTGTCGACTGGTGATGCGCTGATTAGCGAGATGCGTCACAGCGCAACCCTGCGCAGTTGACAGGGGTTGTTGCCAATCAATCACTTTTTCACTGATAGTGATATCAGCGGCACACATCACCAGCCAGACCGCTTCGTCCCACGCGTTGTCAGTGCCGTGACCGAACCATAGATTGGCCTCGGTCAGTCGCCTGGCCACCTCTTCAACACAGTGCCTCAGGGTCGCTTTGCNGGAGTTGTCAGGCATCGCTCATCAGTACATCACGCACCGCTGCGAGTACCTGGCTGGCCTCGAGTTCATGACCAAGCACTTTTTCGAGGTGGCCATCGCGCCCGATCAAGTAGGTTTTAGTCGAATGGTCCATCAGGTACCCCGCCTGCGATTCGCCAATTTCGGCTTTCTGATAAAGCACCAGGTACTGCTTAGCGATCCGATCAATGTCATCAGGTGTGCCGGTCAAACCAATAATCGACGGATGGAAAAAGCGGGCGTAATCTGCAATCCGTTGCGGCGTATCCCGTTCAGGATCAATGCTGATAAAAAGACCCCGCACCCCTGCTTTTTCAGCCGGTGTTAACGCATTTAACACTTGACCCATCCGTGCAAGATCTGTCGGACAAACATCCGGACAATGGGTGTAGCCGAAGAAAACCAGCACTGCCTTGCCTTCAAAGTCAGACAACGCCACTGGGCCTGAGATGGCAGATAAAGTGAAATCACCGCCCATTCCAGGATAAGGTTGCGGAGATTTCGTTGGTACTAACCAAACACTGGCGAAGATGCCGACCAACAGTGCTGTGACAACGAACAACGCCGGCGTCAACCAAGTAGGGCACTTCATCAACTGATGTGTCGGTTGTGAACTGTTTTGTGGGCCAGCACCCCATTCCACATAGCATTAATCCTGTTTGTGTTTCTTCTTATCGTGGCCCGATGTCATGGACATCCCCGCGATCATTTTCACCGGAACGCGCATGCTCTGCTTTTGCCCATTGTCGAAGTGAAACTCCAACGAGACGTACTCCCCTGGTTTCAACTGTTTCACCAACCCCATCAGCATGATGTGCAACCCACCTGGCTGCAGGACTGTTTCCCCACCAGCCGGTACATCGATGTGCTCGACCCGCCGCATCTTCATCATACCTGCGTCCATAGCGTGACTGTGAGGCTCAGCAACCTCGGCAACATCCGACTTTACCGACACCAGTCGAATGTCACGCTTTGCATTGTTGCGTAAAACCAAATAAGCCGCGGCGTTAGGCTGCCCCGGCGGCGTTGCTCGCACATAGGCATCGTGCACCATTACACCCATGGAGTGTTTCTTATGCTTGTGCCCTTGAACATGTCCGCCCAATGGACTGACCTGCACTTCGCCAAACATCATAGTTTTCACCACACGATCCCGCTCCGGCTTAGAAAAATCCATCGTGATCGCCCATTCTCCATACTTCTTCAGTGCCATCCTAAAACCGTACCAACCCTGTCCGTGTTCCTGCACCACCACTGGCTCCACTCGGTGCGCTCCGGCCATCGACGGCATCTGCGCCCCCACCATGAACTGTGCTCCCACTATCGCCCCACCAGTCCCGGGGTCCCTTAACTCAACGACGCACTCGTATGCGTATTTCTCACCCGCCGCCGAACATTCCATTGCCACCACCTTCTTTNCCGCCGCAGCTATCGTCGTAACAGGCATCAAGAAAACCCCTAGCAACAAAACTGAAACATTTCTAACAACGGCCATTTGTCTTCCTCTTAAGACGTTCGGGACAACGCCACGTCCCCATGGATCTTGCCATCTCATGTCACTTGGAAACTCATCCTTAACGGTCGTTATCCAAGCGACCCCACCGCTATTGAGTTAAACGGCCAGCCGCGGCAGACCAATGGCAGAGCGATTGCCCAGTATCGGCGCAGCGTTCCAACATAAATGGGTGGCTGATCGTCGTTCGCAGGCGCTTACCTTTGCCGGACACCCACCCTCGAACGACCACATCGGCCTGATCGAGCCTACACGGGGAATAACGAAAATACTGTTGCCAACGGGCACGTTGGATGAGGATCACAAAATTGCGCGCAAGATGAAATTCAAGCCATTTCTTGCCCAGTACGGTGCGCTGAACACGCCCCCGCACAAACCCGTAACCCCTGTCCTTTGGCGTCATCGTCATCGCGTGCCGGGGACGATAGGTTGACACCCCCCAGATTCCTTTACCCGCTAAACGCGCTCGAGTCTCAGCCGCCGCGTATTCATCAAGATGGCGATCATTCGGTGCAATCACAATCGCGCTGGCAAGACCTGCCTCGAGCAANGCTAATTGGAGACTGTCTCCATCCAGGGTATAAAGATAAGCCAGGGTCCGGTCATGGGGATCCACTGGATCGGTCGCGTTTTCTACCAGAACCTGGCGATTGTGCACCCGCTGCTCCAAATACTGCTGGGCCAGGGCAGCGAACGGTTGACCCGATTTAATCTCTGGTGTGTTAATGCCCGCAAGGCGAATCGTCTCGCCAGAATCAAGCGTTACGGTGTCGCCATCGATGACCACTTCGACCGTAGCGCGACGCACTGATGCAGTGTCCGATGCAACAACTGGCCAAACTAGAAAAAACCATAGCCCGATCATCGACCGCATGGTCCAAGGCATTAACAAAACGATGATGACTTGTGGCTGTGGGAGTCAGCCTGCAACATCTATGCGAGTAGGTCTCAGGCCTTAATACCGTATTTAGCCTTGAACTTGCCTACTCGACCGGCCGTATCAATCATCTTCTGCTGGCCCGTATAAAATGGGTGGCAGGCGGAGCAAACTTCTACGCTGAGATCACTACTCAGGGTAGAACGTGTATCAAAGGAGTTGCCACAAGCACAAGTGACCTTGATTGTTTCGTAAGCCGGATGTATCTCAGATTTCATGTCACGTTCTCCGAAACGCTACTGGCCTCCCTATGGCCTTTGGTGGGGACGCGCGATGTTATGTGATTAAGACACCGCAGGCAAGGCAAATCAACGGTTCATGGCCTTAAAAAACTCAGCATTTGACTTGGTAGCACGCAATTTATCGAGCAGGAACTCAATTGCTTCGAGGTCATCCATTGGGTGTAGAAGTTTTCGCAACAACCAAATTTTCTGTAGCTCGGTCGGATCAGTCAGCAACTCCTCGCGGCGGGTTCCAGACCGACTGATAATGACCGACGGGTAGACGCGCTTGTCTGCAATTCGGCGGTCGAGGTGAATCTCCATATTACCCGTACCCTTAAACTCCTCGTAGATCACGTCATCCATCTTTGACCCGGTATCGATCAGTGCGGTGGCCAGAATCGTCAGGCTGCCACCGCCTTCAATATTTCGCGCAGCACCAAAAAATCGTTTTGGCTTCTGCAGGGCATTAGCATCAACGCCGCCGGTCAATACCTTGCCCGATGCCGGCTGCACGGTGTTGTAGGCGCGCGCGAGGCGCGTAATGGAGTCAAGCAAAATAATGACGTTCTGTTTGTGTTCGACCAATCGCTTTGCTTTTTCTATCACCATTTCTGCAACCTGGACGTGGCGCGATGCGGGTTCATCAAAAGTCGACGATATGACCTCTCCGCGTATCGTGCGCTGCATTTCGGTCACCTCTTCCGGTCGCTCATCAATGAGCAAGACCATCAATGTGCATTCTGGAACAGAGGCAGTCATCGCGTGCGCAATCTGCTGCAACATGACTGTCTTACCAGTTTTAGGCGCAGACACTAAAAGGCCACGCTGCCCCATACCAATAGGTGAAATCAAATCAACCACGCGCGCCGTTAAATCTTCGGAAGATCCGTTTTCCTGTTCGAGACGCATTCTTTCGTCGGGGTGCAAAGGAACGAGATTTTCAAAAAGTATCTTGCTTTTCGCTTCTTCCGGTTGTTGAAAATTAATGGTTTCAAGTTTCAATAACGCGAAATAGCGTTCCGAGTCCTTCGGGGGACGGATAAGACCCGTTACTGTGTCGCCTGTGCGCAACCCGAAGCGTCGGATCTGGCTTGGCGACACATAAATGTCATCCGGACCCGCCAGATAAGAACTGACGGAAGACCGCAAGAAGCCAAAGCCATCTTGCAATATTTCGACCACGCCCTCGCCGGTGATTTTCTCTCCTCGCTTGGCGTGGGACTTAAGGATCGCGAATATCTGATCCTGGCGACGTAGACGCGTAACATTATCAAGTTTGAGCGAGCGGGCTACATCGGCAAGCTCAGTGGGTGATTTCTCTTTCAGTTCTGTAAGGCTGAGTGACATAAGATGACTCACGATAGGGAATGTGACAGACCTGGACTTCTCGGGTCTGACCCGCAATCGACGCATTGTCGATGCCGGGTGCTGTTGGATAGGAAACTTAAGGTTGGAAGGTGGGGTTTAGCGATTCGGCATATTGCCGTGTTTGTTCACAATATCATCGTTGTGGCATTTTAGTCTACGCCACTTTAGCGCTTTACAGTCACCGGCCATATTCTGCTGGATTGGTTCTGTAATGCGCTGATCATAACTGAAGTTAAAGGTTTTCGTCGAGAAAAGCCGTCAATTGCGCCTTTGAAACAGCACCCACTTTGGTTGCCTCTACTTGTCCACTCTTGAACAACATCAATGTAGGGATGCTGCGGATGCCATATTTTGGAGGTGTTCCAGGATTATCATCGATATTCAGTTTGGCCACCTTGACTCGACCCTGATACTCGCTGGCGACCTCTTCCAGCGTCGGTGCAATCATCTTGCACGGTCCGCACCATTCGGCCCAATAGTCTATCAGCACGGGCGTATCTGAATTCAGTACATCCTCGTCGAATGAGTCATCGTTGACGTTCAGAATATTTTCCGCCATTACAGTGTGCATCCTTAAAATTAGTTGGTTACTTAGGCCGAGGGCCTAGAGTAGCAGGAGTCCCCGGTACTACCGTGTTATAATGTAGCCGNATAATAGGGAATTTAAACCCGTCCTCTACACTTCCTCTCCGACAGGAATGGTTTTGTACCAGAAACATTGAACTCGAAGCAAGTTGTTTTAATGCGGGTTCAATGAGCGCTTGGCGGGCCGCGTTGCGATAAACCACGCAAATAGCTCAGCCTAACCTAATAGTATGACTTAACGTTTTCGCCGTTTCCCCTCTATTTTCTAACTCAAAATACCGCATCGGGCCCGCGCTCACGCGGCGTCACCTAAATCGGAGAACTAACCATTTGACCACGTACAGACCTATTTAATGGACAACGCTTCTTATCTCACTGACCAACCATTTACCGATCTTGATCTGGCGCCGGAACTGATCCGCGGGCTCGAGACGGCAGGCTTTTCGCATTGCACACAGATTCAACAACTGGCGCTACCTCTCGTGCTGGCCGGCAAGGATGTGGCCGGACAGGCCAAAACAGGCACTGGGAAAACTGCTGCATTCCTACTCGCCATATTTAATCGGCTATTACGTCAATCACCACATGCCGAACACGGAGCAAAGAGTGTCCGTGCCGTCGTGCTGGCACCAACACGGGAACTGGCGATACAGATTCATCGCGACGCCGCTCAACTCTGCCAACACACAGCCCTGCGCATGGGCTTGGTTTACGGAGGCACCGGCTACCAGGATCAAACCGAAGCCCTGAGCCACGGCGTCGATGTTCTGATCGGGACGCCCGGTCGCTTTATCGACTTCTACAAGCAAGGCCTGTTTGACCTAAAGGGAGTACAGGTCTTGGTTCTCGACGAAGCCGACCGAATGTTTGATCTGGGTTTTATCCGCGATATACGTTACGTACTACGACGCATGCCGNCGCCGGCTGAACGACTCAATATGCTTTTCTCTGCCACGCTGTCTCGTCGCGTTACTGAACTGGCGTACGAGCACATGAACGATCCCATTTCAATCAAGGTCGAGTCAGACACNCCAGTNGCTGATCAATTAATTGAAGAGGTTTATTACCCTGCAAACGAGGAAAAACTCGGACTTCTAGTGGGNTTACTTAAAAAGCTTGCCGGGGAGCGCGTTCTGATATTCTGCAATATGCGGGGCACTACAGAGAAAATCGGTCGTTTACTGGAGCGGCAAAAATACTCGGTAGGAGTGCTCTCGGGTGATGTGCCGCAGAAAAAGAGAGAGCGCCTGCTGGAGGAATTTACATTAGGGCACCGTCAAATGCTGGTTGCTACAGATGTCGCCGCACGTGGCCTTCATATTCCGAGCGTCAGCCACGTTTTTAATTTTGATCTGCCCCAGGATCCTGAAGATTATGTTCACCGCATCGGTCGCACNGCCCGCGCAGGGGCCAGCGGGCATGCGATCAGTTTCGCTTGTGAAGATCATGCCTTCTCGCTGATCGATATCGAAAGCTTCATCGGACATACGCTCAACAAGCAGGAAATCTTACCGCAGGATATAGCGTCTTTAAAAACATCGCAGCAAGACAGGGCCCGAAAACCGCAGCGAAAAACTGAATCCCCCAGTCCAAGCCTAACGCCTGATGCTTCCGCGCGAGGATCAGCCCAGCGCCGATCCGCCAACGTTGTCAAAACAATGGAGAGTGGAAACTCGTCCGTTCGGGAGGCATCACCTCTAGCTGCCAATGAATCCCGAACAGTAGCGGAGGCCGCTCCATCGTCTGCACCGTATGCCCTCACCAGGCCAAGTGGGAAATCTCCTTTCCCTGGACGCCGTTCCTCTGAGGTGCCTGCCGTCGGCTGATATCTCCCCTAACAGAGAAGTCGCTAGGGGCCTAAAGAAAAAATAAGGACTCGGTCCCCCCGGTAGTTTTCAAAACGCTTGATGTGCTCAAGACCGAGCGCGCTCACCACACCGACTTCGTCTTCGCCGGCCCGGAGACGAACCGCAACGAACACTGCGCCTTTCCAACGCTGTTTCTTTAAACCGCGCAATAATGACGCAAGATCCCGTTCGATATGGGTTCGATCCATGTAGCGCCCCGCGTAATAGAGAATCCTTTTGTCATTGGTCACCAAGGAACCCGCGCGACCCACCGTATACGGCTGTAACCACTGGCCTGACTCGCGTAGATGAAGTTTTGTCGCAGGATTATGTATGCCGCTAATACTTTCGCCAGCAACCCACAACAAGACAATCACCGCCACCAGCAATCGCGGACCCTTCAAATCGCGCCAGCGAATACGCTTGAAAACATGTTCCAAAACAAACGGTACTGCCAGCAGAGCCGTCACAGACAATGTCAACATGTACCGCGGCGCAAGAAACAACATGATCAAAACGAATACCAGCAAAATAGCCAGGTTGATCGCAAGCAGCGCTAACCAGACGCGGCGTTGGCCACCATCGGTAAAGCACAGGCCGCTGGTGTAACCGTACACCGCCAACACTGCGAACGGCACGGTTAACTCCGATAAGATCGCGCTGGTCACAATGGTCGTGACCGTCAGACCAAACAAGACGTACGCATACCCCGCGGAATAACGACCAAGGAATTCCTGACGCAGGAGATCGAGTTTGCTCGATAAGGTGCTTCCGACCTGCTCCCACACCGTTACCACCACGCTCTGGGGGTTACTGAGCACAGCCCAAAAATCCATCTGGCCAACAGGGACCAAGAACCACCCTGCCAGAATCACTCCAAGACCGATGATCGGCGTCGCCGCTAATAGAAGCAACGGCCAGCGCCGCGGATCAAAATTCCTGCTGACCATGACAAATAGCAACGGCGACAGCAACAAAAATGCCACTCCTTCGATGCGGAACAGGCTCGCCACCACTAGCGCCACCAATACGGCAACCCTAGGTCGCCAGNTGGAATCCTTTTGACAAAGCAACAAGCAATACAGGGCCGCTAAGTACGCGGCGAGATAACCCGGATCACGAATAAGAAACGAGCGATACTCGTTAAAAGCCGGATGCGCGAGAGCCACAATGGCCGCCAGCACCGTGAGGCGCCTTGACTTGCCACCGAGCGCCCGGATAACAGCTATAAATAACANGATGACACCGGAGAAACACACGGTATTAATCACGTGCCCCGCCCCCTTAAGGGATAGTCCAGTTAAGACGGAAACCACCCACATAAAAAACGGATAAAACGGCCACTTGTAATCGGCAAACGCCAAAGACCATTGGCCGTTGCCAAGGAGCTCCGCGGTACGCACATAGCCGACGCCATCGTTATTGATAATGGGGTCGCTGTACACCGCCCAGATTGATAGACAAACACTCGCAATCACACACAACANCCCGGTGATCAAAAGAAATCGCCGGTCAGCAGGATCCGATAAGAGCCAGTTCACCATCTCGCGTGCTTTCCGTTTGATCCTAACAACTCAGGGTTCACCAGAATGATCAACCAGGAAACCGGCTCTCGTGGCCCAGCATGTGGTCAAACGTTTCCCGTGGCCGGATGAGATGAAATTCATCACCATCCACCATCACTTCTGCTGCGCGCGGCCGAGCGTTGTAGTTTGAACTCAAGACAAAGCCATAAGCTCCCGCCGACCCAATCGCAAGCAGTTCGCCTTCAGCTGTCGCGAGTCGGCGATCCTTAGCGAGAACATCGCCGGATTCACAAACCGGACCGACGATGTCGTAGACCTTTGAATCCTTTCCGTCAGCGCGCTTCACCGGCAGGACATCGTGCCATGCCTGGTATAACGCGGGGCGAATCAGGTCGTTCATTGCCGCATCGATCACCGCGAAATTGCGCCACGCGTTCTCTTTCAGGTATTCGACCCGAGTCAGCAAAACACCAGCATTACCTACAATCGATCGTCCCGGTTCAATGCTAACGGGCAACGCACAGCCCCGCCGATGAAGAATCTCAAGCAGCGCCACAATGTATTCGCGCGGCAAGGGCGGCGACTCGTCACCATAACGAATACCAAGGCCCCCGCCCAGGTCCAGATGCGTTAACTCGATCCCTTCGTTTTGCAGTTCGAAGATGAAATCAATGGTTCTTTCAAGCGCATTCAGAAACGGCGAGAGTTCAATCAATTGCGAGCCAATGTGGCACGCGACTCCGAGCACCTCNACATGGTCCATCGCACACGCNACGCGGTAAGTCTCAACAGCCGCCTCAACGGCAATACCAAACTTGTTGTCACGGAGACCGGTAGCGATATACGGGTGCGTTTTCGCGTCGATATCCGGGTTAATTCGAATCGCAATCGGCGCTTTTAAACCCAACTGTTCTGCAACAGCATTAACGCGATAAAGCTCCGCATCGGATTCCAGGTTAAGGCACTTGATCCCCACTTGCAGCGCCCGACGAATTTCTGTTTTGCTTTTACCAACTCCTGAAAAAATGATCTCACTCGAGTCGCCGCCAGCACACAATACTCGCTCAAGTTCACCACCAGATACGATGTCGAAACCAGAGCCCAGACGCGCCAATAAATCGAGTATTGCCAGGGAACCATTGGCCTTGACCGCGTAACAGATCTGATGTGGATAGTCACCAAACGCTGCGTCAAAAGCCAACCAGTGCCGCTCTAAAGCGGCACGGGAATACACATAACAAGGTGTTCCAACCGCTGCTGCGATATCGGTGAGGCACGCCCTTTCGATCCAAAGCGCCTCTCCTTCGTAGTGACAAGGTTCCACTGACGGATCACCTAATCAACAGTCGCTCGGTCCTGATCAACAACTGGCTCAGGAAGATACAACGGTCCTTTTTGCCCACACGCCGATAACAGCACTACAACAGCGAGGGTCAAAACAACGTTTATGCAGTGTCGACCAGCAACTCGGCATTCCCTTGCGAGCCCCGCCCAACCAGAATCCGACGCATAAGGGTCAATATTCATCGGCCCGCCAAGCGCTGTCGACACCGGTCGATAGCCTCACGCACCTGCTGAGGTGCTGTGCCGCCTACCTGATCTCTGGCCGCTATTGATCCTTCCAAACTAAGCACATCGTAGACATCGTCCTGTATGTGTGGAGAAAATCCCCGCAGCACATCGAGCGAGAGTTGGTCAAGATCAACTCCCTGATCCTGGGCGCTCCGAATAACCTTACCCACAACTGCGTGCGCATCGCGAAAGGGGATACCTTTGCGAACCAAGTAGTCGGCCAAATCCGTTGCTGTCGCATAACCGCGTACCGCCGCCGCTCGCATGACTTCGCGATCGAATCTCATGTTGGACAACATGGCGGTCATCACCTGCAAGCACGCCAGCACCGTGTCGACCGTGTCGAACAACGGTTCCTTGTCTTCCTGATTATCCCGGTTATAGGACAACGGTTGGCCTTTCATCAGGACCATTAGGCTGGTCACATTACCTAACAACCGACCACTCTTACCACGAACGAGTTCGGCAACGTCGGGGTTTTTCTTCTGCGGCATCATGCTTGATCCGGTACAGAAGGCATCACCTAAATCAACGAAACGGCAGTTCTCGGACGACCACAACACCAAGTCCTCTGCCATGCGAGACAGGTGTATTCCGAGCAATGCTGCGGCGCCACAAAACTCGATCACGAAGTCGCGGTCCGATACTGCGTCAAGGGAGTTCGCCGAGATGTCTTCAAACCCAAGCTCTGCTGCCGTCATTTCCCGATCGATCGGGAAACTGGTTCCGGCTAATGCGCCTGACCCCAACGGGGATATATTGACCCTGCGTCGGCAATCTCCGCATCGTTGCCAGTCTCGCTCCAGCATTTCAACCCACGCCAGCAGGTGATGACCGGCAGTCACTGGTTGCGCACTTTGAAGATGGGTGAGCCCCGGCATGATCGTGTCAGCCTCGCGATCCGCGACGTCCACCAAGGCGGATTGCAGTGCAGAAATAGCCTGCAAAATCTGGTCGATCGCTGCTCGAACAAATAAACGCAAATCAGTCGCGACTTGATCATTGCGTGAACGACCGGTGTGTACTTTCTTACCGGCGTCTCCGATAAGCTCGATCAAGCGGACCTCAATGTTCATGTGCACATCTTCATGTTCCACTCGCCAGGGGAAGCTATGTTCACGAATTTCCTCAATAATCTGCCGCAAACCCGTAAGGATCTCTTCACTGTCACCAGGTGTTATGACGCTGCACGCCTGTAACATACGCACGTGCGCGATCGTGCCAGCCAAATCATATTCAGCCAGGCGACGGTCAAAATGCTGCGATGCGGTGAACGCTTCGGTCAGGTTACTGGTTTCACCATCAAATCGACCGGACCAGAGTTTGCTCTTGTCCATCATAGCCTCAGGATGCTACGTCGGTTACTGAATGTCTACAAACGAACTCGTCGGCACCGCACATCGCTCTTTAAAGACATTCCCCGCAAGAAACGAGCGCGCATACACTCGATGTTCGAACACTGCCTTACTTCAAGGCAGAGACGTACAACGACACTTCCCGCATCTGTTGGGGAGTCAACAAGAACGCTATTGGGTTCATCACTCGATGCTTGCGTGTCTTGGTCTTGAACGCTTGCAACTGCCGTTCCAGATATTCCGGATGCTGGCCGGCCAGACGCGGGTATTTCGGTGGAATACCGCGCCCGGCGGGCCCGTGACAACCCATGCATGGCGCCACACCCAATGCCTTGAAGCCGCCGCGGTAAAGCGTACCCCCGCTCTCCGCCGCCGTGACATCGGCTTCAGAAATGCTGCCAAGGGTCGATTGCTGTGCTGAAAAATAGGCATCCAAATCCTGCATATCAGTCTGCGACAACGGTGCCGCCATACCAGCCATCACTGGGTTAGCGCGGTTACCTGACTTAAATAGGGTCAATTGTGCCGCAATATAACCGGGCACCTGCCCTGCAAGTGACGGGAACTGACTGTTCGCACTATTGCCATCCGCACCGTGGCAAGCAGCACACAACTGGGCCTTAACCTTNCCAGCCACGGCATCACCCGCTACCACCGAGTGAATTGGTGTGGCAACACAGATTAGAAGCGCGATAATGATCGATGTTGGCCGTTTCATTACACTGGTCCCCAAAAGTTCTCGGCTCCAGAAAAGCCTTGCCACATTGGTGTGACGATCACAACTGACGGGGCAGGCCCCAACCCATCCCCAACTGGCGCGCGATTATAACCCCCATGCAGACTATCAACAGCGCGACCCTAAATCAGGCCCAATTTGTCTGTAGCGCACACACTCACCTCGAGTGGCCTATCGACTCGGGCAGCGAAATTGCCGTTGCCGGACGATCAAATGTCGGCAAATCGAGCGCTATCAACGCCATTACGGGTCGTACGGGCCTCGCCCGGACCAGCAAGACACCTGGCCGTACCCGCCAGATTGTCTTTTTTGACCTGACCCCCGACCACCGGCTGGTTGATCTACCTGGATACGGCTTTGCCCGGACCTCACGCGAATTGCAGCAACACTGGCAGAAAACGATCAATCGTTATTTCAGTACTCGGCAGGCTTTAAGAGGACTCGTCCTACCTATCGACATCCGCCGCGGCCTGATGGCGATGGATCAAGAAATGCTCAATTGGTGCTGCCATCACGCATTACCGGTTCACTTGCTTCTAACCAAACGAGATAAGCTGTCCAGAAGTGCTGCCCAAAACACACTGCGCACGGTGCAGAAACAACTGGTCGAGTCCCCGCTGTTCAGCGCACAACTCTTCTCAGCTACTAAAAAGGAGGGTGTCGAAGAAGCGCGGGCCAAAATCGTCCAACTACTGATGAGCGAACCCCGACCAGTCAACAACTGACCAGCGACAGCCGCCGCTTAGGCGTGCGCCATTGCCCAATTCTTACCGGCATTCACCTCAACCTTAAGCGGCACAGCCAGTTCAGCGACTGATGTCATGAGTGAATTCAGCATGGACCGCGCCTGGTCGACGTCATCCTCGNTGACTTCCAATACCAGCTCGTCGTGGACCTGCATGATCATCCGCATCTGCAAATTGTGCTCTGTAATCCACCCATCCACGGCCAGCATAGCCAGCTTGATGAGATCAGCGGCGGTGCCCTGCATGGGTGCGTTGATCGCAGCCCGTTCAGCGGCCTGTCGACGCGCATGATTACTCGACCCCATATCGTTCAGGTGCAGCCGGCGACCAAATACGGTCTCAACAAATCGTTGTTCCCGCGCTCGCACTCGAGTGTTTTCCATGAATGCATGCACACCCGGGTAACGGGAGAAATAGAGGTCGATGTAATCTTGGGCTTCTATACGACCGATTCCCAGTTGCTTACTCAGGCCAAACGCTGACATACCGTAAATCAGACCAAAATTAATTGCCTTTGCGCTGCGTCGCTGATCATCAGTTACTTTCGATGGCTTAATTGAAAACACCTCTGCCGCAGTTGCGCGATGAATATCTGCATCGTCTGCGAATGCTGACAACAGTCCCTCATCCGCTGAGAGGTGCGCCATGATNCGCAACTCGATTTGTGAGTAATCGGCCGCCACGAGCACATACCCTGGGTCAGGAATAAAGGCTTGACGGATCCGTCGGCCTTCCTCTGTTCGCACCGGGATGTTCTGAAGGTTCGGGTTGCTCGATGACAGACGTCCGGTTGCGACCGCAGCCTGATGATAAGAAGTATGAACACGGCCGGTCACTGGGCTAACGAGTTCCGGCAACTTGTCCGTGTACGTCGATTTCAACTTGCTGAGACTGCGGTATTGAAGAATCAACTGCGGCAACTCGTGATCTTCAGCCAGTTCCTGGAGAACGTTTTCAGCTGTGGAGGGTTGCCCCTTGGGCGTTTTGCTGATGATAGGCAAGTCCAATTTTTCAAACAACACCTCTTGAATCTGCCGTGGCGAGGCGATATTAAAGGCAACGCCCGCCGCCGCGTGCGCTTGCTTCTCTATCTGTGCAATTCGTTCGCCCAGTTCGATGCTGTGGTTAGATAGCATGTCACAGTCCACTCGCACACCGTTCCGCTCCACTCGCGACAAAACTGGCACGAGTGGCATCTCGATTGTTTCCAACACCGAACGCAATGCGGGCTCCGACTGGAACTGGGGATAAATCTTTTCGTGCAGTCGCATCGCTATGTCAGCATCCTCCGCCGCGTAATGGCCTGCCTGCTCCACATCGACTTGACTAAACGACACTCGCGACTTACCGCTCCCGGCAACCTCCTCATACTTGACGACTTTGTAACCGAGATACTTGAGCGCTAAGGTGCTCAGATCGTGCCGTGATCCCGTGCTATTAAGAACATAAGACTCCAGCATGGTGTCGAAGCGAATCCCCTTAAGATCGATGCCGTAGTTCTGCAACACGGATCGATCGTACTTTAGGTTCTGGCCAATCTTGCCAATCTTGGGGTCTTCCAGAAGAGGTCGAAGACAGGTCAACGCATAATCGAGNGAAACCTGCAAAGGAGCCCCAACATAATCATGTGCCAGCGGCAGGTAGGCACCTTCACCGGCACGATCAGTAAACGAAATTCCCACCAGTTCAGCGCACAATGTATCTAACGATGTGGTCTCGGTATCAAGAGAAAATACACCNGCTTTCGACAACCGCTTGATCCATTGCCTGAGCGATTTCTCATCCAGGATTATCGTGTAGTCAACCTCTGGTGAATGCGTATCCACNGAATTCGTGCCGCCGAGTTCGGACAACCAGGTTTTGAATTCGAGCCGCGAAAACAGCGCCCGCAGGCGATCATCGTCTGGGGTGGACTGCCTCAGATCTTTCGGCGTCACCTCCAGTTCAACATCGGTTTTGATCGTCACCAACTGTCGAGACAGGGGGAGTTGCTCCAGGGACTGGCGCAGGTTGTCTCCCACCTTGCCCTTGATTTCTTCAGCGTGAGCGACAAGATTATCGAGCGTTCGATAGGTTTCCAACCANCGCGTTGCAGTCTTCGGGCCCACTTTTGGCACTCCGGGCACGTTGTCCACAGCGTCGCCAACTAGCGTGAGGTAATCAACAATCTGTTCTGGCTCAACACCAAAACGCACTTTAATACCGGCCGTATCGTAAGTTTCTCCTTTCATGCTATCGATCAGACGGACCCGCTTACCAACCAACTGCGCGAAATCCTTGTCACCACTCATGATGTCAGTGTCGATCGCCATCGCCGTTGCCGTAGTGGACAGCGTGCCAATCACATCGTCTGCCTCAACAGCGGCCACCGACAACAACGGAATACCCATCGCTTGGATCACATCGTGGGTAGGTTCTATTTGCGAGCGCAGATCATTCGGCATGGGAGGCCGATTCGCCTTGTAGGCAGGGTAAATATCATCACGGAAGGTTTTACCGGGCGCGTCGAAAACAACCACCAGATAATCCGACGGATGCTCCTTCATCTGCCGACGCAACATGTTGATAACACCGTAGATAGCCCCCGTGGTTTCACCACTCGAGGTCGTCAGATCCGGCATGGCATGATAGGCCCGATAAAGATAGGACGACCCATCGACCAACACCAGTTTTTTTGTCACTACGGCATCTCCAAAACAACTTTNGTTATNCGCCGGGCCTTGTTGCGAAGTTTAAAAAAACAATATNCGAGCGTNTTTAAGTCGAGCANCCCGTAAAAGAACAAAACATTAGGCGCGCTCGGCACTGCCCGCATCACCACCTCACGTCAGTCGGCGTAGCGACGAGCAATATTGATCCCTTTCAGCAGATTCAATGCCGCCCGCACCTCGTAGTCACTATCTTGGCGCCGCGTGCGGGACGCCTTNGCGTTTTCCGCAGGCTCCTCGACAGTGGCCTCCTGACCGAGGTGCCCAACCAAATTCGCTTCCCGCAGCGCAACGCTAACCCCCCCCGGGTCGGCAAAGGCCAGATCCCCCGTGAGAACATCTGGAACAATTCCTCGGGCCTGTATCGAACGATCGTTAGGTGTGTAGTAACGAGCCGTGGTCAATTTGAGGGCTGCACCGTTATGCATGGGCAATATCGTTTGGACAGAACCTTTACCGAATGTCTTAGTACCAAGAATTACCGCCCGGTCGTGATCCTGAAGCGCGCCGGCCACAATCTCGGCCGCAGAAGCAGAACCCCCGTTCACCANCACTACCATCGCGGCACCGCCCAGGTAGTCCTTTGGCGTCGCGTTGAAAGTGATTCTCGAATCCTCTGTACGTCCGCGCGTCGACACGATCACCCCCTGGCGAAGAAAAACATCGCTGACATCAACTGCGCCTTCCAGGACACCCCCTGGATTATTACGCAGATCGAGGACCAGACCATCTAGTGTTCCACCCGCCTCTTTTTTCACGCGGGTCAATTCACGACGCAGTGACGCAGCGGTTCCCGATTGAAACTGAGCGACGCGTACATAAGCATAATGTCCTTCAAGCAATTGCGCCCACACGCTATTGATGTGGATAACCGCCCGCTCAATCGTGATCCGGATCGGTTTCGGCGCACCTTTGCGAGCAATGGTCAAGTCAATCGTGGTGCCCGGCTTCCCGCGCATTCGATTCACTGCTTCATCAAGAGCCATGCCCTTAACCGGCGCCTCATCGAGTCGAACAATCAGATCACCGGGGAGAATACCGGCCCGGTCAGCCGGTGTGCCATCGATCGGTGTCACTACCCTGATGAGTCCGTTGTCATCCAGGGTGACCTCTATGCCCAAACCGCCAAATTCTCCCCGTGTATCGATATTGACTTCACGGTATGCCTCGGGCTCAAGGTAGGTTGAGTGTGGATCAAGGCCGTTAAGCATCCCCCGCACCGCATTCTTGAGCAACTCACCATCATCGACTCGCTCAACATAATCACTCTTAATCTTGCCGAAAATTTCAGAAAAGACCTTGAGATCCTCCATCGGCAATGACTCGNTCGTATCAGCATGTGCAGCGACACTCATCCCGATACACAACACGGACAGCACNCCGAGCGATAACGCACGGTGCAATTGAACCCTGCAACGCTTCATTTCTTAACCTAGAGCAGTAACGGTGGCGAAAAACGCGAACGAGTATAGCGTCTGTGTTTCAGGGAGCCCGCCCCAACCCCGCAATGACCGTCCTTAACTGCCCCGGCGGGGGAGTCGAGTCACACAGCACAAACAGGTCAAGGGGACCACTCAAAGGTCACGTGATCCGTCTTTGAAGCACGCTCTCTGACCCCGTTTGACATCACGATTTATTAAATTAATGTTTATTAACAATATATTATATGATTTCCTTGTAAGATATATTATAATTCGAACATTAATGTATAATATTTAATTGATATTCTTCAGTTGTCCCATAGGTACTCGCCATGGCAGACATGCCCACCTCAGTCGCTTCCCCCGTCAATGGGGATCCGTTTCGAAGTTTCTTGGCGGACGAAAAGAATTTATACGTCGCCTCAAGAGCGCTCAAGGCGATGGGACATCCGTTGCGACTCAAGATTCTGTGCATTCTCGCCGGCATTAAGGAAATCAGCGTTCAAGACCTCGTGGACCTGGTTGGTACCTCCCAAAGCAATATTTCTCAGCATTTATCGATTCTCAGGGATAAAGGCATTCTGGCCTCCCGTAAAGATGCCAACAAAGTCTACTACCGCATCGATGACCATAAAGTCGTCCAATTAATGGAAAGCACCCGCTCCGCTTTCATCCCCACCTGAATCAGAGCCTGTCTTCGGCTAAGTGAGTGTCCTCCTCCTGTAGAATGGCAGGTCATTCGCTACTCCAACTTTTTCGATGATTAATCAATTCGTCACCAGTAACTGGTACCTTTTTGCCGCCCTTATCGCCATCCTCGGGTTACTTGCCTTCGATCCGATACGACGACGTTCCAGCGGAATNCGCCCTGTTTCGGCGATCCAATTACCTCAATTGATGAACCATGACAATGCGGTAATCGTCGATGTCCGGGACAATACAGACTTTGAGAACAGCCACATCGCCAAGGCCATTAATATTCCTATCAATCAGCTCAAATTGAACCTCGCACGTCTCGAAAAGTATCGCAAAAAAGAAACCGCGATGGTCTTGGTCTGCCGATCCGGCCAACAGGCAACACGCGGCGCACAGGTGCTGCGTAANGAGAACTTTCCCAACCTCTACACCCTTGATGGTGGAATGAATGCCTGGGAAAAAGAACACCTTCCGGTGCAACGCTGACCGCTATACGAAGGACCTCATCCGATGGCCGAAAACAACACGCCAACTGCACCCACTTTCCAGTTCAATCAGGTTTACCTAAAAGACGCCTCTTTCGAATCGCCATGCAGTCCCGAGGTGTTCGGTCCGAAAAACTCCAATCGCAATCCTGCTATTGACGTACAGCTGAGAATTCAGCACCAGCGTGTCACCGATACCGATGATGTATACGAGGTNGTTCTCGCAAGTACNTGCACGGCCAANACNGANGAAGACACGCTGTTTATTGCAGAAGTCCAGCAGGCTGGCATTTTTACATTGACCGGTTACGANCCCGCGCNACTGGAAAAAATNCTGGANGCAGCTTGCCCGAACGTATTGTTTCCTTTTATGCGCGAAGCGATTTCACAGTTGGTCGCAAGGGGGGGGTTCCCCCAGTTATTGTTAACCCCTGTGAACTTTGAAATGATGTATCAACAGAAAAAGTCTTCGCCCCAGCCCGACGCAGAAGGTGCGCCGAACAGCGCTTGAGCATTTGCTGCGCCGCTGGTCGGTAATCGTCTAGGCCCCCTATAACGACGATGGCTTCGCAGCAACCCATTGGTGTTCTGGGCGCTGGCTCCTGGGGAACAGCGCTCGCTATCCTTATCGCGCGCAACGGCCATCCGGTTTGGCTGTGGAGTCATAGCGCCCAACAGGCCGCAGACATTGCTCAACAACGAGAGAACGCACGATATCTGCCCGGCATTGACCTCCCCGACACCATCGACGTCACAGCAGATCTACCGTCATTGGTGCGCAACACTCGTGACCTGGTCATCGCCGTTCCTAGCCACGCGTTTCACAACACGCTNGTGGCTTTACGACGGCATGCGGAAGGACCGCTGCGCGTGTGCTGGGGAACGAAGGGCTTTGAACCCAACAGCGGTCGCCTCCCCAGTGCGGTGTTCCATGAAGTACTGACCACCCACGGCACCGTGCCCGCCGTTATTTCTGGACCCAGTTTCGCGAATGAAGTCGCTCTGGGGTTTCCCACCGCACTGACAGTAGGCTGCGAGGATGATGCGGNGACTCAGCAATTTACCGACTGGTTTAGAAATGAACGCGTACGGGTTTACACCAGCACCGACCTCGTTGGCATTCAACTGGGCGGCGCCATCAAGAACGTGATGGCCATTGCCACCGGGATCTGCGATGGGTTGGGTTTGGGTGCCAATGCGCGTGCAGCACTGATCACACGCGCATTGGCTGAAATGACGCGGTTTGGTATTGCACTTGGCGGCCAAGCCAAGACTTTCAGCGGGTTAACCGGTGTCGGCGACCTGCTACTCACAGCAACAGATGATCAATCAAGGAATAGACGCCTGGGCATGGGGCTCGGCGCCGGCGGGTCCATCACCAAACTCATCAAAGAGATCGGTCAAGAAATAGAAGGCATCAATACTGCCCGCGTGNTATATGAAAAAAGCCGGGAACTTGGCATCCAGATGCCTATCAGCGAACAGGTCTACCGTGTCATTTTCGATGATCTTGACCCGGCATCCGCTGTCACGACCCTGCTTGGCAGAGCCCCGCGCGAAGAAACAGATTAAGGATCAACGCTGGCGGGCCAATAGCGGCGTCATCACGTCCTCAAGTGCCTTGGGGGTAATGCCAAGGGCGGCAAAATCATTCCTGGCACACACACTGTCAATCTGCATAGAGCGATAATTATCCCGAGTAAATAATTTCCCCGGGAGACGTTCCATCACCAACGCCTGCAATCTTGATAACGAATCGGGCAATCCCAGCACCAGGCGCCGGCGACCAGTGACGCGCGCGACAAACTGGACCAGTTCTTTAAACGTGTAGATTTGCGGGCCACAAAAGTTCAATCGCTGGCCATTAAAATCCGCACCCCTTTCGAGCACTTGATAAAACGCTTCGACCACGTCATCGACGCAGACCGGTGCAAATCGCGTTTGCGGACACACCACGGGAAACACCGGCATCCAGTCGAGTAAACGATCAAAAACACCGAAAAAATTATCCCCTGGTCCAAAAATAATGGACGGCCGAAAACTCGTAACCGTGACTCCACCACAAGCGTGGTGAACCGAGTCCTCACCTTCGCCTCGGCTCTTAAGGTAACGACTGGGCCCTTTGGCAGCATCGGCATTTAATGCACTCATGTGCAGATATTGCGTGACGCCGGCTACTTGACACAAATGCACCAAACGGCGAGGGAATGCAACATGAATTGCGTCAAAATCAATCTCTCGGCTCTCGTGCAATATGCCAACCAGGTTTATTACAACCGTCTGCCCTGCAAAACACACGGATAAGGCTTCATCGCTCTCAAGATCGACCCTGACAACTCGCACACCCGCAATTTGTCTCAGCCCGAATTCGGCGGTCGAGCTTCTGGCCAACGCGGTGACTCGGTGTCCGGCATTAACCAATCGGGCCAGTAGGTGGCGCCCAACGAAACCGCTACCGCCGATAACCAACACCGTTTTCTGCGCTGTCATCACGGGGCGCTATCTGCCTGCAACGGTTGGATACATTGCGCAGAGTTGTTGACCGGGCTGTTAACAAACGTGCTCACAGGGGCAACCTCGATCTCCCCTTCCCACGGACGCAACCACGGGCGTAATGCCGCTTCCTCTGGTCGCGCTGGGTCAAGCCACGCTGATTGACCCTCTTGGTCCAGAATGACCGGCATTCGATGATGAACACTATTCACTACCGGGCTTGCCGATACCGTCAACACACAGAACGTTTGTAAAACATTACCCGTCAAGCGATCGTTACTTGACCACAGCCCCGCCAGAATCATCGGCGCGCCCAACGGCAGGCAAAAATAATGCGGCTGCTTGTGGCCTTTAGACAAACGCTGCCATTCGTAGTAACCATCACACAGGACCAAACAACGCTGTTTCGAAAACGCCGTACGAAACATCGGCTTCTCGTGAGCGGTTTCGGATCGGGCATTGATCGGACGCGTAAATCTGGTTTCGCTTGCCCACTCAGGGACAAACCCCCACGACATCGCAGACACCGCTGCGTTTCCACTTGACCGGTGAACAACCCAGGCCGATTGCGATGGGGAAACGTTGTAATTGGATGGCAGCGCGGCATCACCNGAGCAGTCAANCNCGCCCATTGCCGTAATGAAATGGGCTAATTCNCGGTGACGATCAAAGCGTCCACACATGNTTCACGTTACTCGAGATCCTATAGNTTTTGGCCTTCATCCGACTTCAATACACAGGCAAGTTTCGCGCGATTCTAGTGACTCACTCCTGAAAACNCCACGAGAGGCACCTCGGTTTGCAACCATACACGGATTACCGNTGACTTTGGTCAGGCAACTTTTCAGCTGATGTTTGCCGAAACCTTACCAGCACCAGCGCTGGCCCACGGAGCTCGATTGAAACTCGATAATCNCCTGATCGCNCTGTTAACCAAACATTATTGCCCGTGGCATGTCCCCGGCCACACAACGACTCCGATCAAAGTGTAGAATCCACCGCCCCTCTGGGGTTATGCCACATTAACCGACTCGATTTCCGTTATGCGTCGCCTTTTCAAGTTCTCTTTGCCTGTTCTGTTACTGGGAGGAAGCNTTGTCGTNTTCTTATGGCTTAAAGCGAGCCAAGTGCCGGACCAACCGATCGAAGCTATTGAAAAGACCTGGACCGTCACTACCGTTAGTGCACAGCGTCAATCCCTTTCTCCAACGGTGCGCCTTTACGGGCGCATCGAGTCACCACACGAATCCCACCGCCGCACCGCCATTTCAGCTGATGTGCAACAAGTACCCGTACTCGCAGGAACTACCGTTGTCCCAGGCGATCTTCTGGTCCAACTGGATGACCGGTCGCTCCAACTCTTGCTACGACAACGAGAAGGTGATCTGCTGGAAATCAAGGCGCAAATCGAGAGCGAGAAACGCCGTTACGCGGCCGATCTTGAAGCACTGAAA
Source organism: Acidiferrobacteraceae bacterium (assembly GCA_002714255.1). Taxonomy (GTDB): domain Bacteria; phylum Pseudomonadota; class Gammaproteobacteria; order Arenicellales; family UBA868; genus UBA11791. The sequence continues at coordinate 40,164 of PAWW01000049.1, forward strand.
ATCGAGAAGACCTTGCTGCAATTGGGCGAAAAAGCGCTGGCCCGCGCCGAACAACTTGCGCGAACACAGGCGGGGTCAGCGGCTCGCGTCGATGAAGCACAATATGCACAGCACGCCCAAACGCTGGCGATTGCTAACCGCCAACGGGCCATTAACGACCACAATCCCCGGCTGGCACAATTGCGTGCCCGACAGCAACGTGCCAAGGCGCTCCACGACCAAGTACGCAACGACCTAGAGCGAACCGCCGTGAGGGCATTGGCACCGGGAAAAGTCACTGCGGTCCATGTCTCTCCCGGTGATCGAGTCCGCGCAGGCGATCAACTGGTCGATGTGTTCGATACCCGCCTGATCGAAGTGCGCGCACAGATACCCAACCGTCACCTGCCAACTCTCCGGCATGGCCTCAGTGCAGGTACTGACATCGCCGCCACGGCCAACATTGAAGGTCGAGTGCGNTCCCTCAGACTCGATCGGCTGGCCGGCAAGATTGAACCAGGNCAAGGGGGGGTCGATGCGTTTTTCAGTTTTCGAGGCCATGCCATATCGATAGAACTTGGGCGCACGATTGCACTAACCATCGAACTCCCCGCCAAGGCCCAGGTCATCCCGTTACCCGCCACCGCGATCTATGGTGCCAACACGGTTTACCGAGTGATCAACAACCGTCTTGATCGCGTGGCCGTTCAACGCGTCGGTGAGTACGACAACGGCGAGCAGGGGAGTTGGGTCCTTGTCACGGGAGACGCTATCAAAGAGGGTGACGCGGTGTTAAGCCACCAACTACCTGGGGCTGTCGACGGCCTTAAGGTGGCATCCGCACCCACCGGTAATTAAGTGATAACTGTGAAGCGGGGCCTCCTGACCACCCTGGCCAGCCACCCGGTGGCTGCCAACCTTCTGATGACCATCATGCTGGTCTCTGGCGTATGGGCATTGTCCAAGCTCAACACCCAATTCTTTCCCAATTTCGATATCGATTTCGTCTCGGTTTCCGTACCGTGGAGTGGTGCCAGCGCGGAAGACATCGAAACACTGATAGCGGTTCCATTGGAACAGGAACTTCGCAACGTCAATCGTGTTAAAGAAATGTTGTCAAATTCGGTTGACGGGCGAGCTGTCATTATCCTCGAATTCGAAGAAGGCACCGATATGGGCCTCGCTGTCGACGAGGTAAAAGAGAGCGTCAATCTCGTGCGCAATCTGCCCAGTACCGCCGAGCCCCCGAAGGTCAGTCGCATTATCAACTACGAGATGGTTGCCAGTGTGCTCGTGACCGGGCCCGATGATCCCCAGGGTCTTCGCGCGCTGGTTCGCCGATTTGAACGCGAGTTGATTGATCGGGGTATCTCACGTATTCGTATCTATGGCCTACCAAAAGAAGAAATCGCCATACAGGTCCCCGCCGCTACGCTCCGTGAGCTGGGTCTGTCTCTGGATCAAATCGGCCAGCGCATCAGCGCCGCTTCGCGAGACATTCCCGTCGGCGTGGTGGGACGGGGCGAATCGGCCCGACAACTCCGGTTTAACGACCAACGCCGCGGTGAACTCGGCTTCGAAACACTGCCCATCATTGCCACAGATGACGGTCGCCTGTTAACACTAGGTGACATCGCGACGATAACCCGGCGCCCCCAAGACAGCGAAATTGATGTTACCTATCGAGGCCAGCCTGCGGTCGAACTCAGGCTCTCTCGCTCTAAGGAAGCGGACAGTCTCGAAGCAGCTGAAATTCTCGAAAACTGGGTGATCGAAACCCGTCCCCAGCTACCCCCTGGCGTGGGTCTTTATCTTTACGATGAACGCTGGGAATACATACAAGACCGAATCAACTTGCTGCTAAAGAACGGCACCACCGGACTGATACTGGTGATCATTATTCTGTTCTTGTTCCTAAATGCGCCTGCAGCCGGATGGGTCACTATAGGAATTCCCACTTCCTTCCTCGCTGCGCTGGGCATGCTTTACCTCTACGGGGGGTCGATCAACATGATCAGCCTATTCGGCCTGATCATGACCCTCGGCATTATCGTAGATGACGCGATTGTCGTTGGTGAAGACGCAGTAACCCATTTTGAAAATGGAGCGCAGCCGCTCGATGCCGTCGAGAAAGGCGCCCAGCGCATGCTGGCGCCAGTCGTATCGTCTTCGTTAACGACCATCGCTGCCTTCATGCCCTTGCTCCTAATCGGGGGCNTCATCGGCATTATCCTGCGCGTAATCCCGGTTGTTGTGATCTGCGTTATTCTGGCTTCGCTGGTCGAATCCTTTCTGGTTCTGCCCGGCCACCTCAGGGGAACCTTCACAAGAATGAAGGCTTACCAACCGCGCGGTATTAGAAAAACGCTGGATGCGCAGTTCAATCGGTTCCGCGAACGCATTTTTCGACCACTCGTGACGACAGCGATTCGGTTCCGCTGGACCACGTTGGCCGCTGCCTTCTCTATTATGATTATCACTATTGGCTGGGTGGTAAGCGGTCGGATTGCTTTTAATTTTTTCCCAACCGCTGAAACCACTATTCTTTACGCCAACGCCGANTTCGTCTCCGGCACTCCCAAAAAAGNCGTGCGANATTTCCTGGCGGAGATGGAGCAAGCGTTGTGGGACACCAACGAACAGTTTGGTGGTGGCCTGCTCGTGACAGCCGTCGTGCGCCATGGCATGGCGGAAAGCGGCGACTTTGAACGGCGAAAAAGCGATTACGTGGGCTCCGTGCTGGTGGAGCTTTTAGAACCTGATGAGCGAGACGTTCGCAATCGCGAATTTATCAATGCGTGGCGATCGCGCATTCCCGTATTACCTGGACTTGAAAACCTGTCGATTAATGAGCGCGCAGGTGGCCCACCCGGACGTGACATTGACGTTCGCATTATCGGAACGAATCTTGCATCGGTTAAGAGTGCCGCTGTCGATCTCAAGAATGTGCTTGGTGAAATCAGCGGCGTCTCAGGCATAGAAGACAACATGCCTTACGGTCGAGAACAGGTCATCCTGCGACTCACGCCCACTGGCGAGGCATTGGGGTTGAATGCCGACAACCTGGGTCGACAGCTTCGGGCAGCGTTCGAAGGTTATCTGATCCAGGTGCTGGCCGATGGCGACGATGAACTGGAAGTCCGGGCCGTCCTGCCGGATGCCGAGCGTGATCGCCTATCCAGCCTTGAGGAACTCGACATCATTCTTCCCGGTGGGAAAACCATGCCGCTCACGAACGCGGTCACGCTAACCACCCGCCGAGGTTTCGACTCGATTCGTCATACCGATGGCAAGCTTGCGGTCACCGTCACAGCAGATGTCGATGCCGCAGTCAACAACGATAACCGCATTATCGCCAACCTGCGCCAAAGCGCCTTGCCCGATCTGGAACGGGAATACGGAGTCCAATTCTCCTTTGAGGGGCGTCAGGCCGACCAGCAAGAGACCCTAACCGATATGAAACGGGGGGCGATTCTCGCTTTAGTACTNATTTATCTGATTCTCGCGTGGGTGTTTGCATCTTACGGCTGGCCACTACTGGTCATGCTGATCATCCCGTTTGGCCTCGTGGGTGGCCTGTGGGGACACGAACTCATGAATATCGATCTGACGATCCTATCGATGTTCGGTTTTTTTGGCCTCGCGGGTATTGTGATAAACGATTCGATTATTCTCGTCATGTTCTATAAACAACTTCGAGAATCCGGTATGACGGCGGATGCTGCAGTGATTGAAGCGGCTTGTCAGCGTCTGCGTGCGGTTCTCCTCACCTCGCTCACCACCATCGCGGGCCTAACTCCGCTGTTGTTTGAAACGTCGCTGCAAGCACAGTTCCTGATTCCCATGGCCACATCGATCGCCTTCGGTCTCGCCTTCAGCACGTTTCTGGTGTTGCTGCTGGTTCCTACTCTGCTCCTGATTTACGAGCGCGGTATCAACTCTTTCCGCCCCGGTGTTATCGGGACAAACCCCCCTTAACCACTCGACAGAACGCTGGCCATACCGATCAGTAATCACAATGACCTCGCCTACCGTCCTTTACAGGGATCAAACGAGCGCAGTCGAAAAAACAATCGAGACTACTGATTCTGGTAGGTCCATCTAAACCTGGTTTCAATAAGGTATTNCCNCTAACTGTTGGATCACGATCGCCTCAATGGAGGCGCACATCGCCACGCAAACTCATCCCAGATCGTTNNAGGTACGTTAGGCTAAAGTATCCTAGTCGTTAATTCATCANCGCTGACTGGCCGGAGGCCCCATTCATGACCAAACAATCCCTGCATGGCCAACCGATTTATGACCCCAGTCGTCACCGTATGCGGACTTTCTCTGATGTGCGCCAAAGTTTCTTCGACGGAACCGATTCCCCAACAGATTACCTTGAGCGATGCCTGGACACCATCNCCCAAAAAGAACCGACCATTAAAGCTTGGGTGACCCTTAATGAAGATAACGCTCGTCGAGCAGCAGAGGAATCCACCCAACGCTATCGTNGTGGCAAACCCNTTTCACCNATTGANGGNATGCCGATTGGNATTAAGGATGTNCTCCAGACTCGGGACATGCCAACAGAATTGGGCAGCCCCATCTTCAAAGGCCGCGAGACTCATATGGATTCCGCATCGGTCAACGCGCTGCGCCTCGCCGGTGCNCCCATCGTGGGGAAAACAGTCACCACGGAATTTGCTTTCGTGGTCCCGGGCCCAACCACCAATCCTTTTGACTCCAACGCGACACCAGGGGGCTCGTCCAGTGGNACCTCAGCCGCTGTCGGTGCCGGCATGGTGCCGGCGGCGCTCGGCAACCAGGTGGTCGGTTCGATTATTCGCCCAGCCGCCTTCTGCGGTAACTTCGCGATCAAGCCCACCCTGGGGGCACTGCATGGCGGTGAAGGCTTAAGCCTGAGCCAGTTGCATCTTGGTGTNCACGCAGCGTCGCTCGAAGACCTGTGGGCTGTTGCACACGAGATCGCCCAACGGGCAGGGGCTGATCCGGGNTANCCNGGGCTCTTTGGGCCGGCGCACCTAGCCCCCGCCCAACGACCCGGTCGCCTTATCGTTTTGGAAACCGAGGGCTGGGCCCGGTGTGACGAGATGACCCAATCNGCNTTTCATCAGGTGCTTGACCAGTTAAACGANCAGGGCGTTACCCTCATCACGCGACGCGACGATAAGGCTATTGAACGATTTGAACGGGCCATCGAAGCCAGCGTTATCCTTTGCCGAATAGTCTGCAGTTACGAATCACGCTGGGCTTTTAGAAACTACCGCGACACGGGTTTGCTCAGCGAGGATTTGTGTATCTGGCTTGAAAAGGCGGAGCAACTCACGCCGCAGGACTATCGTGACGCCNTGCAACAGCGAGAGACAATGCGTCAATCCCTGCGCGCCCTCGCGCCGCTGGCGGACGCNATGATCACCCTGTCCTGTGTGGGCCCGGCACCGCCACTCGATCACCTGGCAGATTCTGGAGAACCCGGGTACGCGTTCAAGACCGGAGACCCCGCTTTTAATGCGGCCACCTCCGCACTCGGGGCGCCGGCTATTACTGTGCCGTTACTGGGGATCAGAGGCCTACCCGCTGGCATTCAATTAATCGGCCAGGCCCATAGTGATTGGCCGTTGGCCGGCCATGCCCGTTGGCTGATGGATGCGATTTCCCCGGTATCTGTGTCGTAAGATCACGTCGCTGACTATCGATCTCGAACCGGCTTGAAGCGCAAGCAAGCAATCACTCGCGCTCTTGCTTGCGCTTGTCACTCACCATCTGAATCACGACCAAANCGACTGCCAGCAAAAANGTAANNTAATGCCAAATTTTNTCNTCCGTGATCATGAGCATCNCGACCCCGAGAAAAAANACCANCACGCCCAGTGAATAACCATTTTTCANGGTANCNGTTTAATAAAGGTTGAGCNCGGTANGGCCCAGGTCATCGACCGAAAAAACCGCNGNATCNCCGCTGNTTANAAANTCAGTNGCGATGATNCTGCCNGTNATCACGACCATACCGCCCTTGAGCGACTTACCCTGTTCAGCNAGGGTATTCGCGACCCAGGCAAGNCCTTCNAGCGGATGTCCCAAAGCNTCCCGAGTGACCCCCTCCCCAACCTTTTTNNNGTTGATTTCAAGNGTCCCGGTCAACTGATCNAGCGCCAATGTTTGCCAATCAGNNATCGCCGGTCCCAANACCACCCCACCNCACCAGCAATTATCNGCAATCAGCGATAACGCATCCATCGTTGAATAATCCGCATACCGATCTTCNATGAGNTCNAATGCCGNATGACANCTTTCGATCAGTGCTCTTACTGATTCTCGATCCTGTTCACCGCGNATGGGCACCAGGTGATTTTTTAGTGTGAACGCAATTTCGCATTCGACCGCTACATGGTGAAACCCGGACTCGGCCAGACGGGCGGGCGACGCATGCACCGAGNCNCCCCGTATTGTGCCTAGACACGGGNGCGCCAAGCCAACCAGCTGTTGGATGACCTGGCTCGTGACCGCTATTTTGTAACCNGCGACTGATGGCGAACCAGTCGAGGACAATTCAAGAAACCGGTCCTGCGCTGCATAGGCCTCCTCAAGATTCTTCGGGCGGTATTCAACGGGCGCNCNCTCATACNGCTTACCGTCACGGTGCGCAGTATGAAAATGCCTTGCGGTACGCTCAATTCGATTGGTGTTCATCGGTCTTTCTGATCTAGTGAGCCAGGCTCGATATTATCAACACTGTTGATACCACCGTTGTTTTTCTTGTACAAGCCTTGCAATCGAACTACAGTGAGTGATCGACTGAAATGCTAATCATTCCACCTCGCTGAAGCCACGACTCATGCACGATTTGATTATTCGAAACGCCGAGATTATTGATGGGACGGGTGCGCCTGCCCAGCACGGCGATATCGCAATTGATGACAACCGTATTACTTCCATTGGCAAAGCATTGGGTTCAAGCCGGAAAGAAGTGCATGCCAATGGCATGACCTTGGCACCAGGCATTATTGATCTTCACACGCACTACGACGCGCAATTGACATGGGACTCCTTCGCAACTCCCTCGACATCTCTTGGGGTAACCACCGTATTGATTGGCAACTGTGGGTTCACGATTGCACCATGCAAACCCGAACATCGCGACCTCACGCTGCGAAACCTGACCCATGTGGAAGGAATGTCTCTGGACGCTTTGCGGGCGGGCGTTGATTGGGCGTTTGAATCCTATCCTCAATATCTGGATCTGTTAGAACAAAAGGGCATGGTGCCCAACGTGGCCTCGTACTGCGGCCACTCGTCGCTTCGTACCTGGGTGTTGGGTGAAGAAGCATCAAGCCGAGCAGCGACTCCCAAGGAAGTCGCCGAGATGAAGGTGCTACTGCTCGAGGCCATGGCCGCCGGCGCAGTCGGCTTTGCCACCTCGACCCTCGAGCAACATAACGGGGAGAACGGCATTCCGATGCCCTCACGTCTTGCTGATGAACACGAAATACTCCAGTTAACCGGCGCGCTCGGCGAGGCCGGTAAGGGAGTATTTATGCTAACGAAAGGCATGACAACGACGGTTCCGTTTCTTGAAAAAGTTGCTGCAAACAATGGGCGGCCTATCATGATCGCCGCTATGTTCGTTGACCCTAACGATCCCGAACGAGTGTTTCGAGAGTTCAGCGAGATTGAAACCGCTCGTAGCCGGGGTCGAGAACTGTGGGGCCAGGTCGGATGTTTTCCGCTGGGAATGGAGTTTACGATTCGACACCCTTATCCACTCGAAGCTTTTCTCGCGTGGCGACCCGCCATTGAAGCTAAGGACCAGTCAGAGTACGAACGTATTCTTCGCGACCCCTCTTTTCGACAGGCCATCAAGACCGAGGCAAACACTAAGGGGGTGCCCAATCGATTTTCCTACCACCAGTTTGACCACCTGACCATCATGAGCGTAGCAGATCCCCGCCACCAGGAGCTGGTCCAACAAAACATTGGTCACCTCGCTACTGTAGCAGGCCAAGACCCCTTTGACTGGCTGCTCGATTTCGCCCTAGATGGCGAGATGGATGCAATGTTCGACTGTAAACTGTTCAATACGCAAGAAGACAGGGTTAAGACNCTGCTCAATCACCCGAATGCCGTTATCACGTTATCGGACGCGGGCGCCCACCTGTCCTTTCTTTGCGACGCCGGATTTGGTCTACATCTGTTCGGACACTGGGCGCGCGACCGNAGTGATATGACCCTTGAGCAAGCAGTGCAGCTCGTCACTAGTCGGCCAGCTGACATTTGCCGCATCAAACATCGCGGGCGCCTTCTCCCTGGCTATTACGCAGACCTGATATTGTTTGATCGCAATCGAGTTGGCCGCGGCCCAAGGCGNCGCGTTAGCGATCTGCCAGGGGGCAATACGCGCGTGGACACCCCTGCGGTCGGCCTGCATGGTGTCTGGGTCAACGGCCAACGGGTGGTCAATGCAACGGGCCCGCTGTCAGCCGCCGGCTGCCCCGGTGTTTTACTGCGGGATTTTGTGGACACTCTATAGTGGCCTGATGTGAGTGAGGTCTAATTCGGTACCGTCGACGTCAATTACTCACTCTCGTAGCGGTAACGAAATGTGCATCGCGCATCCCCGGCCATGATGGTCTGCTTACGTTCCAGTTTGATCTTAGGGTCATATCCCTCGCAGAAACACTCGTCTCGGTTGCATGATAGGAGTTGGCCAATATGGCCCAGCCCCATTTCTTGGTATGTTTCCGCATAACGGCACCGAGTGACATCGAACTCGAAACGCTCATCGGTAGCCTGATGCACTTCAACTTCTAANGCACCGCCGCGGGTCCAAAGCTCAAAGCAGTCAATAAATGACTTCATGCTGGTTTCGCCATCAGGAGCTTGGCTNGCGAGGTTGNCCCCTTCGGCAATTGCTGCCTGTCGTATGGCGGTGTCCAGAATCGACTGTGCCTCATCTTCTCCCAGCCGCTTCACCATCTCGTCGTAGATCGGCTGTATGACCTCGGCCTGAAGACGCCGTCGACTCAAAATCGGTATATGGTGCACTTTTATCTCCTCCCATCACAAAGCGCCTTGGCGAAGACAACGAGTCTGCAGCTGAAACAAAGCCCTTGTCCAGCACAACACAGAGCCTGTGCATTGCAACGCAAGATTACCCTCGGATATTGCAGCTTAATCAGTACAGGAAAATGTATGGGCACTGGCTAACCGATAACTCTGGTCGGNCNGTCTCTCGCTTACTCATACTTCTCTACCGAAGTAGACGCCACTGTGCCGTTAACCTCATTATCCCAGNAACAGCGTTTAACNCCTTAGCCNCCATTGGAGACCACCATGCCGCGACCCATCTCGATAGAGTACCTAGATGAAATTCAAGACGGCTTTAACCAACACGACGTCGATGCCATCTTGTCTACTTTTACCACTGACTGTNTCTGGTTAATGGCGCGCGGNCCGCATGCGCCCGAGGGCCAGAAATGCATTGGCAAAAAGGAAATTGGCGATGTATTGCGGGCTCGTTATCACGANATTCCTGATATGCGCTGGGAAGAGATGCGGCATTGGATATGCGACGACACCAAGGCCCTNTCAGAATGGGTTGTTCGCGGAACTCCCCAAAACGGTCACCCTTTTGAATACCTCGGCTGTGACCTGTGGGAGTTTAAGAATGGTTTGGTTAGTAAGAAGGATACTTACTGGAAGTTTNTNGGCTAGAANNNNCTCGANGTGGNGCTATTCGATCCAATNGTTGTCGAGCGCGCGCCACAGGTGCCATGACGCNACCGACCGGTAAGGTCGCCAGTGCTCGGCCAGAGCGACAAGATCAGCATCACTGGGGTCATGCAACTGGTATAGGTACCGCATTGCCCGCCGCAGGCCGGCGTCACCGACAGAGAAGACATCCAACCGTTTAAGACACGANATAAGAAACATTTCACTGGTCCACCGACCAATACCGCGCAGCTCGGATAGGCGCTCGATCACCACCTCATCTGACTCACTTCTGAGACTAGACAACCGAATCTGTCGATCGCGATGTCCAGCAGCCAATGCCTTCAGATAAGCGCTNTTCTGTCTGGACAAACCGGCCTTAGCGGCCTGCCCCTCGGTCAAGTCGAGAATTCGTCTACGCAATCCCCCACGGCCCCTGGCCGGCGNAACAACGCGGCCCCAGATAGTGCTGGCTGCGCGTGTTGACAATTGCTGTCCAACAATCGATCGCGCTAAGCGCTGAAAAAGCGCTTCCTCNCTTAATNCACGTTGGTCAAACAGCGGACACTGGTCNGTCTCACGGAGAATGCCGCCGAGAATCTTATCCCGTCGCTTGAGATGGCGAACAACCGTGGCAGGGTTTAACAAACCCGTGATTGGGTNATTCAATCGGCCGAGTGGTGACTAACCAAATACTCGATGATGTCGCGTGATTCCGGTATCCAGCGCGAAGCCCCCTCATTATCAATGGCTCGAAGAACCGGAACCACCCGCCTTCCTGTTACCGACATGAGTTCCTCCTCGAACGCGGGGTCTTCCCATATGTTGCGTTCTTCCACCGTCAACCCCAGTTTTCTGATCGCGTCCTGAACGTAATNACAGTAACCACAGCCGTTGCGCAGGTACAGAATCAGCGTTTCCTCATTGGCCATCGTCANCGGTTCTGTGATCGCTAGCCTAATCCAGATTCAGCAGTTTCAGTTTACGCGTTAACGTATTTCTCCCCCAACCTAGCAGTTNGGCAGCGCGTTGTTTTCGCCCCTGAGTCATGGTTAATGCCGTGCTGAGAAGCACCCGTTCAAACTGTGGGCCAAGCTCTTCCAATAGGTGTTGCTGGCCATCGGTTATTTTTCGCGTAACAACTTGTGCTAAAGCGAGCTGCCANTTGTTTGCCGTTAATCCTTTCTCCAATGGCTTGNCACTAGGCGNCTCTGGCAACAGGTCGGCGACATCGATGACCCGCCCAGGTGCCATCACCGTCAGACGTTGGCACAAGTTTTCGAGTTCACGCACATTCCCTGGCCATTGTCTTTGCATTAAGTTGTCCAACGCAGCGCTCGACAACGCCTTGGGCTCTACTTCAAGCTGGTGGGCAGCAACATCCAGAAACTGCCGTGCCAGCGCTGGCACATCCCCCGGTCGGTCACGCAGCGGTGGCAACCCAATCGCAATCACATTAAGTCGGTGGTACAGATCCTCGCGGAACGAGCCTTCAGCGACCCGCGCCTCAAGATCCTGATGTGTCGCCGCAATAATACGCACATCCACGCGCAGCGGCTGGTGACCGCCGACACGGTAGAAACTTCCATCGGCCAGCACCCGTAAAAGGCGCGTTTGCAAATCCACCGGCATGTCACCTATTTCATCGAGAAATAACGTCCCGCCATCAGCTTGCTCAAATCGACCGTGACGCCGGGCATCAGCACCCGTGAAAGCCCCTCGTTCGTGTCCGAAAAGTTCTGATTCCAGGAGCTCAACGGGTATGGACGCGGAGTTGAGCGCAATAAACGGACCCCCTACCCGCGGACTGTTGTCGTAAATCGCCCGCGCCAGTAACTCCTTGCCGGTACCCGATTCACCGCAAATGAGAACGCTCATACTGGAGCGCGACAAGCGTCCGACAATTCGAAACACCGCCTGC